>CAZKEZ010000027.1:0-29546 GCA_964551905.1 uncultured Nocardioides sp. | reverse complement strand
CGTCGAGTTCCTCGACCGGATGGTGCCCACGGAGGACGCCGACGTCTCCAAGGAGTTGCTCAAGCACTACAAGAAGCTCGGCGTGAAGGTGCTGCTCTCGACGAAGGTCGAGGCGATCGAGGACCCAGGCTCCGCCTCCGGCCAGCCGGTGCGAGTCACGGTCAGCCCGGCGGGCGGCGGCGACCAGCAGGTGCTCGAGGCCGACAAGGTGCTGCAGGCGATCGGGTTCGCGCCGCGCGTCGACGGCTACGGACTGGAGAACACCGGCGTGGCCGTGTCCGAGCGGGGCGCCATCGAAGTCGACGCGCGTGGCCGCACCAATGTCGAGAACGTGTACGCCATCGGCGACGTCACCGGCAAGATGATGCTCGCCCACGTGGCGGAGGCGATGGGCATCGTGGCCGCGGAGACCATCGCCGGCGCGGAGACCATGGAGATCGACTTCGCCATGATCCCGCGGGCGACGTACTGCCAGCCCCAGATCGGGTCCTTCGGCTACTCCGAGGCGCAGGCCAAGGAGCTCGGGTACGACGTGAAGACGGCCACCTTCCCCTTCGCGGCGAACGGGAAGGCGCAGGGTCTGGGGGAGGCGGTGGGCTTCGTCAAGGTGGTGGCCGACGCCACCCACAACGAGCTCCTCGGCGCCCACATGATCGGCCCCGACGTGACCGAGCTGCTGCCGGTACTGACGCTCGCCCAGCAGTGGGACCTCACCGCCGACGAGGTCTCCCGCAACGTGTTCGCCCACCCGACCCTCACCGAGGCCGTCAAGGAGGCCGTGCACGGCATCGCCGGCCACATGATCAACCTGTGAGACCTCGGTGACCCACGTCGTCGTCCTCGGAGGCGGTCCCGGCGGCTACGAGGCAGCCCTGGTGGCCGCCCAGCTCGGCGCGGAGGCCACGGTCGTGGACTGCGACGGACTCGGCGGCTCGGCCGTGCTCTCCGACTGCGTCCCCTCCAAGACCCTGATCGCCACCGCCGAGTTCATGGCCGACATGGGCGGCGCCGCCGAGCTCGGCGTGATCGCCACCGACCACCGGGGCGACCCCGCCGCCCACCTGGCTGTCGACCTGGGGGTGGTGAACGCGCGGGTCAAGCGGCTGGCCGCCGACCAGTCCCGGGACATCGCGATCCGGCTCGAGCGCGAGGGGGTGCGGGTGGTGTCCGGCCGGGGGCAGCTGGACGGCCCGCACCGGGTGGCGGTGACCGGCGCCGACGGATCGCAGGGCTCCGTCGAGGCCGACGCGGTGCTCGTGGCCACCGGTGCCTCGCCGCGCACCCTGCCCACCGCCGTGCCGGACGGGGAGCGGATCCTCACCTGGGAGCAGGTCTACGACCTGGCCGAGGTGCCCACGCACCTGGTCGTGGTCGGCTCGGGCGTGACCGGCGTGGAGTTCGCCTCGGCGTACCTGTCCCTCGGCATCCCGGTCACCCTGGTGTCCTCCCGGGACCAGGTGCTCCCAGGCGAGGACGCCGACGCGGCCGCGGTGCTCGAAGATGTCCTCACCAGACGCGGGATGAGCCTGCTGAGCCGCTCCCGGATGGAGTCGGTGACCCGGGACGGGGACGTGGTCACCGTCCGGCTCACCGACGGCCGCTCCGTGGAGGGGTCCCACTGCATCCTGGCGCTGGGCTCGGTGCCGAACACCGCCGGCATCGGGCTCGAGGATGCCGGGGTGATCCTCGAGGACAACGGCTTCATCCGGGTCGACCGGGTCTCCCGCACCTCGGCGCGCGGGATCTACGCCGCGGGGGACTGCACCGGGGTGCTGATGCTCGCCTCGGTGGCCGCGATGCAGGGCCGGATCGCGATGTGGCACTACCTCGGCGACGCGGTCACCCCGCTGAACCTGCGCAAGGTGAGCGCCAACGTCTTCACCTCACCCGAGATCGCCACCGTCGGCTGGTCCCAGCGCGCCGTCGACAGCGGCGAGGTCCAGGCCGAGGTGGTCACCCTGCCGCTGGCCGGCAACGCCCGGGCGAAGATGCACGGGGTGCGGGAGGGGTTCGTCAAGCTCTTCTGCCGCCCCGGCACGGGGACCGTGGTCGGCGGCGTTGTGGTCGCCCCGCGCGCCTCCGAGCTGATTCACCCGGTGTCGGTCGCGGTGGCCGAGTCGCTGACCGCCGACCAGCTCGCCCAGGCGTTCACCGTGTACCCCTCGATGAGCGGTTCGATCGCCGAGGCCGCGCGCCGGTTGCACCAGGTCTAGAAGCCGCCGAAGTCGCCGAAGTCCCCGCCGAAGTCGCCCCAACCGCCGCCGTCGCCACCGAAGTCGCCGCCGCCGTCTCCACCGCCGTCACCCCCGGCGTCGCCACCAGCATCCCCGCCGGCGTCCTGACCGTCGGCGAACCCGTCCGCGTAGCTGCCGTCGGAGCCGAACCCGCCGACCATCATCGACCCGAGGATGAACCCGGGAAAGAGCCCGTTGGCGGCATATCCGCCCCAGTACCCGCCGGCGTACGGCGCATAGGCCGGACCGCCTTGGAACCACGGCACCATCCGGTTGCCGCTGCGCACCTGGCGGGTGTCGGGCTCCGCACCCTGCGCCAGCCGGTCGGCGTCGGCCAGGCAGACCGGCACCTCGCGCTCCTCCCCGCCCGGCGGCGCCCAGGTCACGTCGGTCTGGGCCGGCCCGTGGGCGGGGTTGAAGAAGCAGGGTGGTCGCCGCGCCGGGAGCGGCTCCCCGGCCGCTCTGGCCCGCACGCAGGCCTTGGCGTAGCGGCCGTCCTCCAGGGTCCGCGTCACCTCGGAGACGTCGCCGGGCTCGCGCACGTCGGCGAGCAGCGCCTTGGCGTTCTCATAGGAGTCCAGGGCGCGCTGGTAGTCCTGGCGCATCGCCTCGTCCAGCTCGGTGGTCATCGTGTCGACGTGCAGCCCCATCAGCTCCTCGCCGAACCGGGTCACGTCCTCGTCGGCGACCTTGCGGACCCGCTCCAGTGCCTCGGCCCGGCGCTGCTCGTCCGCCTGCTGCTGGCGACGACGGGACAGCAGCACGCCGCCTCCGATCAGCGCCATGATGACCAGTAGCCATTCCATGACCCGAGCGTAGAGGGCCTCACCCAGCCTCCACCCAGTCCGACTGGGCCGCGCTCGCGCTCGGGCGTCTCGGGCCGATTTCCCCGACCGGGGTGTGTCGAGCCGGGATTCGTGATGCGATCGTGGCTTCCGCCCGACAACCCCCGGGGAGCCCCTTCGTCATGTCCGTCCGCACCGCCCTCGCCCGCCTCGGCATCCCAGCGGCCCTGGCCGCCCTGCTCGCCGGGGGCGTCACCGCCGCGCCCGCGCTGGCCGCCGACAGCTGGAACGTCCCGACGGACGCCCGGGTGGTGGTCCGGGGACACGGATACGGCCACGGGCACGGCATGTCGCAGTACGGCGCGGAGGGGGCGGCCCGGGCGGGCCTCACCTACCGGCAGATCGCCAACTTCTACTACCCCGGCACCAGCTGGGGCACGGCGAACGGTCGGGTCCGGGTCCTGATCAGCGCGGACACCACCTCCGACGTCGTGGTCCGGACCCGCGCCGGACTCCGGGTGCGCGACGTCTCCTCGCGCGAGCAGTGGGCGCTGCCGGCCAACGGCGCGACCCGGTGGCGGCTGACGCCCGGCGCGGGTAGCCGGACCGTGGTGTCCTACCGGAAGGGCTCGTGGGTGCGGTGGAAGGTGCTCACGGGCGCCGTGGAGTTCCATGCCGGGGGCAGTCCCGTCGCGCTGGTCACGCCGAGCGGCATCCGTCCCTATCGCGGCACGCTTCGCTCGGCACCGGCCGGTGGCAAGGCCAGAGACACCGTCAACGTGCTGTCCCTGGAGCACTACCTGCGCGGGGTGGTGCCGCTCGAGATGCCGGCCCTCTGGTCCACGGCGGCGGTCCGGGCCCAGGCGGTCGCGGCGCGCACCTACGCCGCCTACGAACGTGCCCACCCGCGCGCCCGTCACTACCAGATCTGCGACACCACCTCCTGCCAGGTGTACGGCGGGTACGCCGCCGAGCACCCCGCCACCAACGCCGCCATCGACTTCACCGCCGGCCGGGCCCTGCTCGCCGGCGGCGAGCCGGCGTTCACGCAGTTCTCCTCCAGCAGCGGGGGCTGGACCTCGGCAGGGTCCGTGCCGTATCTGCCTGCCCAGGAGGACCCTTACGACGGCTGGTCCGGCAACCCGGTGCACGACTGGTCGGTCACCTTCACCGACCAGGCGTTCGAGCGTCGCTTCCCGTCGATCGGCGACCTGCGCCGGCTCGTGGTCGTCGGCCGGGACGGCAACGGGCAGTGGGGCGGCCGAGTCACCTCGCTGCGGGTGGTCGGCAGCAAGGCAACGGTGACCGTCTCCGGAGACACCGCTCGCTCCATCCTTGGCCTGCGCTCCACCTGGTTCACCTTCCGGATCCGCCCCGCCTGACCCTGATTGGAGATAGTCCGCCGCGAAAATCATCCTCAAGGGGCGTGCGGACATGATTTTCGCGGCGGACTATCCGCCCAGGGGGTGGTCAGTCCTTGAGCTCGCAGAGGACGGCGCCGTTGGTGACGGTGGCTCCCACCTGGGCGTTCAGGCCGGTGACCGTGCCGGCCTTGTGCGCCTTGAGCGGCTGCTCCATCTTCATCGCCTCGAGGACGACGATGACGTCGCCCTCGGCGACCACCTGGCCCTCCTCGACGGCGATCTTGACGATGGTGCCCTGCATGGGGGAGGCGACGGCATCCCCGGACACCGCGGAGCCTGAGCGCTTGCCCGACCCGCTGCGCAGCGGCCGTTTGCCGACGCCCGCGCCGAGACCGCTCAGGCCGCCGCCGAACCCACCGAGGCCGGCCGGCAGCGTCACCTCCAGCCGTCGACCGCCGACCTCGACCGTCACCCGCTGTCGCTCGGCGGCGTCTACGACATCGGGCCCGGCGTCGCCGCCGTACGGCGCGATCTGGTTGTCGAAGTCGTTCTCGATCCAGAGCGTGTAGATCCGGAACCGCTCCCCGTCACCGATGAAGGCCGGGTCCTCGACGACTGCGGCATGGAAGGGGATCACGGTCGGCATCCCGTCCACCTGGAACTCCGCCAGTGCGCGTCGGGAACGCTCCAGCGCCTGGGTCCGGTCGCGGCCGGTGACGACGAGCTTGGCGATGAGGGAGTCGAACGAGCCGGGGATCGTCTGTCCGGCCACGTATCCGCCGTCGACCCGGACACCGGGACCGCTGGGCGGCTCCCAGCGGGTCAGCGTGCCCGGCGCCGGCATGAAGCCGCGGCCGGCGTCTTCGGCGTTGATCCGGAACTCGATGGAGTGCCCGATGATCTCGGGGTCGTCGTAGCCCAGTTCCTCACCGGCGGCGATCCGGAACATCTCACGCACCAGGTCGAGGCCGGTCACCTCCTCGGTGACCGGGTGCTCGACCTGGAGGCGGGTGTTGACCTCGAGGAACGAGATCGTTCCGTCCACGCCGACCAGGAACTCGCAGGTCCCGGCGCCGACGTACCCGGCCTCGTGCAGGATCGCCTTCGAGGCGGAGTACAGCCGCTCGACCTGGTCGGGGGCGAGGAACGGCGCGGGGGCCTCCTCGACGAGCTTCTGGTGGCGGCGCTGGAGGGAGCAGTCGCGGGTGGAGACGACCACGACGTTGCCGTGCTGGTCGGCGAGGCACTGGGTCTCGACGTGGCGGGGGTGGTCGAGGTACTGCTCGACGAAGCATTCGCCCCGACCGAAGGCGGTCACCGCCTCGCGGACCGCGGAGTCGTAGAGCTCGGCGACCTCCTCGAGCTTCCGCGCCACCTTGAGCCCGCGGCCGCCGCCGCCGAAGGCCGCCTTGATCGCGATCGGAAGCCCGTGCTGCTCGGCGAACGCGACCACCTCGTCGGCGCCGCTGACCGGGTCGGGGGTCCCGACCACCTGGGGCGCGCCCACCTTCTGGGCGATGTGTCGGGCCTGCACCTTGTCGCCCAACTTCTCGATCGCGGTGGGCGGCGGGCCGATCCAGATCAGTCCAGCGTCGATGACCGCTTGGGCGAAGCCGGCGTTCTCGGCCAGGAAGCCGTAGCCCGGGTGCACGGAGTCCGCGCCGGAGCGGCGGGCGATCTCGAGGAGCTTCTCGATGTCCAGGTAGGTCTCGGCGGGGGTGGCGCCGCCCAGGGCGTAGGCCTCGTCGGCGAGCCGGACGAACACCGCGTCGCGGTCGGGATCGGCGTAGACCGCCACACTTCCGATGCCGGCGTCCTTGCACGCCCGGACCACCCGGACGGCGATCTCGCCGCGGTTGGCGACCAGGACCTTCTGCAGGGGTCGCAGCTGCGACGGCTCGGACACTGATCCTCCTCGGTCATCCGTCGGTCGACCGCGCGGCGGCCGCGTGCGCAGCGTACCGCCAGGCGGCAGGTTAACAATCGCTAACCAACCGGGTTAGCATGGCGCGCATGACGTTCGAGCTGTCGCGTGAGCACGAGGAGTTCCGCCGTACCGTCCGCGAGTTCGCGGAGGCCGAGATCGCGCCGTACGCGGCGCAGTGGGACCGGGAGCACCACTTCCCGGTGGACACCGTGCGGGCCATGGGCAAGCTCGGGCTGTTCGGGCTCACCGCCCCCGAGGAGTACGGCGGTGCCGGGCTCGCGGCGGAGGACGGGGGGTTCACCAGCCTGTGCCTGGCGATCGAGGAGCTCGGCCGGGTGGACCAGTCGATGGGGATCACGCTCGAGGCGGCGGTAGGGCTGGGGATCAACCCGATCCTCACCTACGGAACGGACGAGCAGAAGCAGACCTGGCTGCCGGACCTGGTCTCCGGCCAGGCGCTCGCGGGGTTCGGCCTGACCGAGGCCGGGGCCGGCTCCGACGCCGGCGCCACGCGGACCCGGGCGGAGCTGGTGGATGAGGAGTGGGTGATCAACGGCTCCAAGCAGTTCATCACCAACTCCGGGTCCGAGCTCACCAGCGTGGTCACCGTGACGGCCCGCACCGGCATGGTGCTGGGGGAGACCGCAGCCGACGGCGAGCACCGGTACCGCCCCGAGATCAGCACCATCCTGGTGCCGGCGGGCACGCCTGGCTTCATGGCCGAGCCGGCCTACGACAAGCTCGGCTGGCACGCCTCGGACACCCACCCGCTGACCCTCACCGACGTGCACGTGCCCGAGGCGAACCTGCTCGGCGAGCGCGGGCGCGGCTACGCGCAGTTCCTGGCCACCCTGGACGACGGCCGGGTCGCGATCGCCGCGCTGGCCGTCGGGTGTCTCCAGGCGTGCCTGGACCTGAGCGTGCAGTACGCGGGAGAGCGGCAGAGCTTCAACGTCCCGATCGGGCGCAAGCAGGGGCTGGCCTTCCAGATCGCCGACCTCCAGGTGATGCTCGACGCGGCCCGGCTCCTCACCTACCGTGCGGCCGCGATGAAGGACGCGATGCCCGAGTCGGCGTCCGCGGCCGACCGCGCCGCGTTCAAGCGCGCCGCCTCGGTCGCCAAGCTCCACGCCACGGAGTCCGCGGTCACCGGCACCCGGATCGCGACCCAGGTGTTCGGCGGCTACGGCTTCATGGAGGAGTACCCGGTCGCCCGCTTCTACCGCGACGCCAAGGTGCTCGAGATCGGTGAGGGGACCTCGGAGGTCCAGCGCATGCTGATCGCGCGCGGCCTCGGGCTGCCGGTGGAGTAGCGGGGTAGCCTGTGCCCCCATGGGCGGGCCGCGCTGGAAGCGCTACCTCAGCGAGGTGAGCATGTTCCTCGCTGTGGGGGGCGTGGCCACCCTCGTGTCACTGTTCCTCTTCAACCTGCTGGTGCACGGGTACAGCCGCGCCTACACCCCGCTCCTGAACGGCCATCCGATCCTCGGGTACGTCGTGGCCAACGTGATCGGCATGTTCGTGAGCTACCGCGGGACCCGGTCCTGGGCGTTCCGGCACCGGCCGCCGGTGCATGCCGACGGCGGGCGCACGGCGTACGTCGCCATCACCGTGGCCACGATGGCCATCCCCATCGGCTGCCTGTGGGCGAGTCGCGCCCTGCTCGGCCTGGACGACCCGCTGTCGGACAACCTGTCGGCCAACGTCATCGGCCTCGGGCTGGGCACCGCCGCCCGGTTCTACCTGATCCGGACCTGGGTGTTCCGGCACCCCGGGGTCAGCCAGGAGCTGGAGGAGCTGGTGGGCGCTGCGGATCCGCCGGCGGCTCCCGCCACAGGGCCGTCCACGATCGACCCAGCTCCGCCAGCAGCTCCCTGACCACCGGGAGGCTGACCCCGACGACGTTGTGGTGGTCGCCCTCGATCCCGGTCACGAACGCCCCGCCGAAGCCGTCGATCGTGAACGCACCGGCGACGGCCAGCGGCTCGCCGGTGGCGACGTAGGCGTCGATCTCGTCGTCGTCGAGGTCCGCGAAGTGCACAGTCGTCGACGCGGTGGCCGCCGCGACCCGACCCGTCGCCGGGTCGTGCAGGGCATGACCGGTGTGCAGCACCCCGGACCGGCCGCGCATCGTCCGCCACCGCCGGGTCGCGTCCGCGGCGTCGATCGGCTTGCCCAGCGCCTCCCCGTCGAGCTCGAGCACCGAGTCGCAGCCCAGGACGACCGCGCCGTCCGGCAGACCGGGCTCACTCGCCACGGCCGCGGCCTTGAGCTCGGCCAGCTGCAGCGCCAGCTCGACCGGCGGGAGGCCGTCCAGCCGCGCCTCGTCGACCCCCGACACGATGACCAGGGGCTCCACCCCGGCCGCCCGCAAGGTGGCCAGCCGGGCGGGCGACGCGGAGGCCAGGACGAGCGTGTCGGTCACAGGCGGGCCAGGGCGGTCGTGAGCGGGTCGAGGCCGATCGAGCCGAGGTCGAGCGCCGCGCGGTGGAACGCCCGGAGGTCGAAGTCTCCGCCGGACCTGGCCCGCGCATCGGCTCGGGCCTGGAGCCAGATCCGCTCGCCCACCTTGTACGACGGAGCCTGCCCCGGCCACCCGAGGTAGCGGCTCACCTCGAACCGGACGAACGCGTCCTCCATCCGGCTGTGCGCGCGCATGAACTCCAGCCCGATCTCCGGGGTCCACGTCTGACCGGGACGGAAGCCGAACGGGTTGTCGCGGGGGATCTCCAGCTCCAGGTGCATGCCGATGTCGACGATCACCCGGGCCGCCCGGAAGGACTGCCCGTCGAGCATCCCCAACCGGTCGGCGGGGTCGGACAGGTAGCCCAGCTCGTCCATCAGCCGCTCGGCGTAGAGCGCCCAGCCCTCGCCGTGCCCGCTCACCCAGCACATCAGACGCTGCCACCGGTTGAGTACGTCGCGCCGGTAGGCCGTCTGGGCGACCTGCAGGTGATGCCCCGGCACCCCCTCGTGGTAGACGGTGGTCACCTCCCGCCACGGAGTGAAGGAGGTGATGCCGTCGGGGACCGACCACCACATCCGGCCCGGGCGGGTGAAGTCCTCCGAGGGCCCGGTGTAGTAGATGCCCCCGTCGTTCGTCGGGGCCAGGCGGCACTCGATCCGTCGGATGGGGTCGGGGATGTCGAAGTGGACGCCGGCGAGCTCGTCGATGGTGCGGTCGGCCAGCTGCTGCATCCAGTCCCGGAACGCCTCCTTGCCCTCGACCCGCCGGTCCGGGTCGGCGTCGAGGGCAGCGACCGCCTCGTCGACCCCGGCGCCGGGAACGATCCGGCCGGCGGTCGCGGTCATGTCGTCGTGCAGGCGCTTCAGCTCCTCCCAGCCCCAGGCGTAGGTGTCGTCCAGGTCGACGGTGGCACCGAGGAAGGTGCGCGAGGCCAGGGCGTAGTGGTCGCGGCCGACGGCCTCCTTCGCCCGGCCCCGTGGTGCCAGCTCGCGCACCAGGAACTCGCCGAACTCCGCGAACGCCGCCGACGCGGCCGCGGCGTGCCGCTCGAGGCTCTGGGCCAGCGTGCCGTCGACGTCGCTGTCTGCGACGAGACCCGCGAACAGGTCGCCGGTCTCGCCCTCCTGCCCGGTCCAGTTGCGGACCTGGGTGGCCACCTCGGTGTACTGCCGGGTGGCCGACACCCGGCCCCGGTCCGCCTCCTCCAGCAGGGTGGTGCGGTAGCCGGCGAGGGTCTGCGGGATGGCCGCCAGCCGCGCGTCGATGGCCGCCCAGGCCTCTTCGCCCTCGGTGGACATCAGGTCGAAGACCTGACGGATGCTGTGCAGGCCGCTGTCGATCACGCTGAACTCGCTGCGGCCCAGCCCCGCCTCGGTCCACTCCACCGCCAGCCCGAGCCGCTCGAGGAATGCGTCGCGGGCCACCGCCTCGCGCTCGTCGACCGGACTCGCCGCGGTGGCCGCAGCCAGGGCGCGCGCGGTGACCTCCTCCCGGGCGGCGAACCCGTCGGGGGAGTAGTCGGGAAGCCGGTCCTCGTGGCCCTCGATGCCCAGGTAGCTGGCCAGGGCGGGGTCGAGGGCGACGTAGTCCTCGACGTACCGGTCGGAGATCTCGTCAACGGGTCGCGTGGTCACCCGGTCGAGCCTACGAGGTCAGCGACGGGAGCAGGTCGCCGAAGGCGCAGGCGGTGAGCGGGTCCAGGTCCGCGGCGTCGTCCGGGTGGCTGGGAGCCCCGATGGAGACCATGACGTTGAGGAGCATTCCCTTGGCGATGAAGTCACGGGCCCGCTCCGGGGTGCACCCGGTGCTGGCGATGGTGGCGTAGATCCGGCCCATCCCGGCTCGACCGCAGGCCGCGATCTCGGGATCGGCGCCGCCTGCCGCGAAGCCGTGCATGAGCACCATCAGCAGGTCGTGGTCCTCCAGAAGCTCGGCATAGGCCAGCGCCAGCCGGTCCCAGTCCTCCTCGCTCTCCGGGTCGAAGGGGCCCTCGGCGAGTACCGATCCGAACGCCGCCTGGATCCGGTCCGCGGAGCGTGCGAAGACCTCGAGGAAGAGGTCGAGCTTGGTGCCGAAGATCCGGACCACGTAGGGCTGGGACACCCCCGCCTCGCGGGCGACCGCGTCGGTGCTGGTGCCGGTGTAGCCCCCGCGGGCGAAGGCCCGGGTCGCGGCCCGGAGCACCAGCTCGCGGCGCTCCTCCACGGGCATTCGGGTCGCCTTCTGCGTCTTCACCCTTGACATGTTATCAGTCGATTACTTAGTGTTCCGAAACGTAAGTAATCATTCGATGCATACAACAGCTTCCGGTCAGGAGGACCGTCATGACGTTGCTCGACACCACCCGTTCGGTGGCGACGGCCGAGCCGAGGGCCACGCGCGCACCGCGTCCGGTCCCGGTCTGGCTGGCGGTCGCGGCCGCCTCGCTCCCGATGTTCATGGCCACCCTCGACAACCTGGTGATGACCAGCGCCCTCCCCGTGATGCGGGCCGATCTCGGCGCGTCGGTGGGGGAGCTGTCGTGGTTCATGAACGCCTACACCCTGACCTTCGCCACGTTCATGCTGCCCGCCGCCACTCTGGGCGACCGGCTCGGCCGCCGCCGGGTGATGCTCGCCGGGCTGGCCGTGTTCACCCTGGCCTCGATCGGGGCGGCCCTGAGCGCCTCGTCGGAGGCGCTGATCGTCACCCGGGCCGTCCAGGGGCTGGGCGCCGCCGCGATCATGCCGCTCTCCCTCACCCTCCTGGCCGCATCGGTGCCCGCGACGATGCGCGCGGCGGCGATCGGGATCTGGGGCGGCGTCTCCGGGCTCGGCGTCGCCCTAGGCCCGGTGATCGGCGGCGCCGTGGTGGAGGGGGTCAGCTGGCAGGCGATCTTCTGGCTAAACGTGCCGGTCGCCCTGGTCGCGGCCCCGCTGCTGGTGCTGGCCGTCCGCGAGTCCCGCGGCGCATGGCAGCGCCTCGACCTGGTCGGCGCTGCGATGCTCGGTGGCGCGGTCTTCCTGGGCATCTGGGGGATCGTGCACGGCAACGACGACGGCTGGACCTCCGCCGGGGTCCTCGTGCCGCTGGTGGTCGCGGCCTTGCTGCTGCCGGCGTACGTGCTGTGGGCCCGCGGCCGACGCGACGCCGTCCTGCCCCTGCGGCTCTTCTCCTCGCGCGGCTTCAGCGTGGCCAACGTGATCGGGCTGACGTTCACCCTCGGCATGTTCGGAGCGGTGTTCCTGCTCGCGCAGTACCTCCAAGTGGTCCAGGGCTACTCACCCCTTGAGGCGGGGATCCGCACGCTCCCGTGGACCGCGGCCCCGATGGTGGTCGCGCCCGTCGCCGGCGCCCTGGTGGGCCGGCTCGGGCTGCGGGTGCTCCTGGTCTCGGGGCTGGTGCTGCAGACCGCCGCGCTGGTGTGGTTCGCCTGGCTCACCGAGACCGCCGCGGCGTACCCCGCGTTCCTGCCCGCACTGCTGATGGCCGGCGTCGGCATGGGGCTGACCTTCGCCCCCAGCGCCACCGCCGTGCTCGACGGGCTCCCCGAGGGCGAGTTCGCCATCGCCAGCTCCGCCAACAGCACGGTGCGCGAGTTCGGCGTCGCGCTCGGCGTGGCCGTGCTGACCGCGGTCTTCCTCGGGTACGACGGGCAGATCAGCCCGGTCGGGTACGACGGCGCGATCGGGCCGGCGTTGCTCACCGGGGCCGTCTCCGTGGGGATCGCGACGGTGGCCGCCTGCTTCGCCCCGGGCCGAGGCGACCGGCGTCCGGAACAGGGGTGCCCGGAGCCGGCCGCTCAGCGCGGGCGAGAGCTGGAGAGCCAGCCGCCCGCGCCGTGGGAGTAGCGCACCCGGACGGCTCGATCCGGCGCGGCCCACTCCGAGCCGCGCCGGGTCCGGGTCATGGGGGCGCCCACCGCGGCCAGCGCGGCCACGATGGCCGCCACCTCCTCGTCGGTGGCGTCGGCGTTGATGATCCGCAGCTGCGGAGGCTGGTCGGGCGCGGTCACAGCGGGATGTTCCCGTGCTTCTTCGCCGGCAGCGTGGCTCGCTTCGTGCGCAGCACCCGCAGCGCCTTGATCACCTCGGCCCGGGTGTTGCGCGGCGAGATCACGCCGTCGATGTAGAGCCGCTCGGCCGCCTGGTAGGGATTGGCCAGGGTGGTCTCGTACTCGTCGATCAGCTGGGCCCGCAGGGCATCCGGGTCCTCGGCCTCCTTGAGCTCCTTGCGGTACAGGATGTTGACGGCCCCCTGGGCGCCCATCACCGCGATCTGCGCGGTCGGCCAGGCGAGGTTCATGTCGGCGCCGAGGTGCTTGGAGCCCATCACGTCGTACGCCCCGCCGTAGGCCTTGCGGGTGATCACCGTGACCAGCGGCACGGTGGCCTCGGAGTAGGCGTAGATCAACTTGGCGCCACGGCGGATGATCCCGTCCCACTCCTGGTCGGTGCCGGGGAGGAAGCCGGGCACGTCCACGAACGTCAGCACCGGCAGGTTGAACGCGTCGCAGAACCTGACGAAGCGGGCCGCCTTCTCCGAGGCGTCGATGTCGAGGGTGCCGGCGAACTGCATGGGCTGGTTGGCGACCACCCCGATCGGGCGGCCCTCCACCCGGCCGAACCCCACGACGATGTTGGGTGCGAACAGCTCCTGCACCTCCAGGAACTCCTGGTCGTCCAGCACCGTGGTGATGACGTCGTGCATGTCGTAGGGCTGGTTCGGCGAGTCCGGGATGATCGTGTCGAGCGCCCGGTCCAGGTCGGTGTTCTCCAGGTCCACGTCCTCCTCGTAGATCACCGGCGCGTCGAGGTTGTTGGGCGGCAGGAAGGACAGCAGGGACTTCACGTAGTCGATGGCGTCGTCCTCGTCGGAGGCCATGTAGTGGCTGTTGCCGGACTTCGTGTTGTGCGTTCGGGCGCCGCCGAGCTCCTCCATCGTGACGTCCTCGCCGGTGACGGTCTTGATGACGTCCGGGCCGGTGATGAACATCGCCGAGGTCTGGTCGACCATGATCGTGAAGTCGGTGACGGCCGGCGAGTAGACGTGACCGCCGGCGCAGTTGCCCATGATCATCGAGATCTGGGGGATCACCCCGGAGGCGTGCACGTTGCGCTTGAAGATCTCCCCGTACAGGCCGAGCGAGACCACGCCCTCCTGGATCCGCGCCCCGGCGCCCTCGTTGATCCCGATGATCGGGCAGCCGGTCTTGATGGCGAGGTCCATCACCTTGCAGATCTTCTCGCCGTACACCTGGCCCAGCGAACCGCCGAAGATGGAGAAGTCCTGGGAGAACACGCACACCTGGCGACCGTCGATCGTGCCGAAACCGGTGATCACGCCGTCGCCGTAGGGGCGCCGCTGCTCGAGCCCGAAGTTGGTGGAGCGGTGCCGGGCCAGCTCGTCCATCTCGACGAAGCTGCCCTCGTCGAAGAGCAGCTCGATCCGCTCGCGGGCGGACTTGCGACCCTTCTTGTGCTGCTTCTCCCGGGCCTTCTCGTCGGCCACCCGCACCGCCTCGTCCAGGCGGTACTCCTTCTCGGCGAGCTTGCCCGCGGTGGTGTGGATGTCCAGCGGTCCCCTCGCGTCGGCAGATGCAGGCGCTGTCTCTGACACGGTCTGGCCTCCTCGGATCGGCATGGGCCAATCTAGTGCCGTGACCGACGAGCGCGCAGTGCGGCCCGGCCCGCGGCCCCCGCTGGACGAGGGCCGCCTGGCGGGGCTTGCCGGACTGGCCGGCTTCACCGTGGAGGTCGTGGCGGAGGCAGGCTCCACCAACGCGGTCGTGGCCGACCGGGCCCGCGCCGGCGCCGCCCACGGCCTCGTCGTGGTCGCCGAGCACCAGACCGCCGGCCGCGGGCGGCTCGACCGGACCTGGGAGACCCCACCCCGGGCCGCGCTCACCCTCTCCGCCCTGGTCCGGCCCACGGTCGAGGCCGGGCGCTGGCCCTGGCTGCCGCTGCTGTGCGGTGTGGCGCTCGCCGACGCGGTGGACCCCCTAGTGGAGCCAACCGGTGGCGGCTCGCCACGAGTGGTTCTGAAGTGGCCCAACGACGTACTGGTGGACGACCGCAAGGTGGCCGGCATCCTCGTCGAGCGCGTCGACACCCCCGCCGGACCGGCGGCGGTGCTCGGCATCGGGGTGAACGTGACCACCACGCCGGCCGAGCTCCCCGACCCGCCGCCCGGGGCGCCGCCTCCCACCTCGCTGCTGCTGGCCCTGTTGACGGACGGGGCGACGGACGGGGCGGAGGGCCCGGACCGCACCGCCCTGCTCGCCGACCTGCTGCTCCGGCTGGGGGAGCGGTACGACGCGTGGCAGCGACCGGACGGCCAGGCGCGGCTGCACGCGGCCTACACCGCCCGCTGCCGCACCTCCCGGGACGAGCCGGTCGCGGTGGACCTGCCATCAGGGGTGACGGTCACCGGCGTCGGTCGCGCGATCACCGATGACGGGGCGCTGCGGGTGGACACGGCGACCGGTTCGGTGACCGTGAGCGCCGGCGACGTGCGGCACGTCCGGATCCGACCGGATCGGTGAGAGGATCGACCCGTGGCCATCAATCCCAAGCTGCTCAACGAGGGCGAGCGGGTCGTCGTCGACACCCGTACGCACCCCAAGGCGCTGCTCCTGCCGTTCCTGATCCTGGTCCTCATCCTGGCGGTCGCGGTGTTCCTCGATCGAACCGTCGCCGACGGCAACGTCGCCGCCGGGGTCTGGATCGTCGGGCTGCTGGTGGCGCTGTGGTGGGTCGTGAAGCCGTTCCTGGACTGGCTGACCGCGTCGTACACGATCACCAACCGTCGGTTGATCACCCGCAGCGGCCTCCTGGTCCGCCGCGGCCACGACATCCCGCTGGCGCGGATCAGCGACGTGGCCTACGAGATGGGCGTCATCGACCGGATGCTGGGGTGCGGCACGCTGATCATCAGCGACGCCAGCACGCACGGTCGGGTGATCCTGCACGACATCCCCCAGGTGGAGACCACCCAGCGCAAGCTCAACGAGCTGCTACACGGCCACCACACCGACGGCGACTCCGCCGGCCCCGGGCGACCCCCGGTGCAGGCCGATGACGGGACCTGACCCGGGCGACGAGGTCAGCGACCTCGAGCGCGCCATCCTCGGGGAGACACCCGGCCTGAACGCCGCCGAGGTGGCCGAGCTCGCCGGCGTCCCAGCCGACCACACGCAGCGGCTGTGGCGGGCGCTCGGGTTTCCCGCGCATGCCGGGGAGGCCGCCTTCACCCGGGCGGACGCCGAGGCCCTGCGCACCGTGCACGAGGTCGTGGACACCGGCGCGCTGGATCTCGACACCGTCGTCAGCCTGACCCGTGGCGTGGGTCAGACGATGGCCCGGCTCGCCGACTGGGAGGTGGCGATCCTGGTGCACCGGATCGAGGAGCTCGAGGCCGGAGCGGACGCCCGCGGCAGCCGCGGGGCGGCCGCGCTGATGCTCGTCGACCAGGTGAACGGCCCGTTCGAGCGGCTGCTGGTCTATGCGTGGCGCCGGCACCTGGCCGCAGCGGCGGCCCGTGTCGAGTCGCTCGGGAACGAGGACGAGGACCTGCACACGGTCGACGTGACCGTGGGCTTCGCCGACATCGTCTCCTTCACCGCGCTCTCCAACCAGCTCGACGAGGA
The DNA here is from genome assembly GCA_964551905.1 of uncultured Nocardioides sp. Classification (GTDB taxonomy): domain Bacteria; phylum Actinomycetota; class Actinomycetes; order Propionibacteriales; family Nocardioidaceae; genus Nocardioides. Next base: position 13,142 of record CAZKEZ010000027.1, on the reverse strand, counting down.
CGGCATCGGCGATCTCGTGGAGGTGTTCGAGGCCCGGTGCGCCGACGTGATCGCCGCCCACGGCGGTCGGGTCATCAAGAGCATCGGCGACTCCGTGCTGTTCGTCCACGACGACCCGCTGTCGGCTGTGGCGACCGCCGAGGGGATCATCGCCACCATCGGCCGGGACAAGCGGCTGCCCGACGTCCGGCTGGGGCTGGCCACCGGCTCGGTCGTCACCCGGCTGGGTGACGTTTTCGGGCGCCCGGTGAACCTGGCCGCGCGGCTGACCGCGGTGGCTCGGAAGAACCGGGTGATCGTGGACGAGGCGACGGCCGCCGCCCTTCCTCCCGAGGACTACGCCACCCGGCGGATGCCGGCCCGGCCGATCCACGGCTTCGGGCTGGTCGAGCCGCTGACCCTCACCCGCACCCGCTGAGCACACAGTGGGCGATCAGCGTGTGAAATTCCGCAGCATGTGCCGGAGATCCCACGGTGTCCGGCGACCGGGGAGCGGGGTCTCGACAAGCTCGACCAGCGAGGCAGGCTCGACCAGCGAGGCAGGCTCGACCGGGGCGTCGGTCACCAGAGCCGGTGGTCCAGAGCAGTGGGGCCACTTGGCTCGTTCCGCCCTCGCGAGGGGCGCGTCCTTCCTAACCTTTCCCACGTGTATGAGGTTCAGGACGTGCGACTCGATCCCGACGACCGCCGCGTATGGCGCGGAGACGACGAGATCGTCCTCTCGCGCAAGGAGTTCGACCTGGTCCACGCCCTGATCCGGCGGGCCGGGGAGATCGTGACGCGCGAACAGCTGATGCACGAGGTCTGGGACACCACGTTCTGGACGTCGTCGAAGACCATCGACGTGCACCTGGGGTGGGTGCGCCGCAAGCTCGGCGACGACACCCGCCGACCCTCCCTGATCACCACGATCCGTGGCCAGGGTCTCCGGTTCGAGGCCACCCCGGCGCGCCGCCAGTCGCTGACGGCCTGACGCCTCCGCGGGTCCGGCGCTCGGGTCAACCACGGGGCGCCAGCGCTCGACCACTACGCTCGGCGGCGTGACCCACGCCGCCCAGGGCCCACCTGCCGCGCCCACCCTCGCGGTCATCGGCGGTGGGCAGCTGGCCCGGATGATGGCCCAGCCGGCGGTCGCCCTCGGCCTGCCGCTGCGGCTGCTGGCCGAGGCTGAGGGAGTGTCCGCGGCCCAGGTGATCCCCGACCACGTGGTCGGTGACTACCGCGACCTGGCCGTGCTGCGCGAGGTCACCGCGGGGTGTGAGGTCGTGACCTTCGACCACGAGCACGTGCCCACTGCCCACCTCCACGCGTTGGCCGCCGACGGCGTCGCCTGCCGGCCCGGTCCGCAGGCCCTGGTGCACGCCCAGGACAAGGCGGTGATGCGGGCCCGGCTCGACGAGCTGGACGCCCCGAGCCCCCGCCACGCGGTGGTGACCACGCCGGCCGAGGTCGCGGAGTTCGGGTTCCCGAGCGTGCTGAAGACGACGCGCGGCGGGTACGACGGCAAGGGCGTCTGGCTGGTCCGGTCCGAGGAGGAGTGCCTCGAGCCGTTCTCGGTGGCCGACGCGTCCGGCGTACAGGTCCTCGCCGAGGAGCACGTCGAGTTTCGTCGGGAGCTCTCCGCGCTGGTCGCCCGCTCGCCGAGCGGGCAGGCGGCTGCCTACCCCGTGGTGGCCACCCTGCAGGTCGACGGCATCTGCCGGGAGGTCGTCGCGCCGGCCCCCGACCTCGACCCGCGGCTGGCCGCGGAGGCCCAGGCGCTGGCGCTGCGCATCGCCGGGGAGCTCGACGTCACCGGGATCCTCGCGGTCGAGCTGTTCGAGACCGTCGACGGCCGGGTGCTGGTCAACGAGCTGGCCATGCGCCCGCACAACACCGGGCACTGGACCCAGGACGGCGCCGTCACCTCCCAGTTCGAGAACCACCTGCGGGCGGTGCTGGACCTGCCCCTCGGCACCCCGGACGCGCGGGTGCCGTGGACGGTGATGGTCAACATCCTCGGTGGCCAGCACGACAGCGGCCGGCTCTGGGACGGGTTCCCCCACGCGCTGGCCCGCGACCCGGCCCTACGGGTGCACCTGTATGGCAAGGAGCTGCGGCCGGGGCGCAAGGTGGGGCACGTGAACGCCTACGGTGAGGACTGGACGGCCTGCCTGGAGCGGGCCCGGCACGCGGCGGCATGGTTCGCCGGTGAGTTGGGAGATCACAGTGAGTGAGCGAGTGGGCATCGTGATGGGGTCCGACTCCGACTGGCCTGTGATGCAGGCCGCCGCGGAGGCGCTGGCCGAGTTCGACATCGCGTACGAGGCCGACGTGGTCTCTGCGCACCGGATGCCCGACGACATGCTGGCCTACGGCAAGCAGGCCGCCGGCCGCGGCCTGTCGGTGATCATCGCCGGCGCGGGCGGGGCAGCCCACCTGCCCGGCATGCTCGCCGCGGTGACCCCGCTCCCGGTGATCGGGGTGCCGGTGCCCCTCAAGCACCTGGACGGTCTCGACTCGCTGCTCTCGATCGTGCAGATGCCTGCCGGTGTCCCTGTGGCCACGGTGGCCGTCGGCAATGCCCGGAACGCGGGGCTGCTCGCGGTACGCATTCTGGGAGCCACCAACCCCGGCCTTCAGCAGCGGATGACCGACTTCCTGTCCACGCAGCGCGACCAGGCGATCGAGAAGGGTGCGGTCGTGCGCCGAGGCTCCGCCGGACCGACCCGGATCGGCTTCTAGCGCATCTCGACGCACTGCCCCGCGGCAGGGGGCGATCGGTCGAAGGTCAGTGCGGCGACCAATGATCAGTCGCCGCTGACCCGGCGCCGCAGCGCCTTGGTCTCGGCCCGGTGCCGCTTCGACTCGAGCCGGCGGCGACGGGAGGCGGCGCTGGGCTTGGTGGGTCGCCGCGGCGGTGGCGGTGGCGCCAGCGCAGTGCGAAGCAGCTCGGCGAGGCGCTCCCGGGCGGCGGCACGGTTGCGGTGCTGCGAGCGGTGCTCGCTCGCCGTGACGATCAGACGCCCGGCGACCAGGCGCCGGTCCAGCCGGTCCAGCAGCCGGCGCCGCTGCGTCGGGGTGAGCGCGGTGGACCGGGAGACGTCGTACTCCAGCTCCACCCGGCTGTCGGCCGTGTTCACGGACTGGCCGCCCGGTCCCGAGGACCGGGAGAACCGCTCGACCAGCTCACCGGCCGGCAGCACCAGCCCCTCGGGCAGGCCGGGGCCGGCTGCGACCAGGAGCTCCTCGCCGGGGCGGCCGGTCATGAGTGGCCCGTCACGAGGGACCGGCGCAGGACTCGATCGCCTCGACCAGGAAGTCGCGCACCTCGGCATGGTTGAGCACGAGCTGCCGCGAGTGGTCCATGGTGTCGACGGGCAGCACCTGCGGCGGTTCGTGCCCGGCTGCTGCGGCGGCGCGCTGGATCCTGTCGGCGTTGCCGGCGATCCCGGTGTTCTGCGACTCCCAGGTCACCCACACGTTCTCGGGCAGGGACTCCAGGGTGCCGCCGTCGACCGTGCCGTGACCGTCGGCTGAGACCAGCACCGGCGACACCGACACGACCGCACACGGTGCCGGCGAGAGCTCCGGCAGGGTCGCGAACATGACCGAGTTGCCCATCGACGAGGCCATCAGCGCCACCTCGCCGACCCCCTCCTCGCGCAGCCGGTCCACCGCCACGCGGGTGTCCCCGGGCTCGGCGGTCAGGTTGCCGTCGGCGGGGGAGGAGCCGCGTCCACGCCGGTCGAAGAGCAGGATGCGCACACCGGTCTCCTCGGCGATCTCGCCGGCCCACGGCAGCCACTCGCAGATCTTCTGCGACGCCCCCTGGCGCAGCACCAGCCCGACCTCGGCGTCCGCCGGGCCGACCAGCGCCGCCCCGAGAACCGTGCCGTCGTCGGCGGTGAGTGTGATCCGCTCGGCGCCGTCGGGGACCTCGTCGCACTGGTCGGCCAGCGGGGTGGTGGGGTCGAACGTTCGGTGCCGCTCGTACCACCCCCAGCCGACGTTGACGGCCACGCCGACCCCGACCGCGAACAGGACCAGCGCAATGATCAGGGCGAGCCTCCTCGCCACCGGCCGCTCGCCCATCCCCCCAACGTACCGGGGAGTAGACCGCGCCTAGACTCGATTGCGTGACCGACCACCTGTTCGCACTGACCGAGGAGCACGAGGCGATCCGGGAGGCGGTGCGGGCCGTCTGCGAGGCGAAGGTGGCCCCGTTCGCCGCCGCCGTCGACGAGGAGGCCCGCTACCCCGAGGAGGCCGCCGAGGCGCTCACCTCCGCCGACTTCCACGCGCCGCACGTGCCGGAGGAGTACGGCGGCGCGGGCGCGGACGCGCTGGCGACGGTGATCGTGATCGAGGAGGTCGCGCGGGTGTGCGTGTCCTCGTCGCTGATCCCAGCCGTCAACAAGCTCGGCTCGCTGCCGGTCATGCTCGGCGGTTCCGAGGAGCTCAAGTCGACGTACCTCACCAAGCTCGCGGCCGGCGAGGGTGGCTTCTCCTACTGCCTGTCCGAGCCCGACGCCGGCTCGGACGCGGCGGCGATGAAGACCCGCGCCACCCGCGACGGCGACGAGTGGGTGCTGGACGGCGTCAAGCGGTGGATCACCAACGCCGGCGTCTCGGAGTTCTACACCGTCCTCGCCGTGACCGACCCCGACCGTCGGACGAAGGGCATCTCGGCGTTCGTGGTGGAGAAGTCCGACCCCGGCGTCTCATTCGGCGCCCCGGAGAAGAAGCTCGGGATCAAGGGGTCCCCGACCCGGGAGGTCTACCTGGACCGGGTCCGGCTGCCGGCCGCGCGGATGATCGGGCCGGAGGGCACGGGGTTCGAGCTGGCCATGCGCACCCTGGACCACACGCGCGTGACCATCGCGGCCCAGGCGGTCGGCGTCGCGCAGGGCGCGCTGGACTTCGCCCTGGACTACGCCAAGGAGCGCCGGCAGTTCGGCCGCCCGATCGCCGACTTCCAGGGCCTGCAGTTCCTGCTCGCGGACATGGGCATGAAGGTGGAGGCGGCGCGCCAGCTGACCTACGCCGCCGCCGGACGCTCGGAGCGCAACGCCGACGACCTCACCTTCTTCGGTGCCGCAGCGAAGTGCTTCGCCTCCGATGTCGCGATGGAGGTCACCACCGACGCGGTCCAGGTGCTCGGCGGCTACGGCTACACCCGTGACTACCCGGTCGAGCGGATGATGCGGGACGCGAAGATCACCCAGATCTACGAAGGCACCAACCAGGTGCAGCGCATCGTGATGGCCCGCCAGCTGCTCGCCGGCGTGCAGTCCGAGCTCTGACGGGTAGACGTCGGGTGGGGTACGACGTCGCCGAGCTCCGCTCGCACTTCCCGTCGCTGCGGTCGGGCATCGCGCACTTCGACGGCCCCGGCGGCACCCAGACCCCGGTCGAGGTCGGAGCCGCGATCGCGGCGACCCTGACCGCACCGCTGTCGAACCGGGGTCGAGGCAGCACGTCCGAGCGCAACGCCGACGACGCTGTGCTGGCCTTCCGGTCGGCCTACGCGGACCTGCTCGGCGCCCCGGCGGCGGGGATCGTGTACGGCCGCAGCGCCACCCAGCTGGTGTACGACGTCTCCCGAGCCCTGGCGAAGACCTGGCAGGCGGGCGATGAGGTCGTCGTGAGCCGGCTGGACCACGACGCCAACGTGCGGCCCTGGGTGCAGGCCGCGGCGGCGGTCGGGGCGGAGGTGCGCTGGATCGACTTCGACGTCGCCACCGCCGAGCTGGACTGGGCCAGTGTCGAGGCGGCCGTGACCTCGCGGACCCGGCTGGTGGCGCTCACCGCCGCCTCCAACCTGCTGGGCACCAAGCCACCGGTCGCCGCCGTTGCGTCGGCCGCGCATGCCGTCGGGGCCGTGGTGCACGTGGACGCGGTGCACTACGCGGCCCACGAGCTGGTCGACGTCGCCGAGCTGGAGGCGGACCTGCTCGTCTGCTCGCCGTACAAGCTGCTCGGTCCGCACTGCGCGGTGCTCGCGGCCGACCCCGCCCTGCTGGAGCAGATCCGTCCCGACAAGCTGCTGCCGGCCACCGACGAGGTGCCCGAGCGGTTCGAGTTGGGCACGCTGCCCTACGAAGTGATGGCCGGCGCCACCGCGGCGGTCGACTTCCTGGCCGGGATCGCGCCCGGCGCGGCCACCACCAGGCGGGACCGGCTCCGTGCCTCCTTCACGGCCGTCGACGAGCACGAGACCCGGCTGCGCCGGGACCTGGAGGCGGGCCTCGCACGGCTGGGCGAGGACGCGGTGGTGCACTCCCGCGCCGCCGACCGGACGCCGACGTTGCTGCTCACCCTGCCCGGCCGCTCCACGTGGGCGGCCTACGAGTTCCTGGCCGACCGCGACGTGCTCGCCCCGGCGGGCTCGTTCTACGCCTACGAGCCGTTCCGTCGACTCGCGCTGGACGACCCGGACGCGCTGCGCCTGGGCCTCGCGCCGTACTCCGACGACACCGACGTCGCCCGGGTCCTCGACGGGCTGCGAGACTTCGTCGCCGCCTTCCCGCGGAGGGCCTAGCTCCCGAAGCGGGTAGCGTGCAGGGCATGGACGACCCCCGAAGTCCCGGCCGTTCACCCGCGAACCTGATCGGGGGTGAACGGACCTGATGGACGGCGACACCCTGCTGAACCTGGGCCTGGTGCTGCTCTTCGTCTTGATCGGCGGCGTCTTCGCCGCCACCGAGATCGCGCTGGTCTCCCTGCGCGACAGCCAGCTGACGCAGCTGGAGCGCTCCGGGCCGCGCGGAGAACGCGTGGCCGCGGTGGCCAGGGACCCCAACCGGTTCCTGGCCGCGGTCCAGATCGGGGTCACCGTGGCCGGGTTCTTCTCGGCTGCGTACGGCGGGTCGACGATCGCGCCGGACCTGGCGCCGTACCTGCACGACTGGGGTTTGCCCGAGGACGCGGCCGACGCCGTCGCCCTGGTGCTGATGACCCTGCTCATCGCCTACCTGTCGCTGGTGCTGGGCGAGCTGGTCCCCAAGCGGCTCGCGCTGCAGCGGTCCGCCCCGCTGGCGCGCCTCGCGGCCCCGCCGCTGGACCGGTTCGCGACCCTGATGCGGCCGGTGATCGCGCTGCTGTCGGTGTCCACCAACGCGGTGGTGCGCCTCCTCGGGGGAGACCCGAACGCCACCGGCGAGGAGGTGACCGGCGCCGAGCTGCGGGATCTCGTCTCCACCCACGAGGGGCTCGGCGAGCAGGAACGGGCCATCATGCAGCAGGTGTTCCGGTCCTCCTCGACCACCGTCAAGGAGGTGATGAGGCCCCGCGGCGAGGTCGTCTTCCTCGAGGGGGAGGAGTCGGTGGCGGTGGCCGCGGACCGGGTCCGGGGACTGCCGCACTCGCGGTACCCGGTGCTGGGTGACGACTTCGATGACGTCACCGGCTTCGTGCACCTGCGGGACCTGCTCGAGGCCGAGACGCCCGACCGGACCCGGGTCGACGACGTCCGTCGCGACGTGTTGATGCTGCCCGCCAGCAAGCCGGTGCTGCCGGCGGTCTCGCTGATGCGCCACTCCGGCACGCATCTGGCAGTGGTGGTCGACGAGTACGGCGGCACCGACGGCATCGTGACCCTCGAGGACCTGGTCGAGGAGCTCGTCGGCGAGATCCGCGACGAATACGACGCCGAGGACGCCAACGGTCTCGACTTCGACGAGGACTGCTACGAGGGCGGCCTCAGCATCGAGGACTTCGCCGAGCGCAGCGGCGTCGAGCTGGCCGACGGTCCCTACGAGACTGTGGCCGGGTTCATCCTGGCGCGGCTCGGCCGGATCCCGACGGTCGGCGACGCGGTGGAGGTGGGCGACCGCGTGCTCCGGGTCGGGGAGATGCAGGGGTTCCGGGTGACCCGGGTCGAGGTCAGCCGCCGGGCCTCGGGCTGACCCCAGGACGGGCTGGCCGAGCCCAAGGCCGGCGCCGGATCAGCGGGGGAGCCCCTTGGGCGTGCAGAGCTCGCGCCCGATCTTGTCGGTCTCGTCCGCGATGATGTGGCCGAACATCCGCTCCGAGCGCTCCGGGTCCCACTCGACGCTGAGGTTGACGATCGGCACCGTGCAGGTCAGCCCGTCGTCGCCGGTGGTGCGGGTCATGCCCAGCGCGAAGCGCGCCATGTCGATCGGGCCGGTGCCCTCGCTGACCCGGAGGGACTCCGCGGCGGCCATGTTCAGCCGCCAGTAGCGAGCCGGGTTGATGAACGTCCACGGGGAGATCGCCTTGTCGCCCACGGCCGCCACGACCTCCCGCTGGTGCTGGGCCCGGGTGATGTCGCCGTACTGCGGGTCGGTCTTGCGGGACCGGGCGAAGCCCAGCGCGGTCACCCCGTCGGCGTGCTGGCAGCCCTTCTCGATGTCGAGGTTGGCCTGCGGGTCGACCATGTCGAAGGTCGGGCAGATCTCGATGCCGCCCACCGCGTCCACGACCCCGACGAAGCCTCCGAAGCCGATCTCGACGTAGTGGTCGATGCGGATGCCGGTGTTCTGCTCCACGGTGCGCACGAGGAGCTTGGGCCCGCCGTACGCGAATGCGGCGTTGATCTTGGTGCGGCCGTAGTCGGGGATGTCGACCAATGAGTCACGCGGGATCGACATGAGCAGGTTCGGGCCGCTGCCGACATGGAGCAGCATGATCGTGTCGGTGCGTTGACCGGCCGCGCCGCCGGTGCCGAGCCGACGCCGGTCGGCCCTGCTGAGTCCCTCCCGGGAGTCACTGCCCACCAGCAGGTACGTCGTGCCGGGCTGCTCCGCCGGCCGGTCCCCGTTCGGGAACGCGTCGACGGTGCTCACCTTCGTCCATGCCCAGAACGGGACCACCAGCAGGTAGACCAGCCACGCGCACAGCGCGATCGCGACCCAGCGCAGCCACCGGCGCCGGCGCCGGGGCGCGCTGGGAGGTGGCTCCGGGCGCGGCTTGCGCGGAGCCACCGGCGGGGTCGGCGGCGGGGCGGGCGGCCGGCTGGGCGGTGGCGTTCCCCCTGATCTCCCTGGCCGCGGCATCGTGGGCAGCACCCGCGTCGCATCGGGGTTGCTCCCGGCGCCTGGCATCGGCTGGGTCACGTCCGGGTCCTGCGGCCCGGCACCGCCGTACAGCCATTCGTACTCCGGCGTCCCCTTCTCGGGGCCACCGCTGCCCCGGGGACGGTCGGTCATGGCGCAGACGGTAGCGCGACGCGCATCGTGATTCCGCGGCGCGTCGCGACCACGAGTGACAGGTGTGACTGGTGATACTTGCTCTCACTGGTTCTTCCCCGCCACGAGAGGCACCTCGATGCCCGCCCGTCCTTCCCCCGGGTCGCTCGACGCCCACGGCCGCCCGGTCCGTGCGCCGAGCGCCGAGCGCGCCGCCCGGGTGCGCTTCCGTCGGGCCGTCACCCTGATGCTGATGACGCTCGTGCTGCCCGGGTCCGCACAGCTCGTGGCCGGGAACAAGCGGGTCGGCAGGATCGCCCTGCGGATCTGGTTGGGCACCATCCTGCTGTTCCTCATCACGATGCTCGCCGTCCTGGTGCACCGCGACCTCGCGTTCTGGCTGATGTCCAACACCGCGCTCCTCGGGGTGCTGCGGCTGCTCCTGGTCGCCGGGGCGCTCGGCTGGGCCGCCCTCTTCATGGACGCCTGGCGGATCGGTCACCCGCTGACCCTCCAACAGCACCACCGGCTGGCCGTGGTCGGCCTCAACGGGTTCCTGTCGCTTTCGGTGGCCGGCGTCCTGCTGTTCGGTGCGCACCTGGTGGCGGTCCAGCGCGACTTCATGATCACGATGTTCGGGGACGGAGCGGTCAGCGGGGCCCACGACGGACGGTTCAACGTGCTGCTGCTGGGCGGCGACTCCGGCGCCGGCCGGACCGGCCTGCGGCCGGACTCGCTCACCGTGGCCAGCATCGACGCCCGCACCGGCAAGACGGTGCTGGTCGGGCTGCCGCGCAACCTGGCCAACTTCCCGTTCGCCGAGGGCTCGGCCATGCACCGCGAGTTCCCGCGCGGCTTCCGCTGCGAGGGCTGCTACCTCAACGCGGTGAGCACCTGGGCGGTGGACCACCCCGACCTGTTCGGCAAGTCCAAGACGCCGGGCGTCGACGCGACGGTGATGGCCGTCGAGGGCATCACCGGCCTGAAGATCAACTACTGGGCGATGGTGAACCTCCAGGGGTTCAAGGACCTCGTCGACGCCGTGGGCGGCGTCCGGCTCCACGTGCGGGCGCCGATCCCCGTCGGCGGCCTCGGCGACGACGTGACGGGCTACATCGACCCCGGCGTCCGGGTCCTCAACGGCCACGACACGCTGTGGTTCGCCCGGGCCCGTGAGGGGTCGGACGACTACAGCCGGATGGCTCGGCAGAAGTGCGTCATGGGCGCCATGCTGCAGCAGGTGAGCCCCCAGGTCGCGGTGCGCAACTTCTCCAAGATCGCCAAGGCCAGCACGGCGATGATCTCGACGAACCTGCCCCGGTCGGAGGTGGACCGGTTCATCGGCCTGGCTCTCGAGGCCCGGGGACAGAAGATGGCCACCGTCTCGCTGGTGCCACCGCTGGTGAACACCGGGGACCCCGACATCGAGGTCATCCACACCGCCGTCCAGGACGCCATCGCCCGCTCCGAGGGCGGCGACCCGGCGGGTGACCCCGCAGCAGGCACGAAGCGCAAGAAGCGCTCCGGGCCGGTCACCGGCGGCTCGCTGGGCAACCTCTCCGACGGGTACGCCGCCAACCAGTCCGAGGACCTCGCCACGTCCTGCTGATCGTTCGCGGCCCACGACTGTTTAGGCGGAGCCCTGCCGATCTCCTAGTGTGACCGGGTGACCACCCAGCGACCCCTCGGCGCGGTCGTGGTCACCTTCAACCGGCTGCCCCTGCTGCAGCGTCTCGTGGCGCGGCTGCGCGAGGTCGCCGAGCTGGACGAGATCCTGGTCGTCGACAACGCGTCCACGGACGGCACCGGCACCTGGCTGGCTCAGCAGGCGGGTGGCGAGGGCACCCGGTTGCGACACCGCACTCTCGACCGCAACAAGGGCGGCGCCGGCGGCTTCCACGCGGGGCTCGCGTGGGCGCTCGAGCTGGGTCTGGACCTGGTCTGGTTGATGGACGACGACGGACTCCCGGCGCCTGGCTGCCTGACGCTGCTCCTCGAGCACGACGGTGCCTTCGACTTCTGGGGGCCGGCGGTGCTCGCCGAGCAGGACCCGAGCCGCCTCTGCTTCCCGATCCGGCTTCCCGGCACCGCGCGGGTGGTGCACCGGCTCGCCGACGTGGAGTCGGCCGCGCGAGACGGGCTGCTGCGCGACGTGGTGATCCCCTTCAACGGCGTCCTGGTCACCCGAGAGCTGGTGGAGCGGATCGGCCTGGTCCGGGAGGAGTTCTTCATCTGGGGCGACGACGTGGAGTACCTCTGGCGGGCCCGCCGCGCCGGGGCGAGGGTGGCGACGGTGGTCGACGCCCGGTTCCGCCACCCGGCGACCGACGACCTCGGGACGCCGATGGTCTTCGGCAAGACGACGTACAACCACAGCCCGAGCGACCTGAAGCACTACTGCATGGCCCGCAACAACCTGGTCAACCTCCGGGACTACCGGGGACCGGCGCACGCGGCGGCGTTCGTGGCGAAGACGCTGTGGTTCTACACTTTCACCCGGCCCGACCGAGGACGGCTGCGGCTGAGCCTCCAGGCCATGCGCGATGGGATGCGCGGCCGGTTCGACGGGCACGAGAGGTTCTTGGCATGAGCGTGGCCCCGGAGTCGGCGGCCGTCGTGGTGGTGACCCACAACCGCGCCGACCTGCTCGCCCGGATGCTGGCGGGCCTGGCCGCCCAGACCCGCCGGCCGGACCTGGTGCTCGTCATCGACAACGCCAGCACCGACCACACCAAGGAGGTGCTCGACCGGGCGCCCGACCTCCCGCTGCAGGTGATCCATAGTGAGGACAACCTCGGCGGCGCGGGCGGCTTCCACCTCGGTGTCGAGCAGGCCTACCACGCCGGGCACGACCGGATTTGGCTGATGGACGACGACGTCGTGCCGGCACCGGACTGCCTGGCGGTCCTCCTCGCGCACGACGAGTCCTGCCTGATGGCGGTGCGGGAAGACCTCGGCGGGCGGCTGGTGGAGAAGGCCGCGGTACGCTTCGACCTGCGCCGCCCGCACGCGATCCGCCCCAAGCGCTCAGCGGTCGAGTCCGTGTACGCCGACCGCGCCTCGATGCCCGAGCGGGTGGAGCTGGAGAACGTCGCGTTCGAGGGGTTCATGGTGCACCGCCGGGTGATCGACGTGATCGGCCTGCCCGACCCGGTGTACTTCATCTTCTACGACGACGTCGACTTCGCCGTCCGGGCGCGGCAGGCGGGGTTCCACATCTGGGCCATCCGGGACGCGGTGCTGGTGCGGCAGCTCGACTTCGACCAGCAGCACGCGCTGGACACCTGGAAGGGCTTCTACATGTACCGCAACCTCTTCGTCGTGCATTTCCGGCACGGCGAGAACGCGCTGGTGCGACTCAAGCCCTACGCCATCACCGCTGCGGTGGTCGCGCTGAGCCCGTGGCGCGGGGGCAGAGCCGAGGCAGGCAATGTGATTCGCGCCATTCGGGCCGCCCGGAGGATGGACCGGAACACGTCGATGAATGCGGGTCCGCCACCACCCCGCGGATAGACTGGCGCCCGCTTTCGTTCACAGGAGTGCTGTTCACGTGTCTTCTTCGGATGCCTCATCCGTCCTGCCCGACCTGGTCGTCGTCGGCTCCGGGTTCTTCGGGCTCACCGTCGCCGAGCGCTGCGCGCGCGAGCTCGGCCTGCGGGTCCTGATCCTCGAGCGCCGCCACCACCTGGGCGGCAACGCCTACAGCGAGGCCGAGCCTGAGACCGGCATCGAGGTGCACGTCTACGGCGCGCACCTGTTCCACACCTCGAACGAGAAGGTGTGGGAGTACGTGAACCGCTTCACCTCGTTCACCAACTACCAGCACCGGGTCTTCGGGCAGTACGCCGGCCAGGTGTACTCGCTGCCGATGAACCTCGGGCTGATCAACCAGTTCTTCGGCAAGTCCCACACCCCCGACGAGGCCCGGGCGCTCATCGCCGAGCAGGCCAGTGAGATCGCGACCGAGGACGCCACCAACCTCGAGGAGAAGGCGATCAGCCTGATCGGCCG
>CAZKEZ010000026.1:0-29759 GCA_964551905.1 uncultured Nocardioides sp. | reverse complement strand
CGCACCCGTCGACGGTGATCGCGGTGATCGGTCCGGCGACGGCCAAGACGGCCAAGGAGCACGGCCTACGGGTGGACGTGCTGGCGACCAAGCCCGACGTCGACGTGCTCGTCGACGCGCTGGCCGACTTCGGCGCCGCCCGGCGGCTGGAGCTTCTGGAGGCCGGTCAACCGGTCACCAAGCCCTCCCAGCGCAAGCCGTCGAGCCGCCGGAAGGCGGGCGCGAAGTAGTGTCCGGCGACGTCGGCGGTCCGCTGATCCGGCCGCGCCGGCTGCGGCGCACCCCCGGGCTGCGCCGGATGGTGGCCGAGACCAGCGTCCAGCCCGGGAACCTGGTGCTGCCGCTGTTCGTCCGGGAGGGGCTGGCCGAGCCGCGGCCGATCGCCGCCATGCCCGGAGTCGTCCAGCACACCCGGAAGACACTGGTGAAGGCGGCGGCCGAGGCCGCCGAGCTCGGGCTCGGGGGCGTCATGCTCTTCGGGATCCCCGAGGAGCGCGACGCCGTGGGCTCGGGCGCCACCGACCCCGCCGGCATCTTGAACCTGGCGATCAACGACGTGGTCTCCGAGGTCGGGGACGCGCTCACGGTGATGAGCGACCTCTGCCTCGACGAGTTCACCGACCACGGGCACTGCGGGCTGCTCACTCCCGACGGCCGGGTTGACAACGACCTCACGCTCGCGGCGTACGCCGACATGGCGCTGGCCCAGGCCGCCGCCGGAGTCGACATGGTCGGCCCGAGCGGGATGATGGACGGCCAGGTCGGGGTGGTCCGGGCCGCACTCGACGAGGCGGGCCATGCGGAGGTGTCGATCCTCGCTTACTCGGCGAAGTACGCGTCGGCGTTCTACGGCCCGTTCCGGGAGGCGGTCGACTCCCAGCTCGATGGCGACCGCCGCACCTATCAGCAGGATCCGGCCAACGCCGTCGAGGGGGTGCGGGAGGCGCTGCTCGACGTCGCCGAGGGGGCCGACATCGTCATGGTCAAGCCGGCGCTCGGCTTCCTGGACGTGGTCCGCCTGGTGCGCGACGCCGTCGACGTACCGGTGGCGGCGTACAACATCTCCGGTGAGTACGCCATGGTCGAGGCGGCCGCCGCGAATGGCTGGATCGACCGGGACGCCGCGGTGCTGGAGACCCTGACCTCGATCCGCCGCGCCGGCGCCGACGTGGTGCTCACCTACTGGGCCGCCCACGCCGCCCGCCTGTTGCGCTGACGCCGGCGCCAGCGGAGACGCCCTCCCACCGGTAGTGTCGGCCCATGGAGGAGCAGGAGCGCAAGACCTACCTGCTGGTGGACGGGGAGAACATCGACGCCACCCTGGGTGGGTCGATCCTCGGCCGGCGACCGCAGCCGGAGGAGCGTCCCCGCTGGGACCGGCTGCTGGACTTCTGCACGGAGCGGTGGGGTCAGCCGAGCCAGGGCCTGTTCTTCCTCGCCGCGAACAGTGAGCTCCCGCTGGCGTTCGTCCAGGCGCTACTGGCCATGGGCTACCGGGTGGTCCCGCTGTCGGGCGGGTCGCACCAGAAGATCGTTGACATCGCCATCCAGCGCACCATCGTCGCGCTGCGCGAGCGCGCGGCCGACGTGATGCTGGTGACCCACGACGGCGACTTCCTGCCCCAGCTCGAGGAGCTGCTCGACGGCCGCCGGGTCGGGGTGATCGGGTTCCCCGAGTTCCGCAACCGCGGCTTCGTGGCGCTGGGCGAGCGGGGGCTGGAGTTCTTCGACCTCGAGAGCGACGTCAAGGCGTTCAACGTGACCCTGCCGCGGGTCCGGATCATCCCGATCGACGAGTTCGACCCCGCCGAGTTCCTGTAGCAGCGGACTCCCCGACCCGCCCCGGAGCCCACGCTCCGGGGCGCTGGGGCCCATCGGTCACAATGTCCGGGTGATCCCCCCAGCCCCCGGGGCCTCGGCCGCCCTGTTCGACCGTGCCCGCGCCGTCACCCCGGGCGGCGTGAACTCCCCGGTCCGGGCCTTCGCCGCGGTGGGTGGGACGCCACGCTTCATCCGGTCCGCGCAGGGGGCCTGGCTCACCGACGTCGACGGCAACGAGTACGTCGACCTCGTCTGCTCGTGGGGCCCGATGCTGCTCGGCCACGCCCACCCCGAGGTGCTGGCCGCCGTGCAGGCGGCGGTCGCCCGCGGCACATCGTTCGGCACCCCCACCGAGCCCGAGGTGGAGCTCGCCGAGGAGATCACCAGCCGGACTCCGGTGGACCGGGTGCGCTTTGTGTCGTCCGGCACCGAGGCCACGATGTCCGCGATCCGGCTGGCGCGCGGGTTCACCGGCCGGGAGATCGTGGTGAAGTTCGCCGGCTGCTACCACGGCCACGTCGACTCCCTGCTGGCCGCCGCCGGCTCCGGCGTCGCCACCCTCGGCGGCACCCACCAGGACGGGGCCGTCCCCAGCACCCCGGGCGTACCGGCCTCGAACACCGCACTGACAATCGTCCTGCCCTACAACGACCGGGCCGCCGTCGAGGCGGCGTTCGCCGCCCACGGCGAGGAGATCGCGTGCCTGGTCACGGAGGCCGCGCCCGGCAACATGGGCGTGGTCCCACCCGATCCCGGCTTCAACCAGTTCCTCAGCCAGACCTGCGCCCGGCACGGCGCCCTGTTCCTCTCCGACGAGGTGATGACCGGTTTCCGGGCCGCCCGCCGCGGCCAGTGGGAGCTC
Source organism: uncultured Nocardioides sp. (assembly GCA_964551905.1). Lineage (GTDB taxonomy): Bacteria > Actinomycetota > Actinomycetes > Propionibacteriales > Nocardioidaceae > Nocardioides. The sequence continues at coordinate 27,076 of CAZKEZ010000026.1, read as the reverse complement.
GAAGGTGCCCGCGAGGGCTGGGTGCCGGACCTGATGACCTTCGGCAAGGTGATGGGCGGCGGCTTCCCGGCGGCCGCGTTCGGCGGGCGGGCCGAGGTGATGGCCCACCTCGCGCCGGAGGGGCCGGTCTACCAGGCCGGCACCCTGTCGGGGAACCCCGTCGCCACCACCGCCGGGCTGGCGACGTTGCGGCTGGCCACCGAGGAGGTGTACGCCGACCTCGCCGGCACCGCCACCACGATCCGCGCCGCCGCGACCGAGGCGCTCACGCTGGCCGGCGTACCCCACGTCGTCCAGTCCGCCGGCACGATGTTCTCGGTGTTCTTCACCGAGAAGCCGGTCCGCGACTTCGCCGACGCCTCCGGCCAGGACACCGCGGCCTACGCGGCGTTCTTCCACACCATGCTCGAGCGCGGTGTCTACCTGCCGCCGTCGGCCTTCGAGGCCTGGTTCGTCTCCGCGGCCCACGACGAGCGCGCGGTGGCCGCGGTGCTGGCGGCCCTGCCGGCGGCCGCCGAGGCGGTTGCGGCAGCCACGGAAGGATCCCGATGACCGACCAGACGATCGTGCACCTGCTGCGGCACGGCGAGGTGCACAACCCGAGCGGCATCCTCTACGGCCGCAGCTCCGGCTACCACCTCTCCGAGCTCGGCGTGAAGATGGCCGAGCGGGTCGCGGAGTCGATCGCCGACCGCGACGTCACCCATCTGGTGTCCTCGCCGTTGGAGCGGGCCCAGGAGACCGCCCGGCCGCTGGCCGCGATCCACGACCTGGCCGTGGCCACCGACGAGCGGGTCATCGAGTCCAGCAACGTCTTCGAGGGCAAGGCCTTCGGAGTCGGCGACGGGGCGCTGCGTTCGCCGTCGGCCTGGCGACACCTGTGGAACCCGTTCCGGCCGTCGTGGGGCGAGCCGTACGTCGAGGTGGCCGCGCGCATGCGGGCGGCGGTCAAGGACGCCCGCGACGCTGCACGCGGGCACGAGGCGGTCGTCGTGTCGCACCAGCTGCCGATCTGGGTGGCCCGGCTGTCGGCCGAGGGTCGGCCGTTCCTGCACGACCCGCGCCGGCGGCAGTGCACGCTGGCGTCGCTGACGTCGTTCCACTTCGAGGACGCCCGGCTGCTGCGGGTCTCCTACTCCGAGCCCGCGGGTGACCTCATCCCGGCCCGGGACAAGAAGGCGCCCTTCTCGGCTGGCGACGCCCCCGAGGAGCACCGGCCCTAGTGCACCCGGTTCCGGCCTGGCTCCCCTCTCGACCCCGGCGCCCACGGGCGGCGCTGCCGGTCGTGCTGGCGGTGCTCGTCCTCGGGCTGGCGCTGTCGGGCTGCTCCTCGCTCGAGGGCACCGGCGACAAGGGGTACATCTCGGGCAACGGCCAGGTGGTGCTCCTCGACGAGGCCGACCGCGGGGAGCCGATCGAGCTGACCGGCACCACCTTCGACGGGGACCGGCTCTCGCTGGCCGACCTGCGTGGGCAGGTGGTCGTGGTGAACGCCTGGTGGTCGCAGTGCCCGCCGTGCCGGACCGAGATGCCGATGCTGAAGGAGGCCGCCGATCGGACCCAGGGGCAGGCCGCGTTCGTCGGACTCAACATCCGCGACCTCGACGCCGCCCCCGGCGAGGCGTTCCTGCGCAAGTTCGACCCGCCGTACCCCTCGATCTACGACCCGGATGGCCAGGGCGTGATCGCCTTCTCCGGCGTGCTGTCGCCCCGTACTGTCCCGGCCACGGTGGTGCTGGACCCCGACGGTCGGGTAGCGGCGACCGTGATCGGCCCGCTGCCGTCCACGACCACGCTGACCGACCTGGTCGAGGAGGTCGCCGCCCCGGCCACCGGTGACGCCGCCGATGGGTGAGTGGGCCGATGGGTGAGTGGTTCGGCGACCAGGCGGCCTCGGGCTCGCTGGTGCTGGCGCTGCCGGTCGCCCTGGTGGCCGGGCTGGTGTCCTTCTTCTCGCCTTGCGTGCTGCCGCTGCTGCCCGGCTACATCTCCTACGCCACCGGGCTGTCCGGCGCCGACCTCCAGGACCCCTCGGTGACCGCGGGTCGTCGGGGCCGGATGCTGGCCGGCTCGTCGCTGTTCGTGGTCGGCTTCGCCACCGTCTTCGTGCTGATCGGGCTGGCCACCGGCGCCGTCGGGGCGTGGCTGCTGACCTGGCAGCGGGAGCTCATCCTCACCCTGGGCATCGTCAACATCCTGCTGGGGCTGGTGTTCCTGGGCTGGGTGCCGCTCGCGCAGCGCGACGTGCGGGTGCACCGGGTGCCCGCGGTCGGGCTGGCCGCGGCTCCGGTGCTGGGCTTCCTGTTCGGGCTGGGCTGGACGCCCTGTATCGGCCCGACCCTGGGGGTCATTACGACGCTGTCGGTGAACGAAGGGACGGCGGCGCGCGGCGGGCTCCTGTCGGCGGTGTACGCCGTCGGGCTGGGCCTGCCCTTCATCGTGGCCGGCGTCGCCTACGAGCGGATGCTCGGCGCGGTCGGCTTCATCAGGCGGCACCAGGCGTGGGTCACCCGGATCGGCGGCCTGATGATGATCGTGGTCGGGCTCTCGATGGTCACCGGCTGGTGGGACGTGATGGTCAGCTGGGTGCAGCTCCAGCTCGTGGAGTCCTTCGAGGTGAGCGTGTGACCACGCTGCCGGGAGACCCCGCGCCGCAGTCCCCGCCGCGCCGACTGCCGGGAGAGCTGGGCGCCGTCGAGCTCGCTCGCTGGGCGTGGCGCCAGCTCACCTCCATGCGCACCGCGCTGGTCCTCCTCCTGCTGCTGGCCCTGGCCGCGATCCCCGGCTCGGTCATCCCGCAGGAGGGCGTGGACTCCTTAGCCACGTCCCAGTGGCAGGAGGCGCACCCCCGGCTGACCCCGATCTACGAGCGGCTCGGCCTGTTCAGCGTGTACGACTCCCCGTGGTTCGCGGCGATCTACCTGCTGCTGATGGTCTCGCTGGTGGGCTGCATCCTGCCCCGCACCCGGGTCTACTGGCGGGCGCTCCGCGCCGTACCCCCGGCCGCGCCACGGCATCTCGGGCGGCTGCCCGCTGCGACGACGTACACCTCCGACCAGCCGGCCGATGCGGTCCTGGTTCGGGCCAGGGAGGTGCTGCGCGGACGCCGCTACCGCGTCGCGCCGGCGACGCCGGAGACTGCCGACTCGGTCGCCGCCGAGCGGGGCTACCTGCGCGAGGCCGGCAACCTGCTCTTCCACCTGGCGGTCCTCGTCGTCCTGGTCGGGTTCGCGATCGGCAGCCTGTTCGGCTACCAGGGCGGCGTCATCGTCCTGGTGGGGAGCGGCTTCAGCAACGGGCTCACGCAGTACGACGACTTCGACCCCGGCAGCCTGTTCGACCCCGACTCGATGGAGCCCTTCCTCTTCACCATCGACGATTTCGACATCGAGTGGATCACCGAGGGCCGCTCCCAGGGGATGGCCCGCAGCTTCGTGTCCCACCTGACCTGGCGGGAGTCGCGCGACGATGCGCCGCAGGACTACGACCTGCGCGTCAACCACCCGCTCACCGTCGGCGGCACCGACGTCTTCCTGATCGGCCACGGCTACGCGCCGATGATCACCGTGCGCGACGGAAACGGCGACGTGGCCACCAGCGGGCCGGTGGTGTTCCTGCCGCAGGACGCGGGCTTCCTCTCCTTCGGGGTCGTCAAGGCGCCCGACGCGGAGCCGACGCCGATCGGGCTGGAGGGGCTCTTCTACCCGACGTACCTGAAGGTGAACGGCGACCCCATCAACGTGATGGGCGACCTCAAGAACCCGACGCTGTCGCTGGAGGCCTACACCGGCGACCTGGGGCTCGACGACGGAACGCCACAGTCGGTGTACGTGCTCGACACCTCCGGCGCCACCAAGGTGGTCGAGCCGGACGGCTCGATGTTCCGCGTCGACCTGCAGGTCGGGCAGACGGTGGAGCTGCCGGACGGCGCGGGGTCGGTGACCTTCGACGGCGTCGAGAGATGGAACCGGATCCAGATCAGCCGCACCCCAGGCAAGCTCGTCGCGCTGGCCGGTGTCGTGCTGGCGCTGCTGGGCATGCTGCTCTCGCTGTTCATCCGGCCCCGACGGGTCTGGGTGCGGGCCCGGCAGGGCGACGACGGCGACACGGTCGTCGAGGTGGCCGGCCTGGAGCGCAGCGAGGGCGGTGACCTCGACGTGGTGCTGGCCGATATCGTGGCGGCACTGCGGACCGAGCCCGACCGAGCCGACCAGGAGCGAGCATGACCGACGCCGGATGGGAGGCGCTGAGCAACCAGGCGGTCGCCGCGGCAGGCGTCGTCTACTTCCTGGCGCTGTTGTCCCACCTCGTGGAGTGGAGCTCGCTGCGCAAGGTCCCGGTGAGCGCGCCGGTGGCCGTGACCGTGGGGGGCGACGGTGCCGCCGAGCCGATCACCCCCATGACCACCCCGGACCAGGAGCAGCGGACGGCCATGTTCGGCCGGCTCGGGCTCCTGCTCACGGTGATCGCCTGCGCCCTGCACGGCCTGTCACTGGTCTCCAGGGGGCTGGCGGCGGACCCGAACCGGGTGCCGTGGGGCAACATGTACGAGTTCACCCTGGCCGGCACGTTCGTCGTCACGCTGCTCTACCTGCTGCTGTACCGGCGCCTCCACCTGGCCTGGCTGGGGCCGCTGGTGGTGGCATTCGTGCTGACCACCCTCATGGTGGCGGTGATCTGGCTCTACGACCCGGTGGCGCCGCTGACCGAGGCGCTGAACTCGCCGTGGCTGGTGATCCACGTGGTCAGCGCGGTGATCGCCACCGGCGCCTTCAGCCTGGGCGGCATCACGTCGGCGCTGTACCTGGTCAAGGACCGGGCCGGGGACCGCACCACCGGCTACGTCGCCCGGTTGCCCGAGCCCGCCGTACTCGACCGGATCTCCTACCGCCTGCACGCCTTCGGCTTCCCCGTGTGGACCTTCGCGGTCCTCATCACCGGCCCGATCTGGGCCCACCAGGCCTGGAGCTCCTACTGGAACTGGGACCCCAAGGAGGTCTGGGCGTTCATCACCTGGGTGGTGTACGCCGCCTACCTGCACGCCCGGGCGACCGCGGGCTGGAAGGGCCGCAAGGCCGCCTGGCTGGCGCTGATCGGCGTGGCCACGCTGTGGTTCAACTTCATCGGGATCAACTACTTCTCCACCACCAGCCAGCACTCGTACGCCGCCCCCGCCGTACCGGGCCCGGCTGGTTTGACGTCGTCAGTCGAGTACGCCGGCAGCTGAGCGGCGGCGCAGCCTCCGCCACGGGAACGCGACCACCAGGAACACCAGCAGCGGCAGCACGAGCAGCCACCATGCGTTGTCGACCCCGAAGGCGACGCCGCCGTCGGACCCGACGCTGGCGGTGAACTCGCTGCCCAGCCAGGGGAACACGCTCACCGTGACGTCCTGGTCGACGACCCCGGTGGCCCGCACCGTCTCGAGCACCACCAACGCTGTGCCGAGCATCGCGAGCAGCAGCACACCGAAGGTGCCCGCCGCCCACCAGGCGCCGAGGCTCCACCTCGGCCGGGTGGGGTCGCCGCCGGCCGCTGCCCAGGCCAGCTGCTTGGGCGACCCGATGCCGAACAGGGCGCGCTCCATGCCCACGTCTTCGGCAGCCGAGCGGAGGTTCTCCCGCAGCTCGTGGCGCAGGCCGCGGCGTTCGCGACCGCCGACGCCGCGCAGCTCCAGCCAGAAGTCGTAGCGCAGGACCGCGCTCTCGAGGCGGATCCGGTCGAGGAGTCTCATGACGTCCCTTCCTTCGAGGAGGTGGTGGAGATGGTGGTGGCCACGGCGCTCACGAGGCGCTCCCAGGCGTCCGAGCGCAGCGCCAGTTCGCGTCGCCCCGTGGCCGTGATCCGGTAGTACTTGCGGGCCGGCCCCTCGGCCGAGCGCAGGAGGTAGGACTCGAGCAGCCCCGCTGCCTCGAGCCGGGTCAGCGCCGGGTAGACCGTCCCCTCGGCGAGCTCGCCGAAGCCCGACCCGCGCAGCCGGGTCACGACGCCGTACCCGTAGCCGTCCTCCTCGGCCAGCAGGCTCAGCAGGAGCAGCGAGAGCACTCCCTTGAGCATCTGCGGGTCATGGCCGGTCATGGATCTATGCTGCGTCAGGTACTAGGTAATGTCAAGTAGTGGTTTTCCGCCGACCCGGCGCAAATGGCTGCCGACCCGGCGCAAATGGCCGCCAGATGCGCCGGGTCGGCCGAGCCACCGACGCGCCGGCGCCGACGACGGCTCACCAACCGCCCGGGAAGCAGGCGTTCGCGGCCTCGGCGTACTCAGTGGAGCTCAGCCCGGCGTCGCTGACCTCCTGGCCGGTGATCGCGAAGTGGGTCTCGCTGAAGGTGACGAAGCTGCCCTCGGTGGCGCTGCACTTCTTGGTCTCGCTCACCTGGATCGAGCCGTCGGACATGCAGCCTTCGTAGTCGCTTGGGAGCTCGTTCCCGGCCACCCACACGTCATCGCAATCCGGCAGGGTCTCGCTCGCCGGCTTCTCGCTGCAGCCGGTGATCAGGAGTGTCGCGGACAGCAGGGCCGCGGCCGTGAGGGCGCGGAGCGCAGACGTGCGGGCAGCGGGCATGCCGGAACGCTAGCCCGCGAGGGCGGACTCAGGGGTCGGTTTCGCCGTGCTGACGACGCTTCCGGTTCAGATCGCGCAGGAACTCCGGATCGTCGTCCGGCGCCAGCGGTCGTCGCTCGGCCGGGCGGCCTGGGTCGTCGAACCCGCGGCGCTGCAGCCACCGGATGCCGACGTACAGCACCACGGCGACGATCGCCACGAAGAGAACGAACCGGAGCACACCTCCACACTAGTCGCCGACTGGTGAGGACCTATCGTGGAGGCTGTGAAGGACTTCCTCGTCTATACCGGCTTGCGTACCCTCGTGTTCGCGGCGGTGCTGGTCGTCGTCGTCGGTCTGTGGATCGCGGTCTTCGGTAGCGAGTCGACGATCCTGTGGCCGGTCATGATCGCGTTCGTGCTCTCCGGGCTGCTGTCCTACTTCGTGCTCAACCGCCCGCGCGAGGCCCTGGCCCGCCGGGTCCAGTCCCGTGCCGACCGCGCGGCCGGCAAGTTCGAGGAGCTGCGGGCGAAGGAGGACTGACCCTCCGGGTCAGACGACCGGCACCTCTGCCAGGGAGGCAGTCAGCGCCTCCTCCGACAGCGGGTCGTCGGCCAGGTGGTCGGAGAGGTAGTCGGCGTACGCGCCCAGCTCGAGCAGGCCGTGCCCGGACAGGCCGGCCACGATCACCTTCTCCTCGCCGGACTCCGCGCAGGCCAGGGCCTCGCGGCGCACCTGCGCCAGGGCGTGGGACGACTCGGGGGCCGGCACCACGCCCTCGATGCGGGCGAACTCGATCGCGGCGTCGAAGCACTCCCGCTGGTGCAGGGCGACGGCTTGGATCAGGCCCTCGTGCACGGCGTGCGAGACCAGCGGTGCCATCCCGTGGTAGCGGAGCCCGCCGGCGTGGATCTCGGACGGGACGAACCCGTGCCCGAGCGTGTACATCTTCAGCAGCGGCGTGTGGCCGACGGTGTCGCCGAAGTCGTAGCGGTACTCACCGCGGGTGAGCGTGGGACACGAGGTCGGCTCCACGGCGAGGATCGTCGGGTCCTGGTTCCCGGCCAGCTTCTCCCGGAGGAACGGGAAGGACAGGCCGGCGAAGTTCGAGCCACCGCCGGCGCAGCCCACGACCAGGTCGACCCGGTCCTCGCCGGCTTTGACCAGCTGGCGCAGCGCCTCCTCGCCGATGACCGTCTGGTGCAGCAGCACGTGGTTGAGCACCGAGCCCAGGGAGTACTTGGTGTCCTCGGCCTGGGCGGCCATCTCCACGGCCTCCGAGATCGCGATGCCCAGCGTGCCGGAGTGATCCTCGGGGAAGGACTGGCCGGACTGGGTCAGTCTTGAGGGCGAGCGGTGCACCTGGGCGCCGAACACCTCCATCAGGGTGCGGCGCTGCGGCTTGGTGTCGTACGACGTACCCACCTGCCACACCTCGCAGTCCACGCCGAACAGAGCGCAGGCGTAGGCCAGCGCGGTGCCCCACTGACCCGCACCGGTCTCGGTGGTGATCCGGCGGACCCCGTGCTGGGCGTTGTAGTACACCTGGGGCACCGCGGTGTTGGTCTTGTGCGAGCCGGCCGGCGAGACGCCCTCGTACTTGTAGTAGATCCTGGCCGGCGTCCCCAGCTTCTCCTCGAGCCGGCGCGCGCGGAAGAGGGGGGAGGGCCGCCACTGCTTGTAGACGTCGAGGACCGCCTGTGGGATCTCGACGAACCGCTCGCCGCTGACCTCTTGCAGGATCAGCTCCATCGGGAAGAGCGGGGCCAGGTCGTCGGGCCCGACGGGCTCGCGGGTGCCCGGGTGCAGCGGCGGCGGGGGTGGGGTCGGCAGGTCGGCGACCACGTTGTACCAGTGGGTCGGCATCTCCGACTCGTCGAGAACGTACTTGTGCTGGCCTTCCACGTGGTGCCTCCCCAGGTCGGTTACCGGTGGGGGCACCCTACTCAGATCGTCACGAGTGTGCTGCTGGGAGGGCGTCCGGGTAGACGATCTCGATCTCGGTGATCGTGGTCGTGAGCCTTGTCGGCGTTACGCGGCAAGCAGGGGTACGGCGACCAGCACCGCCCAGGCGAGCTCGCCGATGCCGGTCTGCTGCAGCACCGGGATCAGCGCGGGGCCCTCCGCGCCGCCGAGGACGGTGCGGAGGGGGGCGACCATCCGCGTGAGGAAGAGCAGACCGGCCAGCGCCCACCAGGTGGTCGCGGCTGCCACGGCGACGACCGCTGCGGCGGCGGCCAGCACGAGCAGCAGATAGAGGCCGCGGGTGCGCTCGGGGCCGAGTCGTACGGCGAGGGTGTGCTTGCCAGCGGCCCGGTCGGAGGGGATGTCGCGAAGGTTGTTGACGACCAGGATCGCGCAGGCCAGGGAGCCGATGCCGACGGCGGCGTAGAGGGCCGCCCACTCCCAGGTCTCGGTCTGCACGTAGGTGGTGCCGATCACCGCGACCAGCCCGAAGAAGACGAAGACCATGACCTCCCCGAGGGCGAGGTAGCCGTAGGGCCGGCGGCCCCCCGTGTAGAACCACGCGGCCACGATCGAGGCGAGACCCACGGCCACCAGCCACCAGGCGGTCGTCGCTGCCAGCACCAGGCCGGCGGCTGCCGCGACACCGAACGCCGCGAACGCGGCCCGCTTCACCGCCGCGGGAGTGGCCAGGCCCGACCCCACCAGGCGCAGCGGGCCAACCCGCTCGTCGTCGGTGCCACGGATCCCGTCAGAGTAGTCGTTGGCGTAGTTCACCCCCACTTGCAGCGCCAGCGCCACCAGCAGCGCCAGCGCGGCCTTCCACCAAACGGCACTCTCGGCGTACGCCGCGACCGCCGTACCGGCGAGGACGGGGGAGACCGCCGCCGGCAGCGTCCGGGGCCGGGCGCCGGCGACCCAGTGCGCGGAGGTGGCCATGGACCCGAATTCAAGCAGGCGTTGGCTAGCGTGCGTCCTGTGAGTGCGCTGCGTCCGGTCCACGGCTCGACCGTTGACGTGGTCGAGGCGCTTCGGTCCTGGCTGGCCGCGCCCGCGGAGCCCGACCCGCTGGTGGTGGAGACGTCCGGCTCGACGGGGGTGCCGAAGCGGGTGGTGCTCTCCCGCCGCGCGGTGCTCGCGTCGGTGGCGGCGACCCGACGCCGGCTGGGGGCTGAGGGGCGGTGGTACCTCGCGCTGCCGGTCACCCACGTCGCCGGCCTGCAGGTCGTGGTCCGCTCCCTCGTGGCCGGCCATGACCCCGTCCTCGTCGCCTCCTTCGCCGACCCGGCGCAAATGGCGGTCCCGCGGTTCACCTCGCTCGTGCCGACCCAGCTGCACCGGCTGCTAGACGACCGGGCCGAAGTCGAGGGACTGCGTCGCATGCACACGATCCTGCTCGGCGGCGGGCCGATCGACCCCGCGCTGCGTCGCCGCGCGCAGGCGGAGGGGCTGCGGGTGGTGGCGACCTACGGGTCCTCGGAGACCGCGGGCGGCTGCGTGTACGACGGTCAACCGCTCGCTGGCGTCCGGCTGGACGTGACCGATACCGGCCGGATCCGGATCGCGGGCCCCATGCTCTTCGACGGGTATCTGGGCGACCCCGCGGGCACGGCCGAGGTCCTGACGGACGGCTGGTTCCTCACCTCGGACGCCGGCCGGCTCCGCGCCGACGGCCGCCTCGAGGTGTTCGGCCGGATCGACGACATGGTGGTCAGCGGCGGGGTGAACGTGCCCCTCCCGGCGGTGGCGGCTCGGCTCCGGGAGCATCCCGATGTCGCGGCGGTGGAGGTGATCGGCGTACCCGATCCCGAGTGGGGCCAGGGCGTGGTCGCCTTCGTCGCCGGGCAACTGACGCTGGCCGCGGCTCGGGAGTGGGTGGCGCAGCGGCTGCCGCGGGAGTGGGCGCCACGGCGGGTGCTGACGGTGGCTGCCCTGCCGCTGCTGGCGAACGGCAAGGTCGACCGCCAGGCGCTCGTCTACGCGGCGGCGGCGGACCCAACTCATGACTGAGCCGACAGGAACGGTCTTCTCCGTCCCGATGCGGACCCGGTTCCGCGGCATCACCGTGCGCGAGGGCATGCTCGTTCACGGGGTCGACGGCGCGGGGCGGCCGCGGGTCGGGGAGTGGAGCCCGTTCCTGGAGTACCCGCCCGAGGTCGCCGAGCCCTGGTTGCGCTGCGCCGAGGAGGCGGCAGCGGGGGCCTGGCCGGCGCCCCTCCGGGACCGGGTCCCGGTCAACGTCGCGGTCCCGGCGGTCGGCCCCGAGCACGCCGCCGCGATCGTCCGCGCGGGCGGCTGCACGACGGCCAAGGTGAAGGTGGCCGAGCCCGGGCAGTCGTTGGCCGACGACCAGGCCAGGGTGGCGGCCGTGCGCGAGGCGCTGGGTGCCTCAGGCCGGGTCCGGGTCGACGCCAACGGTGCGTGGGACGTCGACGCCGCGGTCGCCGCCATCCGGGCGCTCGACACGGCGGCGTCGGGGCTGGAGTACGTCGAGCAGCCGTGCGCCACAGTGGAGGAGCTGGCGCTCGTGCGCCGCCGCGTGGACGTCCCGATCGCCGCCGACGAGTCGATCCGCCGGGCTGCGGATCCGTACCGGGTCCGGGATCTCGAGGCGGCCGACATCGCCGTGCTCAAGGTGCAGCCGCTCGGTGGTGTCGCCGCGTGTCTGCGGATTGCGCAGGACATCGGCCTGCCGGTCGTGGTGTCCTCCGCGCTGGAGACCTCGATCGGCATCGCGGCGGGGGTGGCCCTGGCGGCGGCGCTGCCCGAGCTGCCCTATGCCTGCGGGCTGGCCACGGTGCAGCTGCTCCTGGACGACCTGGTGTCGGCACCGCTGCTGCCCGTCGACGGGACCTTGCCCGTGACGGAGCCGGTGTTCGACGAGTCCGCGCTGGGGCGGCTGGCTGCGCCGCCGGACCGGGTCGCGCACTGGGAGCGGCGGCTGGCCGAGGTTCGGGCGCTGCGGCAGGATCGTCGCTCGTGACGACCCCCTCGGCCCGGCTGGCGCGTGAGGTCCTGGGCGCTGTGCTTGCCCGGGGGTGCCGCGACGTGGTGCTGTCGCCGGGCTCGCGCAACGCCCCGCTCGGCTTCGCCGCCTTCGACGCGTCCACCGCGGGCGCCGTACGCCTGCACACCCGGGTCGACGAGCGGACCGCCGGCTTCCTGGGCCTGGGGATGGCGCGGACCAGCCAGCGCCCGGTGGCGGTCGTGTGTACGTCGGGCACGGCGGCCGCGAACCTGCACCCGGCGGTCCTCGAGGCCCTCCACTCCGGCGTGCCGCTGGTCGTGGTGACCGCGGACCGGCCCGAGCGGCTCCGGGGGACCAGCGCCAACCAGACCACCGACCAGGTCGGTCTCTTCCCGCACGTGCCGTGCGCGGACCTGTCGGACGGTGGCGTCTCCGCCGACGCTGCGATGCGGGACTGGGACGGCGCGGGGCCGCTGCACCTCAATGTTCAGTTCGAGGAGCCGTTAGTGCCCGATGATCGGTGGTCCTCGGAGGCCGTCGGGGCGTTCGTCGACACTGCGTCGATTGGACCCAAACGGCATGATTTCGAGCCGGATCTGCACCGTTTGGGTCCAAACCGCATAGATCCCGGCCCCCGGACCGTCGTGGTGGCCGGGGACGACGCGGGCCCCCCGGCCCGGGTGCTGGCGGAGCGGGCGGGGTGGCCGCTGCTGGCGGAGCCGTCGAGCGGGTCGCGGACGGGAGAGAACGCGCTGCGCTGCTACCGGCTGCTGCTGGACGGGCCGCTGGGGGGCCGGATCGAGCGGGTCGTGGTGGGCGGCCACCCGACCCTGTCCCGACCCGTGACCCGGCTCCTGGCCCGGGACGAGGTGGAGGTGTGGGCCGCGCCCACCCGCGGGCTCGTCCGGGAGCGGCCGTTCCGCGTCGACCACGAGGCGTCGCTGACCCAGGTCGAGGTCGTGCGGGACGACTCGGGCTGGCTCGAGGAGTGGCGTGCCGCCGATGCCGACGTGGCCTCCAGGCTCGACACCCTTCTAGACGAGACCGGGGAGCTTACGCCGTACCACGTCGCCGGTGCCGTCTCCCGCGCACTGCCCCCTGGCGGCCTGCTGCACGTCGGCGCGTCGAACCCGATCCGGGACCTGGACTTGATGGTCGCGAAGTACGAGGTCGGCCGGCGTCGCATGGTCGTGGCCAACCGGGGCCTCGCCGGCATCGACGGCACCCTGTCCAGCGCCATCGGCGGCGCCCTCGGCCGCCCGCACTCGACCCGCGCTCTCGCCCTCGTCGGTGACGTCACCTTCCTGCACGACCTGACCGGCCTGGTGCTCGGGCCGCGTGAGGAGCGTCCGGACCTCACGGTTGTGGTCGTCAACGACGACGGGGGGTCGATCTTCGCGGTGCTGGAGCAGGGCGATCCGACGTACGCCGATCGCTACGACACCCTCTTCGGCACCCCCCATGGGGCCGACCTCGGCGCGGTGTGTACCGCGACCGGCATTCCGCATCGGCGCGTCACCACGCGCGCCGACCTGGCGGCCGCCCTCGCCGAGTCGGCTGGGGGCATCGAGGTCGTGGAGGCCGTCGTACGTCGGGACAACCGGCGGGAGCTCGACAGCCGCATTCGCGCGCTCGGCCTTCGTTGAGAACCGCCCGGAGGAACGTTTCAACCCGCCCGGAGGAACGTTTCAATCCGCCCGGAGGAACGTTTCAACCCACCCGGAGGCACGTTTCAACCCGCCTAAGCTTCGCCGGTGAAGACGTCCACGCCGCCGCTGGTGGAGCGGTCCTCGCCGCGGGTGAGGAAGCGGTAGGCGAGGTAGCCGAGGGTGACCGCGATGAGGGCGGCGACGAGGACGATGGTGGCGATCGCGTTGAGGGCGGGGGTGGGGGCGGCCCGGGCGGTGTTGTAGATCTTCACCGACACCGGCTCGGTCGTGGCGCCGCCGGAGAGGTAGCGCACGATCACGAAGTTATCGATCACGTCAGCGAAGACCAGCACCGCGGAGGCCAGGATCGCGGGGGCGGTCATCGGCAGCAGCACCCGGCGGACGGCGCCCAGCGGCGAGGCGCCGAGGTCGACGGCGGCCTCCTCGTACTGCCGCCCGATCGTGAGCAGCCGGGCCCGCACGATGATGACCGGATAGGACATCTGGAAGGTGATCAGCCCGATCACCTGCCCCACCGTCCCCAGCTGCACCGGCGTCTCGAACAGCGTGTTGTTCACCGTCGTCGCCACGAACAGCAGGGCGACCGCGAGCAGCACCTCGGGCAGCACGAACGACAGCAGGGCCAGGAAGTTCGCACCCGCGGGGAGCCGTCCACGCCACCGGTCCAGGCCCAGCGCGAGCAACGTGCCCAGGGGTACGGCGATCAGCGTGACCAGGATCCCCAGCCGGAAGGTGTGGATCACCGCCGTGTGCATCGTCTCGTCGTGCAGGACCGACCGGAGGGGGTCTCCGGTGTACCACCGCATCGAGAATCCCGCCCACTCGGTGCGCGACCGGCTGGCGTTGAACGAGAAGAGCACCGCGATCGCCACGGGCACCAGGGACCACAGGAGGTAGAGCCCGGTGATCAGGGCGAGGAAGGGAGCCTTGCGGAAGGTGGTCACGTCCGGGTGTCCTCTCCCTCGCGGGTGACGCGGACGTAGATCCACATCGGGATCAGCGAGAACAGCAGCACCAGCAGCACGAAGGCCGCCGCCTGGCCCGTCTGGCCGGGGGTGAGCACCGAGGAGTTGATGAGGTTGCCGACCATGTAGGTGTCCGGGCTGCCGGAGAGCAGGTCGGAGGTGAAGTAGTCGCCGAGCATCGGCAGGCAGGTCAGGATGATCGAGGCGATCACCGCGACCCGCGACATCGGCCAGGTGACCCGCCACCAGGTCTGGGCCCGACTCGCTCCGAGGTCACGTCCGGCCTCGATCATCGAGGTGGGGATCCGGTCGAGGCCGGCGTACAGCGGCAGGATCATGTACGGGACGTAGCCGTAGGCGAGACCGAGGATCACCACGACGGCATGTCCGCCGAGCCAGTCCACGTCGGTGTCCCACAGACCTCCGAGGGTGATGATCTTGTTCACCCAGCCGTCGTTCTGGAGCAGGTTGATCCAGGCCAGCATCCGCATCATGTAGGAGATCCAGAACGGTGCGATGAGCGCTGCCAGCAGCAGCCCGCGGCCGCGGGTGACGATGCGGGCGGTGAAGTAGGCGACGGGGTAGGCGATCAGCAGGCAGAGCACGCTGGCGATGACGACGTAGATCGCGGTGCGGACCAGGGGAGGGCCGAAGTAGCCCTGGTCGCCGACGATGTGGCTGAGCACGAAGCGGAACTGGATGGTGTTCCACTCGATCGGGTTCCACACCGGCACCGGGCGCCGGAGGATCGGGTCGATCTGGCCGAACAGGATGGCCAGCACGACGTACATCGGCAGCACCAGGAAGACGATGAGCCACACGAACCCGGGCAGGGCCAGCAGCGGCCACAACAGCCGTCGTCGTCGGGTCACGCTCTCCTCAGCCACCGGTCCGGAACTCCTGCCAGATGCTGCGCCACTGTCCGTCGACGGCGATCGGCAGCTCGAGGAGCCGCGCGCCGGTGTCGAAGTACTCCGGGAGGACCGAGGCCGTCTTCAGGTTCTCCGGGAGGTAGCCGTCCTCGACCAGCAGCGACGGCTTGATGGCGTTCTGCGGCGGCTGGTAGCCGGTGTACCCGAAGTTCGTCTGGGCCACGGCCTCGTCGAGCAGGTAGTTGAGGAAGTAGTGGGCCGCGACCGGGTTGTCACCGCCGGCAAGGATCAGCATGAGGTCGTTGTCCACGAGCGACGTCCCGTCCTCCGGCACCCAGTACCGGAGGATGTCGGTCGACTTGCCCTTCGGCAGGTAGTACTGCGCGTTGACGACGTCGCCGCTCCACATCTGGCAGATCCCGGTCTGCCCGGTCGGCAGCTCGTTGTACATCGTGATGTTGACCCGAGGGCGGGAGGTGTCGTTCAACTCGAGCATGCCGGCCCGCAGCAGCGCCAGCTCGTCCGCATTCCCCGTGTTGACGTCCATGATCCCCTCCCGCAGCAGGGGGAACGCCATGGCTGTGTGCCAGTCGTCGATGATCGAGGTCATCCCGCGGTACTTCTCGTCCCACAGCGCGTCGTAGGGGTTCGGGAGGGCGGCGATGTCGTCCTGGACCAGGTCGGTGTTCCACCCGACCCCGGTCGTGTACGTCGTGTACGGGACCGAGTACTGCCAGCCCAGGTCGTACCAGGGGTCCTGGAACTGCGGCCAGCAGTTCTTGATGTTCGGGATGTAGCTCTGGTTCAACGGCTGGATGAGCTTGGCCGCCACCATCCGGCCGATCTGGTCGTAGGAGGGGAAGTAGACGTCGTAGCCCAGGTTGCCGGAGGCGATCTTGACCAGCGCCTCGTCGGTGTCGTTGAAGGTCGACAGTGAGATCTCCACGCCGAACTCCTTGGTGAAGTTCTTCATCACCCGCGGGCTGAGGTAGTCGGCGTAGTTGTAGAGCTTGAGGACGCTGCCGGGCTCGGGCTCGAGCCCCGACTCGATCATGGGGATGTCGTCGTGGAGCGGCCAGCGGACCGGGGCGTCCGGGCTCGCGATCTGGAGCTCGCCGGTGGTGTAGAGCTGGTCGCCGCAGGCGCTGAGCAGGGGCGCTAGCACGCCCGCCGCCACGCCACCCTTCAGCAGACCACGCCGGCTCAGCGCGGCGTACGTCGCGAGGGGCGGGGAGAGTGGAGCGCGGAGCTCCGACCTCCGTGGGGCCATCCGTCCTCCGGTGCTCGGGTCGGTTCAACGGCGTGCCCGTCACCGTCGCATAGGCTGAACCGTCAGTCAATGATTGCGCTGGATCCCGCCTCGGGAAGGCTCCCCCGCCCCGTGATCCCTCGACGACCCCTTCCCCGGCAGCACCGAGTCGGGCTACGGTGCTACGGACTGAACGGTCAGTCAATATGGCCCGCACTATGCGCGCCGACAAGGAGAGTGACCCCATGACCGCCACCGACGCCCGTCCGGCCGCTGACCTCAGCGCCCTGATCGCGGCCGAGTCGCAACGGTTCCTCGAGCGCCAGCCGCGCTCGCGTGCCCTGATCGAGCGCTCCCGAGCGGTGCTCGCCGGCGGCGCCACCTCGAACTGGCAGATCGCCGCGCCGCAGGCGGTCTGGATCAGCCACGGCGCCGGCCCCAAGCTGTACGACGTCGACGGGACGGAGTATTCCGACTTCCACGGTGGGTACGGCGTGGGACTGGCCGGCCACGCCCACCCCGCGATCGTGCGGGCCGTCCAGGAGCGGGTCGGGCTCGGCACCCACTTCGCCCAGCCCACCGAGGACGCCATCGAGGTGGCGACCGAGCTGGCTCGGCGCTGGGGTCTGCCCCAGTGGCGGTTCGCCAACTCCGGCACCGAGGCCACCATGGACGCCATCCACCTGATGCGCGCCGCGACCGGCCGCGACCGGATCATCAAGGTCGAGGGGTGCTACCACGGGCACCACGACTCCGTGCAGGTCTCGGTGATGCCCGAGGAGGACGAGATCGGCCCCGCCGACCGTCCGCACTCGGTGAACTCCCAGGTCGGCGTACCCCAGGCGATCGTCGACCTCGTCGACATCGTCCCGTTCAACGACCTGGCTGTGGTGGAGCGAGTGCTCACCGAGCGGCAGGGCGAGGTGGCCGGGATGATCCTCGAGCCGCTGATGATGAACGCCGGCGTCATCCACCCCGAGCCCGGATACCTGGCGGCGCTGAAGGACCTGCTGCACCGGCACGGCGCGCTGCTGACCTTCGACGAGGTCAAGACCGGCCTCACCGTCGGCCCCGGCGGGGTCACGGCGATGTCGGGGGTCACCCCGGACCTGGTGTGCCTGGCCAAGGCGATCGGCGGCGGCGTCTCGGTGGCCGCGATCGGCGGGACGGCGGAGCTCATGCAGCTGATCGCGGACGGCACCTACGAGCAGGTCGGCACCTTCAACGGCAACCCGCTCGCCATGGCGGCCGCTCGGGCGATGCTCTCCGAGGTGGCCACCGACGAGGCCTACGCCCACATCGAGCGGCTGCGGGCCCGGATGGCGGACGGCATCGAGGCGATCATCGCCGAGCGGGGTCTGCCCTGGCACGTGGTCACGGCCGGCGCGAAGGGCTGCATCGCCTTCCGCAAGGAGCCGATCCGCAACTTCCGGGACTTCCTCGGCGTCGACGAGAACCTGGGACAGGCGCACTGGTTGGTCCAGCACAACGGTGGTGTGTTCCTGCCGCCGTGGGGCAAGATCGAGCAGTGGCTGATCTCGGTGCAGCACACCGACGAGGACGTGGACCGGTTCCTGCGCAACGTGCAGACACTCGCTGACGCGGCGGCCGGCCGGCCAGGAGGTGATCGATGACCGACGTCGAGACCGCGCCGGAGCCTGCCTCCGACCATCCCACCGCCAGCGGGGGACATCTGGAGTTGCGCGGGCTGGTCAAGGACTTCGGTGAGGGCCGGGCGGTGGACGGCCTCGACCTGACCATCGAGGCGGGCGAGTTCTTCTCGCTCCTGGGTGAGTCCGGCTGCGGCAAGACCACGACGTTGCGCATGATCGGCGGGTTCGAGGACCCCGACGAGGGCTCGATCCTGCTCGACGGTGAGGAGCTCACGACCATCCAGGCCCACCGTCGCCCGGTCAACACGGTCTTCCAGTCCTACGCGCTGTTCCCGTTCCTCACGGTGAAGGAGAACGTCGCCTTCGGGCTCAAGTACGCCGGCCTGGACAAGGCCACGGGCGACCAGAAGGTCGACCAGGCCCTGGCGCTGGTCGAGATGGAGCGCTTCGCCTCCCGAAAGCCCGCCCAGCTCTCCGGAGGCCAGCAGCAGCGCGTCGCCCTGGCTCGAGCGCTGGTGCTCGAGCCGCGGGTGCTGCTGCTCGACGAGCCGCTCGGCGCCCTCGACGCCCGCCTGCGCAAGTCCTTGCAGCGCGAGCTGCGTGCCGTGCAGCGGGCCGTGCGGACCACCTTCGTCTACGTCACCCACGACCAGGAGGAGGCGCTCACCATGTCCGACCGCCTCGCGGTCATCGTCGACGGCAAGGTGGAGCAGGTCGGGACGCCCAGCGAGGTGTACTCGACGCCGGCGACGTCGTACGTCGCCAACTTCCTCGGCAGCGCCAACCTCTGGCCTGGAGCGTCCGTGGTGTCCACCACGCCGGGCCGGGTGGAGGTCCACGTCGGCGACCGGCGGTTTGAGGTCAGCGGTGTGCCCGGGACCGAGCCGGAGCAGGGCAGTGAGGCGACGCTGATGGCACGTCCCGAGCGGGTCCTCGTGGAGCCCTCCCCCGAGGTGGACGAGGCCGAGGTGAACACCATGACGGGGCAGGTCGAGACCCTCACGTTCCAAGGCGCGCACACGCTGGTGGCCATCGACTGTGCGGGCCTGCCGGTCTCGGCGCAGGTCGCGAACATCCACGGGGAGCCGCCGGAGTGGCTCTTCGAAGGGGCCCGGGTGTGCGTCCGGGTCTCCCCGTCCGCGCTGCGCATCCTGGAGGGCTGAAACCGGGCCGCTGGGGACGGCCGCAGGGGATCGAAATCGATTGGCAGCCCGGCCTCGGGTCGGGCTAGGGTCGACCAGCGATGCGCGACTTCCCACCCCAGGTCACGGCGTACTCCCACGCAGACGACCACACCGCGGAAGAGCCGGACACCCGCAGCCCCGGGGCCTTCCTCCGATGGCTGCTTCGGCGGCAGCCGGAGGTCCTCATCACCTCGACGATCGTCGGGGTGCTGTGGCAGCTGCCGCTGACCGTGGGGCCGTGGATGTTCGGCCGGGCCGTGGACGAGGGGATCATTCCGGGATCGCTGGAACGCACCCTCTTCTGGGCCGGCCTGCTCCTCGTGGTCACGCTGATCGGCGCGTTCTTCGGCATCGCGATGCACACGTTCGTGGTCCGCAGCTGGCTGATCGGGATCTACGGCACCGTGCAGCTGGTGACCCGCAAGGCCGTGCAGATGGGGCACGTGCTGCCCCGTCGCACGCCGACCGGTGAGGTGCTCAGCGTCGCCTCCAGCGACTCCGACGAGTTCGGTGCGCTGACCGAGATCCTCGCCCGCGCCGGTGCCCAGCTGGTCGCCTACCTGACCGTCGCGTGCATCGTGCTGAGCATCTCGCTGCCGCTGGGCGTCATGGTCCTCCTTGCCGCACCGATCCTGGTCGGCGTGGCGCTGCCACTGCTGCGGCCGCTGCACCGGCGGCAGGAGGTCGAGCGCTCCCGCAACGCGGAGCTGACCTCGCTGGCGACAGACATCGTGGCGGGGCTGCGGATCCTGCGCGGCATCGGGGGTGAGCGGACCTTCGGCCGCAACTACGCCCGGAAGTCCCAGGAGGCCCGCGGTGCCGGCGTCTCCGCGGGGATCTGGCAGGCCGTCATCGAGGCGATCGGTGTGCTGTTCTCCGGCATCTTCCTCGTGCTGCTCGTGTGGCTCGGCATCGAGGAGGTGGAGTCCGGCGATCTGACGGTGGGGCAGCTGATCACGTTCCTGGGCTACGGCCTGTTCATGATCGGGCCGATCCAGACCTTCTTCGAGTTCGCCCAGAAGCTCACCCGGGCAATGGTGTCGGCCCGACGCGCGGTCGCGATCTTCGGCGAACAGCCGCCGTGGATCGACCCGGCAGCCTCCGCCGCGCTGCCGTCGGGGCGCGACCTGGTCGACGCCGCCACGGGGTTCGTGGCCCAGCCCGGCGAGCTGACGATCGTGGTGAGCCAGGTGCCGGAGGAGTCCGCAGCGCTGGCCGATCGGCTCGGCCGGTACCTGCCCGCCGACACCGAGCCCGTCGCCGCCGAGGTCGAGGATGAGGTCAAGGGCCGTGCCGGCCGCCGGGCTCGCGCCGAGCGGGAGGCCCGCCGCGCCGCGATCGCGGCCGAGGACGAGACCCGCGCTCGCGCGGACTGGGGTGTGCGCGTCGGTGAGGTGGACCTGGCCCACGCTCACCTGGCCGACGTACGGGAGCACATCCTGGTCAGCGACAGCGGCAGCCAGCTGTTCGCCGGGACCCTGCAGGATGCGATCGACCCGCACGGCCGGCTGAGCCGGGAGGAGGCCGAGCGAGCGGTCCGGATCGCGAACGCCGAGGACGTGTACGACGCGCTGCCCGGCGGGTGGCAGGGCCGGCTCGACGAGCGTGGCCGCGGCCTGTCCGGCGGACAGCGGCAGCGGGTGGTGCTGGCCCGGGCGATCGCCCAGGACCCTGAGATCCTGGTCCTGGTCGAGCCCACCTCGGCGGTCGACGCGCACACCGAGGCCCGGATCGCCGAACGGGTGGCCGAGCACCGGGGTGGACGGACCACCGTGGTCTCGACCGTCTCGCCGCTGTGGCTGCATCACGCCGACCGCGTCGTACTCCTCGACGAGGGCCGCGCGGTCGCCTCGGGGCGGCACGAGGACCTGCTGCTGGCCAACGACGCCTACCGCCGCGTGGTGGTCCGCTCGATGGGGGAGGACGATGACTGACCTCCTCGCCACCTCGGCGGACACCTGGCGGGACGTGGACCGGGACCGGTCCGAGATCCCGTTCGAGCTGATCCCCCCGGTGGAAGCCCCGTGGCGGGTCCGCCTCTCGGCGCTGCGCCGCCGCCACCTGCTGCGGGAGGAGCGCGCCCGCTCGGCGTACGCCGCCTCCCGGAACCCCGCCCGGGGCTGGCCCGTGGCGGACTACCCGGCTGTCTGGGAGTTCGTGAAGGGCCTGGTCCGCACCCGTCGGCGGCTGTTCGTGCTGATGGTGCTGCTGAACGCGCTCGCCGCGGGAGCCGCGCTGTTGGTCCCGCGACTGCTCGGCGACCTGATCGACCGGACCAGCGCCGAGGCCGCCGTCGACGTGGCACCCGCCATCCTGGTCCTGATCGCCGTGGTGGTCGCGCAGGCCGCGTTCACCTTCTGCGGGCAGTGGGCCTCCACGGTGTTCGGGCAGGACCTGCTCTCGAGCGCCCGCGAGTACATCGTCCGCACGATCCTCGCGCTGCCGTTGGGCCGCGTCGAGGGCGCCAGCACCGGGGACCTGGTCACCCGGGTCACCCGCGACGTCGGCACGATGAGCCGGTCGGTCCAGTTCGGCGTACCGATGGCGATCATCTCGGTGCTGACCGTGACTCTGTCGATCGTCGCCATGCTGTGGAACTCCGTGCTGCTCGCGGTCCCCTCGCTGCTGCTGATCATGTCGTCGCTGTTCCAGGTGCGGCGCTACCTCGTGCGCGCCCAGAAGTGCTACATCGCCGAGGGTGCGACGTACTCACGGATCAACTCGACGCTGACCGAGACTGTCGAGGGGGCGCGCACCGTCGAGGCGCTGCGGCTCGGGCCGCTGCGGATCGCCGCCGGCGAGGCTGACGTGGCCGTGTCCGCCCAGGCGGAACGGTACGGACTCACCCTCCGGAACCTGCTCTTCGCGGTGATCGACATCGCCTTCAACACCCCGCGCGTGGTCACCTTGCTGGTGGGGGCGTGGGGGTACGCCGAGGGTTGGGTCACGCTCGGCCAGATCACCGCGGCGGTCCTGTACGTCGAGGCGTTGGCCGGCCCGCTCGACCGACTGGTCGGCGAGGTGGACCGGCTCCAGGTGGGGGCCGCCTCGACCAGTCGGCTGCTCGGCATCGCCCAGGTGCCGCAGGACCGCGAGCCCGGCACCGCGCGTCCCGAGGGCTCGGAGCTGGTGGGGGAGGATCTGCGGTTCGCCTACCGCGAGGACCACGACGTCCTGCACGGGATCGACCTCAGGCTTAAGCCTGGGGAGCGGCTGGCGATCGTGGGTCCGAGCGGCTCAGGCAAGTCGACCCTGGGGCGGCTGATGTCAGGCATCAACGCACCGCGGACCGGCTCGGCCACGGTTGGCGGGGTCGACCTGGTCGCGCTGCCACTCGAGCTGCTGCGCACCGAGGTGGCGCTGGTCACCCAGGAGCACCACGTCTTCGTCGGATCGGTGCGCGACAACATCGTGCTGGCCCGGGAGGACTCTTCGGACGAGGCGGTGTGGGATGCCCTGACCGCGGTCGGCTCCGCGGACTGGGTACGCCGGCTGCCCGACGGCCTCGACACCGTCGTGGGCTCGGGGAGCCAGACGCTGACCCCGGCCCAGGCCCAGCAGGTGGCACTGGCCCGGCTGATCATCGCCGACCCGCACACCCTGGTACTGGACGAGGCGACCTCGCTGATCGACCCCCGCACCGCCCGTACCGTGGAGGGATCAATGAACGCGCTGCTGTCGGGTCGGACGGTCGTGGCCATCGCCCACCGCCTCCACACCGCCCACGACGCCGACCGGATCGCGGTGGTGATCGACGGCCGGATCGTCGAGCTGGGCAGCCACCACGAGCTCGTCGACCGAGGCGGCGAGTACGCCGCACTGTGGCACGCCTGGACCTCCTGACCGCCCCACCCGTTTCCCACGCACCAACCAGAATGGTTGTCATTTCACGGGTTGAGCAGCCATTTCGGTTGGTGCGTCGGTAACCGGGTCAGGCGAGGCCGAGCTCGCGGCGGGCGAAGTCGAGGGCGACTCGTCGGGCGACCTCGGTGGTGACCACCTTGTCGGCGAGGGCTACCTGGACCGACAGCCCGTCAAGGAGGGCGGCCCAGGTGATGGCGAAGGTGTCGACGTCGAGGGGTGCGATGTCGCCGGCGTCGATGCCGGCCTGGACGACCCGCCGGATGATGGAGCGCCACTGCTCGTCCAGGGCGCATCGGTCCTCGGCCAGCTCGGGGTGCCGGAAGGCCTCCGACCACAGCTCGAACCAGAGTCCCCACTGGCCGTCGACCTCACCCTGCGACTCCACGGTGAGGGTGAGCTCGACGAGCTTTGCGAGACGCTCGCCCACCAGAGACGGCTGGTCGAGCAGAGCCTCGACCGCTCGGTAGAAGCCGGCCTCCGAGTAGCGCAGCGCCTCGGTGAGCAGGTTGTCCTTGGTGTCGAAGTAGTAGACCACCAGCGCCGGGCTGGTCCCCACGCGTTGGGCGACGTCCGCGATCCGGGTCTGGGCCAGGCCGCGTTCGGCGATCAGCTCCGCCGCGGCGACCAGCATCTGCGTCCGCCGGGTGTCCGGGGCCGCAACCGGCGTCTCCGAGTTGGCTGCCACGCTCGTACGGTACACCTCACTGAACGGCCAGTCAGGGGCGACCTGACCGCCCGAGCCGCGCTAGGCTGCGCGGTGACTGAATGGTCAGTCAGGAACCGGGAGGAGACCATGGCCCAGCTGGACCGACTGCTTGCCGCCCGGTCCGTCGCCGTCGTGGGGGCCAGCGCCCGACCGGGGTCGTTCGGCGAGCGGCTCGCCATCGAGGCCCTCCGCTCCCAGGTGGACCGCGTGGATCTGGTGCACCCGCGCTACTCCGAGGTGCAGGGGCACCCTTGCGCGCCCTCGCTCGAGGCGCTCGACCACACCCCGGACCTGGTCCTGCTCGGGGTCCCCGATGCCGTGGTGCCCGACCAGCTGGCCCTCGCCTCCGGGGTGGGCGCCGGCGGCGCCGTGGTCTACGGCAGCGCGGTTGGGCTCGGTGCTGCGATCCGGTCGGCCGCCGGCGACCTGGTGGTGTGCGGCGCCGGGTGCATGGGGTTCGTGAACGTCACCGGAGGGCTACGCGCACTCGGCTACCTCGAGCGCAGCGAGCTGGAGCCCGGCGGAATCGCCCTGGTCACTCACTCCGGCTCGGTGTTCTCCGCGCTGCTCCGCACCCACCGGCGGCTGGAGTACGCACTGGCCGTGTCGTCGGGCCAGGAGCTGGTGACGACGACCGGCGAGTACCTCGACTGGGCGCTCGACCAGCCCGAGACCCGGGTCGTCGGACTGTTCCTGGAGACCATCCGCAAGCCACTCGCCCTCCGCGCCGCGCTCGCGCGTGCCGCCGAGCGCGACGTGCCGGTCGTGGCCCTCACCGTCGGCGGCTCCCCGGCTGGCCGGGCCATGGTCACCGCCCACTCGGGGGCGATCGCGGGTGAGGACGCCGCGTGGGAGGCGCTGTTCGACACCTACGGCGTGCACCGCGCACGCGATATGGAGGAGCTCGTCGACTCACTCGAGCTGTTCGCGATCGGGCGCCGCGTGCGCACCCGGTCGACCAACCCACCCGGGCTGCGCCGCGGCATCGCCACCGTCCACGACTCCGGGGCGGAGCGGGTGCTGACCGCCGACGTGGCCAGCGCCGAGGGGGTGCCGTTCGCGGAGCTGGGTACGGCGACGAAGGGCCGGATCGACCCCCTGCTCGACAAGGGCCTGGTCGTGGGGAACCCGCTCGACGTCTGGGGCCGGGGGACGGACACCGAGACCCTCTTCGCCGAGTGCCTGTCCGCGCTGGCCGAGGACCCTGCCGTCGACGTGGTGGCGCTGGCCATCGACCTGGTCGAGGAGTACGACGGCGACGAGTCCTACCCGCGGGCGGTGACGAAGGTGGCCGCGGCGACCGACAAGCCGGTCGTGGTGGTCTCCCACGTGCCGGCCGCTGTGGATCAGACCCGCGCTGCGGCCTTGCGTGCGGCGGGCATCCCGGTGCTCGAAGGGGTCCGGTCCGGCCTGCGCGCCCTTTCCCACCTCCTCGCCCACGGCGACGTCGGCCCGGCCGGTGACGCGACAACGGCTGCCTCGGCGCAACACCAGGCGCCGACGGACCCAGCTCCGGACCCCGGCTGGCTGGACGCGGTGGAATCCCTGCAGCTCTTGGCACGGCACGGCTTCAGAGTCACCCCCACCAGAGCCTGCGGCGACGAGGAGGCGGCCGTGACGGCCGCCGACGAGCTCGGCTACCCGGTCGTGCTGAAGACCGACGAGCCGGGGATCGAGCACCGGGCCCGGGTCGGCGGTGTGCTGCTGGGGTTGACCGACGAGGCGGCCGTGCGCTCGGCGTACCGACTGCTGGTGGAGCGCTGTGGGCCACGAGTCGCAGTCCAACACCAGGTGGCAGGGCCGACCGAGGCGGCGCTCGGCGAGGTGGCGGTCGGCGTGGTCGTCGACCCCGCGGTGGGTCCGATCCTCCTGCTGGCCCTGGGCGGTGGCCGCATCGAAGAGCTGGCGACGCGGGCCCTGGCCCTGCCGCCGCTGAACCGCCCAGCGGCGGACGATGTCGTCGACCGGCTGCTGGCTCGGGCCGGTGGTGTGCTGCCGACCGACGTAGCCACCAGGGGTGGGCTGGTCGACACGCTGCTCGCCCTCAGCGACCTGGTCGAGGCGGAGGGCGAGGACCTGGCGGCGCTGGACGTGAACCCCCTGTTGCTCACCCCCGACGGGCCGGTCGCCGTCGACGCGCTCGTCCAGCGCAGGAGGGGAACGGGCCCCGCAGCCTGAAACGCCCTCAGCGGGTGACTTCGGGGAACGGCAGCGCGATCGGGTCGGGCGCGAGGGAGGATCGGCCGTCGGCGTCGAACCGGTCCAGCCCGAGCTCGGTGACGTCCACGACCGCCGAGGACCCATCACTCACCAGGTCTGCGGCGACCCGCGCCACGGCGGGTCCCCACATCATCCCGTGCCCACCGGCGGCCGCCACCCACGCGCCGGCCACCTCTCCGCCGTCGACGATGAGCGGCCCCAGGATCGGCAGGTGATCCGGGGTGTAGTCGATCGTGGCCGCCCAGGTGCGGCGCAGCCCGAGCTCCCCGGTGACCGGCACCAGCTCGGCCATCCGGGCCCGCATCGATGCGAAGTAGTCCTCGTCGAAGGCCCGGGCCTCGCCCGGCTTCTCGTCCGGGTTCGACATGCCCCACAGCAGTCCGCCCTCCTCGGGCCGCCAGTAGATCCCGGAGGCCACGTCGAAGACCATCGGCACCCGCTCGGGGGCCAGGTCCGGGTGCGGCTCGGTCACCACGGCCTGGTGGCGGGTGCCGCCGGACCAGATCCGCGCGCCGACCGCGTCCCCGACCGCCGCCAGCGACGGACCGCCGGTCAGGACGACCGCCCCGCACGACAGGTCCCCGACGTTGGTGCGCACCCCGACCACTCGGTCGCCGTCGCGCACCAGGCCGGTGAACGCGGTTCGTTCCCGTACGTCGACACCCGCCGCGTGCACCGCCACGGTGTAAGCGAGCACGTTGCGCGGCGGGTCGATGAAGCCGTCCCGGGCGTAGTAGGAGGCGCCGAGGGTCTTGCCGGGAGCCATCGCCGGGTTGGCCCGGTCCAGGTCCTCCGGGGTCACCCACTCCGAGGCCAGACCGACCCGGTTCTGCATCGCGATCCGCTCGGTGGCCTGCTCGACCTCGGTGGACGAGAAGCAGGGCATGTAGTAGCCGGTCTCGACGAAGCCGGAGTCGATGCCGAGCAGGTCGTGCTGGCCGCGGTAGAAGTCCTGGCTCCACAGTCCGAGCCGGACCGCCGCCTCGGTGCCGCCCTGCGCCCGGACCATTCCGGAGGCCCGGGAGCTGGCGCCCTTCCCCAGGGTCTGGGCCTCCAGGAGCACCACCGACAGCCCCGCCCGGCGCAGGAACCAGGCCGCCCAGCCGCCGATCGTGCCGCCGCCTACCACCACCACATCCACCCTCGCCACGCTGTGAAGTTCGCATAGACTGAACAGTCAGTCAATGCCTCCGAGGAGCACTCATGTACGGACTGTCCGCCGCCGATCTCGATCTCCAGTCCCGGGCCCGGGCGT
>CAZKEZ010000025.1:0-29835 GCA_964551905.1 uncultured Nocardioides sp. | reverse complement strand
TTTCCACCGGATCCCGGGTCACGGTCAGATAACGGTTCTCGACCGGCGGTCTCGACAAGCTCGACCAACGGAGCGGAGCGTGGTCTCGACAAGCTCGACCGACGGGGCGGGGGGCGCGTGGGAGACTTCCCCATGACGAAGCCGGCTGGTGGGACCGCCTCGCGCAGGTCGTGGCGCGAGTTCATCGTCGAGGTCAACGACGGCATCGTGTCGACTGCCGGCATCGTGGAGGGGCTGGTGGCGGCCGACGTGCGAAGCCGGACCATCTACATCTCCGCTGCCGTCGCCCTCGTCGTCGGAAGCGTCTCTACGGCGGGTTCGCGGTACACCGAGGCGGCGTACCTGCGCGACGCGGCGCTGAGGGCGGTCGAGGAGGAGCGTCGCCAGCTCGCCCAGTCACCCGAGGCCGAGCAGGCCGAGCTCGCGGCCCTCTACGAGGAGAAGGGGCTCTCACCGGGGTTGGCCGAGCAGGTGGCCGCCGAGCTGATGGCGACCGACCCGCTGGGTGCGCACATGGAGGAGGAGCTGGATCTCGAGGAGGACGACTTCCGTCCGCCGCTGCTGGCCGCTGCGCTCTCCGCAGGTGCGTTCGCCCTCGGTGCGCTGCTCCCGATCTTGATCAGCATGGCGGTCCCCTACGACGCCCGCATCCTCACCACCACGATCGCGGTCGCGGTCGCGCTGGTGATCACGTCGTACGTCGGGGCGGCGATCGGGAACACCCATCCGCTGCGCACCGTGCTGCGGACGGTGACGATCGGGCTTGCCACCCTGGGGCTGGCGGTGCTGGTGGGCCAGTCGCTCGACTAGGCGGGTTGTACGTCGGGACGGCGGCGCGCCCGGAAGCTCACCCGGACCCTGTCGGCGTACGTCGCACTTCCCCGAGCCCCCTCATGACCGACCAACAGGGCGGCCCAGTCGGTGCGCTGGTCGACCTCGTATCCGGCGGCGTCGAGCATGAGCACCACCGCCGCCTCGGAGGGGACCCCGCTGATCACCTTCCGGTCCAGCGCGAACCGGTCCCGGATGGCCAGCGCTTCAGTGGCCGTGTGCTCGGTCCGGTACTCCACTATCGGACGCTCCTCATCCGGGAGCACACGGGTGTCGACGATGACGTACTCGGCACCGGTGCTGCGGATCCCCGCCATCAGCTCGACATAGCGCGCGGTGTGGTAGAGGAAGCCGAAGCAGAACACGACGTCACCACGGATGTCGTCGCCGAAGATTCGCTCGTGGACGTCGCCGCGGACGAAGCGGAACCGGTCCTCCTCCACCCCCTTCTCCCGGAGGGTCCGCCGCGCCTGACGAACCAGCCGGCCGCGTCCTTCGATCCCGACCACCCGGGCGGCTCCAGCCTCAAGCGCGGCGAAGGACCAACGTCCGTCGTGGCTGGCGATGTCCACCACCGTGCGGCCCTGCAGCACGTCGCGGTGCTCCTCGATGAGCGCCTGGTGCCGCAGGTTGAGCCGGGAACGGCTCGATGCGGTGCGGCTGGTCTTCAGGAACTCGGGATGGTCGTCGAAGAACATGGGATGAAGGTACCGGCATGAGAGATCCGCCGGACGCGCGGGGACGCGCCGCCGGCCGGAGCCGGCGGCGCGCCGCACCCCCGTATATCAGCTGTGGGCGAGCTCGTCCGCCGAGCGGCGCTGGGCCGGAACCTCGGGTGGGTAGAGCTCATCCCAACAGGCAGGGCAGTACGCCACCTGCCGGAACGCCACCGACCGGATGTGCGCTTCCGTACGCAACATCGTGGTCTGGCAATTCACACACGTACATGTCCCCATGACATTCCCCGCCTCACGTGCGAGACACACTCACTCACTCACCATGCTGCGTCCGCCGGCGGCGAAGGTCAATGACTGCCGGGTAAAGTCTTGTCGGCTTACGATCTCCTCGCCGACCACTCGTGGTAGCACCTAAGGTCGTGCCGTGGACGTGATCGAGCACGGCGACGCCGGTGTCCGGGCCGCCGAGGTCCGAGCCGGGTTCGAGAAGCAGTACGGCGGTGTGCCGGCGGTGGTGGCCCAGGCCCCCGGTCGGGTCAACCTGATCGGCGAGCACACCGACTACAACCGCGGCCTGTGCCTTCCGATCGCGCTCGCGCATACGACACTCGCCGCCGTGTCGCCGCGCACCGACGGCGTCATCCGGCTCACCAGCGCGCAGGACGCCGCGCCGTGGACCGGACACCTGGATGACACGGGACCGGGCCGGATCACGGGATGGCCGGCCTACGCGGGCGGCGTGCTGTGGGCGCTGGCGCAGGAGGGCCTCGACGTCCCCGGCCTCGACGTGTACGTCGACAGCCGAGTCCCGGTCGGAGCGGGGCTGTCCAGCTCGGCAGCGTTGGAGTGCGCGGTCGCGGTGGCCACCACGGAGGTCCTCGGCGCCGCGCTCACCGACCAGCTGCGGGACCAGCTGGTCCGGGTGTGCATGCGGGCCGAGATCGAGGTGGCCGGTGCACCGACAGGTGGACTGGACCAGACGGTCTCCCTGTTCGCCGAGCCGGACCACGCGCTGCTGCTCGACTTCGTCGACTTCTCGCGCCGGGCGGTCCCCCTGCACCTGCCGGCCGCCGGGCTGTCGGTGCTCGTCATCGACACCCGCGTGAGCCACGCCCTGGTCGACGGCGGCTACGCCGCCCGCCGTGCCGACTGTGAGAGGGCCGCCGAGATCCTCGGGATCACCTCCCTGCGCGAGGCGAGCCTCGAACAGGTGGCCGCCCTTCCCGAGGAGCGGCTGCGGCGCCGGGCCCGCCACGTCGTCACCGAGATCGACCGGGTGCGCCGCACGGTCGACGCGATCGCCGTCGCGGACTGGACGGCGGTGGGCAGGCTGTTCGTGGCCTCCCATGAGTCGCTGCGCGACGACTACCAGGTGTCGTGTCCCGAGCTGGACCTGGCCGTGGACACGGCGCTGGAGCACGGTGCGGTCGGCGCGCGGATGACGGGGGGCGGCTTCGGCGGCTCGGCTCTCGCCCTGGTCCGGAGCGACGCAGTCTCCGATGTCATCGACCGCGTGCGGGACGCGTTCGCCCAGCAGGGCTTCGGGCCCCCCCAGTTCCTGGTCGCGGAGCCGTCAGGCCGGGCCGGGCCCTGCTGACGGCAGGGTCGGGATCGGCCGCTTCGGACGCAGTCCGCAGGCTCGCAGCTCCAGGTCGGCGAGCGCGGCCACCACCTGGGGGTCGCGGTCGCGCCACGCCCCGGCCGGGTCGTCATGGACCCGGGCGAGCACGTGCATGGGCTGTCGGGCGAGCGCGCGGAGTGCGAACAGGTCGAGGTCCGCGCTGGCGTCGATGAAGCGTCGACCGGCGGTGGCCTGCCGGGCGAACCGCCACCGCGCGGTCAGATAGAACGCGGCCACCACCAGGATCGGGATCAGCGCGATCGAGACCCCGAGCCACCAGGCCAGGTCCTCGACCGCCTCGACCTCGGAACGACCGGCCCCGGCCAGCGCCTCCGATGCACCCGAGGCGCGTTCGAACGGGGCGGCCGCCCCGCTCCCGATGACCGGCACCCCGTCGAGGAAGGAGCCGGCGTCGCGCAGACCCTCCGCGAGCGCGGTGGCCGACTGCTCCACCTGCCGCCCCGGTCCGGCCAGGGCCATCGTGCCGTCGTGCACCGTGAGTCCGACCCAGGCCCAGGACACCGCCCAGAGCACGAAGAGCAGGTCCCCCACGATCTGGGATGAGCGTCGGGCGGGGCTGTCGGCGTACACCTTCATGCAGGCCATCCGACCAGCCGACGCCGCGCGCGTCGAGAGGACGCACGGCCACTAGGATTCCCGGGATGCCACCGACTGCCGACCACGTCAACGTCTCCGCCGTGCTGCCCACCGGCGGAGCCGTGCGTGCCATCACCCGCTGGGGTGAGCCGGTGATGCATCGGCGGGCGCAGCGGGTGACGGCGTACGACGACTCCCTGCACGAGCTGGCGGCCGACATGGTCGCCACGATGTACGCCGCCGACGGCGTCGGCCTGGCGGCCTGCCAGATCGGCGTGGACCTGGCGCTGTTTGTCTTCGACTGCCCCGACGAGTCGGGGACGCATGTGACCGGCATCGTGTGCAACCCCGAGCTGGTGCTGCCCGAGGGCAAGGACCGCGTCCTGGACGAGACCGAGGAGGGCTGCCTGTCCTACCCCGGTGCGTTCGTGGAGTGCGCCCGACCCGACACCGCCAAGGTCACCGGCGTCGACCTCGACGGAGCGCCGGTGACGTTCACCGGTGACGGGCTGTTGGCGCGCTGCCTCCAGCACGAGACCGACCACACGCTCGGCACCGTTTTCGGTGACCGACTGCCCAACCGCCAGCGCAAGAAGCTCCGGAAGGCGCACGACCAGTCGGCCGAGGGCTACCCGCCGGGCTGGCCGGCCGGCTGATCGCTGCTATCCCCGTCGGGCGGTCACGTAGCAGGCGATCGCCGCAGCGGCGCCCACGTTGAGCGAGTCGACCCCGGGGCTCATCGGGATGACCGCCCGCCGATCCGCCGAGCCCTCCCAGCGATCCGACAGCCCGTGCCCCTCCGACCCGACCACCAGCGCCACCCGGTCGAGCCCGGCGACCGCCTCCGCCAACGGCAGCGCATCGGAGGCCAGGGTGAGCGCCACCGTGGTGAAGCCACGATCGGACAGGTCCGGTAGGGCCTCGGCCCAGTCGACCAGCCTGGTCCACGGCAGGGAGAACACCGCACCCATCGCGACCTTCACCGAGCGCCGGTAGAGCGGGTCGGCACACCGGGGGGACAGCAGCGCGGCGTCCACACCGAGGGCCGCCGCACTGCGCAGCATGGCGCCCACGTTGGTGTGGTCGACGACGTCCTCCATCACCAGCACGGTCCGGGCACCGGACAGCACCTCATCCACCGTGGGCAGTGGACGGCGGTGCAGGGAGGCCAGCGCGCCGCGGTGCACGTGGAACCCGGTCACCTCCTCGGCAAGACGCTCGCTGACGACGTAGCAGGGCGCGTCGGTGCGGTCCAGGACGTCGGCCAGGCCCTCGAGCCAGCGCTCGGCCATCAGGAACGACCGCGGGGTGAACCCGGCCTCCACCGCTCGGCGTACCACCTTCTCGCCCTCGGCCAGGAAGAGACCGCGCTCTGCCTCGAGGTGGCGACGGAGCTGGACATCACGCAGGTCGCGATAGTCCGCGAGGCGGGGGTCGTCGGCCCGGGAGACCGGCACCAGCTCAGCCATCGAGTGCCGGCCCGTCGCCCCTGACCGGGTCAGCCAGCCCGACCACGTCCCCCACGACGATGATCGCCGGTGGGACGATCCCGGCGCGTTCCAGGTCCGTGGCGAGGCTCCCCAGCTCGGTGACGACGAGCTGCTGCGCCGGCATCGTGCCGTCGGCGATCACCGCTGCCGGGGTGCTGCGGGGTCGTCCGCCCTCAAGCAGAACGGCGGCGATCTCGGCGGCGTTCGCGACGGCCATCAGCAGCACCAGCGTCCCGCGCAGTCGCGCCAGGGCGGTCCAGTCCACGAGTGAGTCCGGATGGCCGGGCGGTAGGTGGCCGCTCGCCACCGTGAACTCGTGGGCGACGCCGCGGTGGGTCACCGGGATCCCGACCCGACCCGGCACGGCGATCGCAGAGGTGAGACCGGGTACGACGTTCACCGGGACTCCCGCGGCCCGGCACGCCAGCAGCTCCTCGAAGCCCCGGCCGAACACGAAGGAGTCGCCACCCTTGAACCGCACCACCCGCTTCCCGGCCTTCGCCCGGTCGACCAGGATCCGGTTGATCTCCTCCTGCTGGGCGGCCCGGCCGCGCGGCAGCTTCGCCACGTCCACCAGCTCCACGTGCGACGCCAGGCCATCCAGGAGCTCCCGGGGCGCCAACCGGTCGGCGACGACCACGTCGGCCGAGGCCAGCGCGTGCCGGGCCGCCACGCTCACCAGCTCGGGATCGCCCGGTCCCCCGCCGACCAGCACCACTCCGGGGGAACGGTCGTGGGCGCCCTCGGTGCTCAGCAACCCTTCGCGCATCGCGGTGAGGATCTCGTCGCGCAGGCCGGCCGAGCGACGCGGCTCGCGGTCACCCAGGACGGCGACGGTGAGGCCGTCGTGCCGGCCCACCGCTGGGGTCCAGGCGGTCGCCTCCCGGCCGTCGTCGGCGCGGACGCAGAAGGTGTGGCGCTCCTCCGCGGCCGCGGAGACCTCCCGGTTCACCGCGGGCTGGTCGGTGGCCGCCACGACGTACCACGCCCCGTCCAGGTCGCTGGGCACGAAGCTACGCCGGTGCCAGGTCAGCTCCCCGGCCATTCCCTCCAGGGCAGGAGTGACCTCGGGAGCGACGAGGACGACGTCCGCGCCGGCGGCCAGCAGGGCCGGCACGCGACGCTGGGCGACGCTGCCGCCACCGACGCAGACGACGCGTCGGCCGGCCAGTCGCAGTCCCGAGGGGTAGGGAGGCGGGCCGGAGCCGCGGGGCCCGGGCGCGTCCATTCGGTCATTGTGGCTGGCCGGGCAGGTGTGACCCCACTAGGGTCCGAGTCATGAGCATCGAACGCCCCGTGAGCCCCGACCCGTATCCTCTCCTGCCCGCGACCGCCTCGTTCACCGTCACCAGCCAGGACGTCACCGACGGCCAGCCGCTGAAGGACGACCAGGTGGCAGCGCTGGGCAACACGTCACCCCAGCTCTCGTGGTCGGGCGCCCCCGAGGGCACCCAGTCCTACGTGGTCACCTGCTTCGACCCCGATGCCCCCACCCCGTCCGGGTTCTGGCACTGGGTGCTGGTCGACCTGCCGGCGGACTGCACCGAGCTCGCCACCGGTGCGGCTGCGGAGGCGCTGCCGGGCTCGGCGTTCCACTGTCGCCACGACGGCGGGGAGAAGGCCTTCATGGGCGCCGCTCCCCCACCCAACGACCAGGTGCACCGCTACTACTTCGTGGTGCACGCCGTGGGTGAGGAGACCCTCGGGGTCGACTCCGACGCCTCGCCGGCGGTCGTCTCGTTCAACCTGGCCTTCAAGACGTTGGGCCGCGCGATCCTGCACGGCACGTACCAGCACTGAGCACCCGGCGCCGGACGCCCTGGATGCTCCATGCCGCCGTCGCCCGACGTTCCTTCCAGCGCTACGCGACCTATCGCGGGGCCACGGTGGCGGGGGTCTTCACCAACTCGGTGTTCGGCGTCATCTACTCCTTCGCCTTCCTCGCCCTGTGGGACGCCAACCCCAGCGCCGGTGGCTACGACGCCACGGACGCCGTGACGTTCGTGTGGCTCGGCCAGGCGCTCATCATGACCGTCGCCGTCTGGGGCGGGGGCACCACCGACGACCTGGCGGAGCGGATCCGCACCGGCGACGTGGCGATCGACCTCTACCGCCCCGTGGGGCTGATCGGCTGGTACCTGGCCGGTGACCTCGGCCGGGCGGCGTACCACCTGCTCACCCGGGGCGTTGCGCCCACGCTGGTGGGGGCGGTCCTGTTCGACCTGAAGGCGCCCGCGTCGCCGGCCGCCGCGGTCGGGTTCGTGGTCAGTGTCGGCTTCGCGGTCACGGTGAGCTTCGCCCTGCGGTTTCTGGCGTCGTGCACCGCGTTCTGGCTGCTCGACGCGGCCGGCGCTCGGCTGTTGGCCGGCGCCCTGGCTCTGTTCCTCAGCGGCATGACGCTGCCTCTGGTGCTCTTCCCCGGGTGGCTGGGCACCGCGGCCGCCGCACTGCCCTGGTCGGCCCTGGTCCAGGTGCCCAACGACATCTGGCTCGGCCAGCACGCCGGTGTGGGACTGGTCGTCGCGCTCGCCTTCCAGCTCGCCTGGGCGCTGGTCCTGCTGGGCGGCTGCGCCCTGGTGCTCCGCGCGGCCACCCGAAAGGTGGTGGTCCAGGGTGGCTGAGCCGGAGGCACTGGTGTGGGGGCGGCGGTACGTCGACATCGCGGCGCTCTGGGTCAGGGCCGCCTGGTCGTACCCCGGGTCGTTCGTCATGCTCACCGTCGGCCACGGACTGATCACCGCATTGGACTTCGTCGGGCTCTGGATCATGTTCGGGCACCTCGACACCCTGGGTGGGTTCACCCTGAGGGAGATCGGCCTCCTGTACGGCGCGACCGGCGTCGGCCTCGGCGTCGCGGACACCCTGATCGGGAGCGTCGAGCGGATCGGGGTGTACGTGCGCACCGGGCGGCTGGACCAGATGCTGATCAAGCCGCTGCCGCTCCTGGTGCAGGTCTGTGCCGACCAGTTCACGCTGCGCCGGCTCGGGCGGATCACGCAGGCGACCATCGTGTTCGCGTGGGCCGCGACCGGCGTGGACTGGACCCCGCTCCGGGTGCTGGTGGCGGTCTCGATGCTGGTGTCGGGGACGCTGATCTTCTTCGGGCTCTTCGTGGGCTTCGCCTGCGTGCAGTTCTGGACCTCCGACACCAGCGAGTTCGCCAACGCCTTCACCTACGGCGGGAACACGCTCACCCAGTATCCGCTCACGATCTTCACGCGAGAGCTCGTGGTGTTCCTGACGTTGTTCCTGCCGGTCGCGTTCGTGAACTGGTACCCCTGTCTGTACCTGCTCGGCCATCCCGACCCGTTCGGCCTGCCCTCCTGGCTGCAGTTCGCGTCCCCGATCGCGGCGGCCGCGGTCGTGACGGGGGCCATGGTCGTCTGGAGGACCGGGATCCGCCACTACACCTCGACGGGGAGCTGACATGTCGCCGACCACCCGCCACTCCGTCGAGCCGGTGATCATGGCCGACCGGCTGACGCGGGTGTTCACCGTCCGTCGCCGCAGCGGAGGCGTCCGCCGTACCGTCCACACGGTGGAGGCGGTGACCGACCTGTCGTTCGACATCCGACCCGGTGAGATGGTCGGCTACATCGGCCCGAACGGGGCCGGGAAGTCCACCACGATCAAGATGCTTACCGGGATCCTCGTGCCCACATCGGGCGAGCTCCGGGTGGCCGGGCTCGAGCCGAGCCGGTCCCGGACCGAGCTGGCCCGTCGGATCGGCGTGGTGTTCGGGCAGCGCACGACCCTGTGGTGGGACCTTCCGCTACGCGACTCGTTCGAGCTGCTGTGCAAGATCTACCGGATCCCCGCGGACCGCTACCGGGAGAACCTCGAGCGGTTCCTGAGTCTCCTGGATCTCGGTGAGCTGCTGGACACGCCCGTGCGCCAGCTGTCGCTGGGTCAGCGGATGCGAGGCGACATCACCGCCGCGCTGCTGCACGACCCGGAGGTGCTCTACCTCGACGAGCCCACCATCGGCCTCGACGTGGTCAGCAAGGGTCGGCTCCGGGAGTTCCTGCGCGCCCTCAACGCCGAGCGCGGCACCACCCTCCTGCTCACCACCCACGACCTGCAGGACATCGAGGCGCTCTGCGACCGGGTGATGGTGATCGATCACGGGGCGCTGGTCTTCGACGGGACGCTCCTCGACCTCCACCAGCGGGGCGGGTCGCGGCGCACCCTCGTGGTGGATCTCGTCGACGCGGCACCGCCGCTCGAGGTCCCCGGCGCCGAGGTGGTGCGGGTGGAGGGTCCGCGCCAGTGGCTCAGCTTCCCCGCCGACGCCAGCGCCGCGCCCATCGTTGCCGCGGTAGCGGCCAGCTACGACGTCGCCGACCTGTCCCTGCGCGAGCCCGACATCGAGGACGTGATCCGCGACCTCTACAGCCACTGAGGCCGCATCACACCCCCGCCGGTCGTGGGCGATCATCGTGTGAAATTCGGCAGCATGTGCCGGAGATCCCACGCTGTCCGGGCGAACCGTGGCAGCGCGAGGTTCTCAACCACCAGCAGGGCTGGGCAACCGGGGCTCGGGCAGGATGGTCACATGGACATCAATATCGGCATCCCGGCAGAGCAGCGGCAGGAGATCGCGGAGGGCTTGGGGAAGGTGCTCGCGGACTCGTACACGCTCTACCTGAAGACGCACAACTACCACTGGAACGTCACCGGCCCGATGTTCAACACGCTGCACCTGATGTTCGAGGAGCAGTACACCGAACTGGCCGGGGCCGTGGACGAAATCGCCGAGCGGATCCGGGCGCTGGGCCACCCGGCGCCCGGCAGCTACGCCACCTTCGGCAGACTCACCTCGATCCCCGAGGACGAAGGAGTGCCCGCCGCCGAGGACATGATCCGCAACCTGGTGGAGGGCCAGGAGGCCGTGGTCCGCACCGCGCGTGGGGTCTTCCCCACCGCCGAGGACGCCGGCGACGAGCCCACAGCCGACCTCCTGACCCAGCGCATGCAGGTGCACGAGAAGACCGCGTGGATGCTGCGGAGCCTGCTGGAGAGCTGAGGTGGCAGCGACTCAGTCGGCGAGGGGGGCCTTGAGGGACAGGTGTACGGCGTGCCGCTCGCCGGCCACGTCGACCTCGAACCCGCCGGACTCGAGCAGCTGGCTGGTGACGGGTCCGTCGTGGCGCAGGTAGGCGAGCCCGACGCAGGCTCCGACCGTCTCACCCCAGGCCGCGCTGGTGACCTGGCCCGCGGGCTCGCCGTCGCGCAGCACGAGCTCACCGCCCCACAGCATCGGCTCGGCGTCCTCGACCACGAGCGACACGAGCCGGCGGCGCGGCCCGCCCGCGGCCAGCTCCGCACGGTGCGCCAGCAGCCGGTCCCGGCCAAGGAAGTCCAGGGGTGAACCGTCCGCGGCGGTCCGGTTGAGCTTGGTCGCGAAGAGCAGCCCGGCCTCGACCGGCGTGTAGTCCGGGGTGAGCTCGCGCCCGAACGCCCGATACCCCTTCTCCAGCCGGAGTGAGTCGATGCAGTAGTAGCCGGCGTCGCGTACGCCCAGGTCCGAGCCGGCAGCCATGAGGGCGTCGTACACCCCCGTGGCGAACTCGACCGGCACCATGATCTCCCAGCCCAGCTCACCGACGTAGGTCATCCGGGTGGCCCGGACCGTCGCATGGTCGAGTGAGAGCTCGCGGCTCGACGCGAACGGGAACCCGCCCTCGGAGAGGTCGGCGGCAGTGAGCCGGGTCATCAGGTCGCGCGAGCGCGGTCCCATGACGCCGAGCACGGCGTGGGCAGCGGTGACGTCGTGGATCTCCACCCGTTGGTCGTCACGCACCTGGCGGCGGATCCAGTCCTGGTCGCGCACCGTCGTGGCCGAGCTGCTCACCAGTAGGAACTCGGTCGCGCCGGTGCGGGTCACGGTGAGGTCGGACTCGTAGGCGCCCCTGACGTTGAGGAGCGGCGTGTAGACGCACCGCCCGACCGGCACATCCACGTCATTGGCACAGACCCACTGCAGAAGGGCGAGCGCGTCCGGGCCGGAGACGACGTACTTCGAGAAGGAGGTCTGGTCGAAGACCGCGACCGCCTCACGGCAGGCCCGCTGCTCCGCCGCCGACCAGGGCAGCCACTGCTGCTTGCCCCAGGAGTAGGTCAGTGCCGGAGACTCGTCGGCCGGAGCGAAGAAGTTGGGGCGCTCCCAGCCCATTTTGGAGCCGAAGCTCGCGCCCTTCGCGGCCAGCCGGTCGTGCAGGGGCGAGCAGCGGAACGGGCGGGCCGTCTCGAGCTCCCGGTTGGGCCAGGGGATGTCGTAATGGACACCGAGGACCTCCGCGACCCGGGCGCGCAGCCACCGGTGGTTGCCGTTGAAGGGGGCGAACCGTCGGATGTCGACCGCCAGCAGGTCACTAGTGGCCTCGCCCTGGATGATCCACTCGGCCAGGGCTCGCCCCGCCCCACCGGCGGAGGCGATGCCGACCGAGTTGAAGCCCGCGCCGACGAAGAAGCCACGCAGCTCGGGGGCCTCGCCCAGCAGGAACTGGTTGTCGGGGGTGAAGCTCTCCGGGCCGTTGTAGAACTTGCGGATGCCCGTCGACTCCAGGGCGGGGATCCGGATCAGGGCCTGGTCCATGAGCACCGAGAAGTGCTCCCAGTCCTCCTCCAGCAGGGCGAACTCGAACGGGTACGGGATCTCGTCCGGCGCGACCCACGGCTTGGCCTCGGGCTCGAACCCGCCGACGACCAGCCCGCCGACCTCCTCCTTGAAGTAGGTGTAGCCGTCCGGGTCGCGCAGGATGGGCAGGTCCGGGTGCACGCCGGCGATCTGGTCGGTCACCACGTAGAAGTGCTCGGCGGAGTGCAGCGGCACCGTCACGCCGGCCAGGCCACCCAGCGCCTTGGCCCACTGCCCGGCGCAGTTGACCACCACGTCGGCCTCGACGTCGCCGTGATCGGTCTGCACCCCGCGCACCCGACGGCCGCCCGCGCCCTCCGCCACCAGGATGCCGGTGACCCGCGTCTGCTCGCGGAGCCGGACGCCCCGTTGCCGGGCCCCCTTGACGAGGGACTGGGTCAGGTCGGTCGGGTTCACCTTGCCGTCGCCGGGCAGCCAGATGGCCCCGAGCAGGTCGTCGGTGCGCATGACCGGCCACAGCTCCGACGCCTCCTCAGGGGTGAGCATGCGGCACTCCATGTCGTAGGCCGCCGCGTTGGCCGCGGTCCGCCGCAGAGCCGTCATCCGGTCCTCGGTGCGGGCCACGATCACGCCGCCGACGTTGCGGTATCCGGTGGCGAGTCCGGTCTCGGCCTCGAGAGAGTCGTACAGCTCGGCGGAGTACTGCACCAACCGGGTGCCGCCCTCGGTCGCGCGCAGCGGCCCCACGAGCCCAGCGGCGTGCCAGGTGGTGCCGCCAGAGATGTGGCCCTGTTCGAGCAGCAGGACGTCGGTCCATCCCTCCCTGGCCAGGTGGTACGCCGTCGACGCCCCCACGACCCCGGCGCCGATGACCACGACCCCGGCCCGGTCAGTCATCGGTGGCGGCCTCCTCGAGGAGCCGGTCGAACCCGTCCGAGGTGAAGGCGCGCACTGCCTTCTCGTAGCGGTGCATGCCCCAGTCGCGGAAGTCGAAGTCGATCGGGCTCGTGGCGGCCTGGATGAAGCCCCACAGCGACCAGCCGTACTCGCTGCGCAGTGAGCCCAGCCTGACCCGCGCGAGGTCCCCACCACGCAGGGTCCCGAAGTACGCCTCGGTCCAGGCCTCCGTCATCTCCGGGGTGAACTCGCACTCCGTCGCGGTGTTGCCGAGCTCGAAGTAGACGTCGTTCATGCCTGAGTACTCGTAGTCGATGAGCCACACCCGCTCACCGTCGTCGATGAAGTTGCCGGCCAGCAGGTCGTTGTTGCACGGCACCCGATCCGCCGGCCGAGCGGCCAGCGCCTCCGCGACCCGGGCGAACGCCGGGGCATGGTCGTCGTACCCGGGTGGCAGCTCGAACCCATGCTCCCGCACGGTGGCCAGGTAACCAGCCTGTCGGGTGAACATGTCGAACAGCCCGGTGAACGGCGGGCCGGCGTGCAGCCGCTGGCAGGCAGCGGCGGCCCGAACGAGGACCCCCGGATCATGGAAGGCCTCGTTCTCCAGTGACCGGCCCTGGAGGAACCCGATCACCAGCACACCCAGGTCGGGGCGGTAGTCCACCACCCCGGCGCCCACCCCGGCGCGGGCGGCCGCCTGCGTGTTGTGGTGCTCGGCGTCGCGGTCGATGCCCAGCAGGCTCGCGTCGCTGGAGGACATCCTCACGACGTAGGCGCCGCCGGGAGTGGTGACTTTCAGGTTCCGGTTCGTCAGGCCGCCCGACAGCTCCTGGACCAGACTCCAGCCCGCGAGGGCCGGAATCTGGTCGAGGATCTGGTCGAGCTCGTCCTCGGACTCCTCAGAGGTCACCAGCCGTCATTCACCCAGGGCCTTGGCCACCGACTCGTCGATGGTCATCTTGGGACCGGTGAACCACTTCTTCGCCGAGGCGTGCCACCAGACCGTGAGCAGCAGCAGCGCGCCCAGGGTGACGATCGGGGCGTAGTTCGCGAACTTCCACTCGAACTCCTCCCGGAACGGGTTCGCCGCCGGGATGAACGGCATCATCAGGTAGAGCGACACGATGATGATCTCCGCCACGGCGATCGGGTTCATCCACTTGTACTTCGCGCCGTTGTTCCAGGCGCCCACCTCGAACCGGTCGCCGTGCCGCCAGCGCAGGTAGATCGGGATGGCGAAGGCCAGGTAGAGCCCGATCACCGCGATCGAGGTGACCGCGTAGAACGCCACCGGGATGATGAGCGGCTCCTCCGCGGTGCCCAGGTTGACCTCGATCAGCGCCGGCAGCGTCACCGCTGCGCTGCAGACCGCCACCAGCATCACGGCGTTCGCCGGGACCCGCGTGGTGGTCAGCTTCGACCAGATCTGCGAGCCCGGGATCGCGCCGTCACGGCTGAACGCGAAGGTCATCCGCGAGGCCGACGTCATGCAGGAGGTCGCGCAGAAGAACTGCGCAGAGGCCGAGATGAACAGCACGAACGTCGCCCAGTCCTGGCCAAGCGCGGTGTTGAAGATGTACGCCACACCTCCCGCACCGACCCCCGCGTTGTCAGGGTTGCCGCTGGCGTCGTTCGGGACCGCGAAGACCACGGCCAACAGCAGGATGTAACCACCCAGGACCGAGTAGAAGATCGACTGCCAGATCCCCTTGGCCGCGGCCATCGAGGCCGACGCCGTCTCCTCGGACAGGTGGGCGCAGGCGTCGAAGCCGGTGATCGTGTACTGGGTCAGCAGGAAGCCGAACGGCAGGATCGCGAACCAGAAGCCGATGCCCGACGTGTCCCCGTCGAGATAGCCGGAGTTGTTGAAGCGCTCGGTGAACACGTAGCTGAACGACTGGTGCTGGTCGGGGATGAAGATCAGGATCAGCACGATCAGCGAGGCGCCGATGACGTGCCACCACACCGACACGTTGTTCATGATCGCCATCAGGTGGCTGCTGAAGATGTTGAGCACCGACGAGCACACCAGCACGATCAGGAAGGTGATGAACACGCGCTTCAGCGAGTAGCTGGCCGCGTAGTCCTCCGAGAACGTGCTGATCGTCAGGTCGATGAACGTGGCACAGCCGTAGGACACACCGGCTGTCACGGCGACGAGTCCGATCAGGTTGAGCCAGCCGGTGAAGAAGCCGGCGGCCGGACCGCCCAGCTTCGCGGCCCACCAGTAGATGCCGCCCGAGGTGGGGTACGACGACACCAGCTCGCTCATCGTGAAGCCGATGATGAGGATGAAGATGCCGAGGATCGGCCAGGACCACGAGACGGAGATCGGACCGCCGTTGTTCCAGCCGGCACCGAAGTTGGTGAAACACCCCGCCAGGATCGAGATGATCGAGAACGAGATGGCGAAGTTGGAGAAGCCGGACCAGGAACGATGGAGATCCTGCTTGTACCCGAGCTTTGCTAGATGTTTCTCGTC
This sequence comes from uncultured Nocardioides sp., assembly GCA_964551905.1. Classification (GTDB taxonomy): domain Bacteria; phylum Actinomycetota; class Actinomycetes; order Propionibacteriales; family Nocardioidaceae; genus Nocardioides. The sequence continues at coordinate 14,636 of CAZKEZ010000025.1, read as the reverse complement.
TTCGGTCAGATGATCGAGCTGTTCGTGACCTTCGGGCATGGGGCACCTCTCGAGTGGCTGGCGACGAATCTCTCGCAGGCTAGACCTGTGTTGCAGATCACGTCCAGAGGGTACGCCAAAATGGTTTGAACTCAGACCATTGACACACTGGTCGCGGACTCAGAGACTTGCCTGGGTGACCGCCGACCCGCATCCGCACCTCACCAGGACGGTCCTGCGTCCGGTGCGGGGTCACCATGCCTTCGAGGCCTGTGTGGAGCAGCTGGCCACCGCGATCCGGCTCGGCGTGTACCCGCTGCACAGCACGCTGCCGTCGGAGCGCGAGCTCGCCGAGCGGATGGCTGTGTCGCGGGCGACGCTGCGCGAAGCGATGGCGGCGCTGCGTGAGGCGGGCCTGGTCGAGACCCGCCGGGGACGCGGCGGCGGCACCGTCGTGACGCTCAAGCCGCGCACCCCGTCGGCGCGCAAGGCCGCCCGGACCTCGGAGGCGCAGCGCCATGACTGGCTCGACGCGCTGGAGTTCCGGCGCGTCGTGGAGCCGGGTGCCGCCCACCAGGCGGCGAGCGCCACGCTCACGCCCGCACAGCAGGCGCAGCTCCACTCCGCTCACGACGCCGTCGCCGAGGCGAGCAACCGCGCCCAGCACCGGCAGGCCGACTCCCGCTTCCACCTCACCGTCGCGACGCTCAGCGGCTCCCCGCGGACCATCGACGCGGTGACGTCGGTGCAGGCCAGCCTGCACGAGATGCTGAGCGCCATTCCGGTGCTGGACGCCAACATCAGCCACTCCGACCGGCAGCACCGGTTGTTGTGCAAGGCCATCATCGACGGCCGGGCCGACCAGGCCCGGAAGGTGATGGAGGAACACTGTGACGACACGGCCGCGCTCTTGCGCGGTCTGGTCGGCTGACCCGCCGTACGAAAGAGAGCGCCATGCCTGCACCCAACGACCGCTATCTCACCCTCGACGCGCTGCGCGAGCTCATCGGGGCCGGCGAGATCGACACGGTGGTCCTCGCCTTCACCGACATGCAGGGCCGTCTCCAAGGCAAGCGCCTGCACGCGCAGTACTTCCTCGACGTGGCGATCACGGCCGGCACCGAGGGCTGCAACTACCTCCTGGCCGTGGACGTCGACATGAACACCGTCGGCGGGTACTCCATCTCCTCGTGGGACCGCGGGTACGGCGACATGGAGTTCCTCCCCGACTGGGACACGCTGCGTCGGCTCACCCACCTGCCGGCGACGGCGATGGTGCAGTGCGACCTCGTGTGGCTCGACCACTCCCCCGTCATCCAGTCGCCGCGGACGGTGCTCAAGTCCCAGCTCGACCGGGTCGCTGAGCGGGGCATGGTGGCACTCGCCGGGACCGAGCTCGAGTTCATCGTCTTCAACACCTCCTACGAGGACGCCCAGCGCCAGCGCTACCAGGACCTGGAGCCGGCCAACCTGTACAACGTCGACTACTCGATCCTCGGCACTACGCGGATCGAGCCGCTGCTTCGCGACATCCGCAACCACATGTACGCCGCAGGTTTGGACGTGGAGGGCGCGAAGGGCGAGTGCAACCCCGGACAGCACGAGATCGGTTTCCTGTACGCCGACGCTCTCGTCACCGCCGACAACCACAGCGTGTACAAGACCGCCGCCAAGGAGATCGCGGCGATGGCCGGCAAGTCGATCACGTTCATGCCCAAGTTCAACGACAAGGAAGGCAGCTCCTGCCACATCCACCTGTCGCTGCGGGGTGCCGACGGTGAGCTGGTCTTCTGGGACGGAGACCGGAGGTCGGCCCTCTATGACAACTTCGTCGCCGGGGTGCTCGCGACCATGCGCGACTTCACGCTGCTCTACGCGCCCAACATCAACTCCTACAAGCGCTTCTCCGCTGGATCGTTCGCACCGACGACCATCGCGTGGGGCGTCGACAACCGGACCTGCGCGGTGCGGCTGGTCGGGCATGGCAAGAGCGCCCGCATGGAGAACCGGGTGCCCGGCGGCGACGTCAACCCACACCTGGCACTAGCCGCGCTGATCGCCGGCGGCCTGCACGGGATCGACAAGGGACTGCCGCTCGAGGACGAGCTGGTCGGCAACGCCTACGAGTCCGGCCGGGAGCAGGTGCCGCACACCCTCCGCGAGGCACGCGACGCCTTCCACGCGTCCACTGTGGCCCGCGCCGCCCTGGGCGACGAGGTGGTCGACCACTACACCAACATGGCCGACGTCGAGCTCACGGCGTTCGACGCCGTCGTGACCGACTGGGAGCTGTTCCGCAACTTCGAGAGGATGTGACGACCACGTGACGACGCTGGTCAGCCCGGTCACCGAGGAGGTGGTGGCCGAGGTCCCGGCGACCAGCGCCGAGGACACCGACGCCGCCGTCGAGCGGGCCCAGGCGGCCTTCCAGGACTGGCGCGCGGTCGCCCCCGGGGAACGGGCCCGGCTGCTGCGGGCGTTCGCCGCGGTCGTGGACGCCCACAACGAGGAGCTCGCGCAGCTGGAGGTCGCCAACTCGGGCCACACCATCGGCAACGCGCGCTGGGAGGCCGGCAACGTCCGGGACTGCCTCAACTACTACGCCGGCGCTCCGGAGCGGCTGCTGGGCAAGCAGATCCCGGTCCCCGGCGGGGTCGACGTCACCTTCCACGAGCCGCTCGGCGTGGTGGGCGTCATCGTCCCCTGGAACTTCCCGATGCCGATCGCCGGCTGGGGCTTCGCCCCCGCCCTCGCGGCCGGGAACACGGTCGTGCTCAAGCCTGCCGAGATCACCCCGCTGACCGCCATCCGGATCGGCGAGCTCGCCCTGGAGGCGGGCCTGCCGGAAGGGGTGCTGACCGTGCTGCCCGGCAAGGGCTCGGTGGTCGGGCAACGGTTCGTCGAGCACCCGTTGGTGCGCAAGATCTGCTTCACCGGCTCTACCGAGGTGGGCAAGCAGATCATGGCCGGCTGTGCCGAGCAGGTGAAGGCCGTGACGCTCGAGCTGGGCGGCAAGAGCGCCAACATCGTCTTTGCCGACACCGACGTCGCCCGAGCCGCTGACCTCGCGCCGTACGCCGTCTTCGACAACGCCGGCCAGGACTGCTGCGCGCGGTCCCGGATCCTCGTGGAGCGGTCGGCCTACGACGAGTTCGTCGGGAGGCTGGAGGTCGCGGTGAAGGGGATGCGGGTCGTCGACCCGGCCGACGAGACCAGCGAGATGGGTCCGCTGGTGTCGGCAGGGCAGCGCGACTCCGTGCAGCGCTACATCGACGGGGCGACTGTCGCGTTCACCGGCAGTCGTCCCGACGGCGCGGGCTGGTGGCTGGCGCCGACGGTCGTGGAGTCCTCCGACACCCAGGAGCAGGTCTGGCGGGAGGAGGTCTTCGGACCGGTGGTGGCGATGATGGCCTTCGACGACGAGGAGGAGGCGATCGCGCTGGCCAACGACACCGAGTTCGGCCTCTCCGGCTCGATCTTCACCGACGACGTCGGCCGGGCGCTCCGGGTGGCTCGCGGCGTCGATGCCGGCAACCTATCGGTGAACAGCCACTCGTCGGTGCGCTACTGGACCCCGTTCGGTGGCTTCAAGCAGTCGGGGCTGGGCCGCGAGCTGGGTCCCGACGCACCGTTCGCCTTCACCGAGGAGAAGAACGTCTTCATCGCCACCGACGGCTGATCCCGTCGCTGGCACAACCAGAAGGAGCCACCATGGCAGGACGTCTTGCCGGCAAGGTCGCCGTCGTCACCGGCGGCTGCTCGGGCATCGGGCTGGCCACGGTCCGCCGGTTCATCGAGGAAGGCGCCCGGGTGGTCATCGGTGACATCGACGACTCCCGCGGCGCACAGGTCGTCGCCGAGCTCGGCGGCGCGGACGTGACGACGTACTGCCACGTCGACGTCACCGACAAGGACCAGGTCGACGCGCTCTTCCGCACCGCGAAGGACACCTACGGCTCCGTGGACGTGGCGTTCAACAACGCCGGCATCTCCCCGCCCCAGGACGACTCCATCCTGGACACCGACCTGGAGGCCTGGCGGCTGGTGCAGGAGGTCAACCTGACCAGCGTCTACCTGTGCTGCAAGGCGGCGCTGCCCTACATGCTGGAGCAGGGCAAGGGGTCGATCATCAACACCGCCTCGTTCGTGGCGGTGATGGGGGCGGCCACGTCCCAGATCTCCTACTCGGCCTCCAAGGGCGGGGTGCTGTCGATGAGCCGCGAGCTGGGGGTGCAGTTCGCCCGCGAGGGGGTCCGGGTCAACGCACTGTGCCCGGGGCCGGTCAACACGCCGCTGCTCAAGGAGCTGTTCGCGAAGGACGCGGAGCGGGCCGCCCGTCGGCTGGTGCACGTGCCGATGGGGCGGTTCGGCGAGCCCGAGGAGATGGCGAACGCGGTGCTGTTCCTCGCCTCGGACGAGTCCAGCTTCATCACCGCCAACACGTTCCTGGTGGACGGAGGCATCTCGGGCGCCTACGTGACCCCGCTGTGAGGCTGCCGTGACGGTTCCGGTCATCGGACTGACGACCTACCGCGAGCAGGCCGCCTGGGGAGTCTGGTCGCAGCGCGCCGACCTGCTGCACAGCCAGTACGCCGACATGGTCGCGGCCGCGGGTGGCGCTGCCGTGCTGCTGCCGCCGTCGGTCGCGGAGCCGCCGGTCGCCGACGCGGTCGTGGCCCGAATCGACGGCCTCGTGGTCAGCGGTGGGGCCGATGTCGACCCGGAGCGGTACGACGCGGAGCCGCACGAGCGGACCGCCGGCTGGCGCCCGGACCGGGACGCGTGGGAGCTCGCCCTGCTCGACGCCGCCGAACGCCGGGGTCTCCCGGTGCTAGGCGTGTGCCGCGGCATGCAGCTGATGGCGGTGCACGCCGGTGGTTCCCTGGACCAGCACACCCCGGAGCTGGTGGGGCACGAGGAGCACTCCCCCGGCGGCCCCAACTTCGGCGCCATCGCCGTGGCCGTCGACCCCGGGAGTCGGGTGCGGGCACTGCTCGGGGCCGAGGTCTCAGTGCACTGCCATCACCATCAGTCGGTGCGCGACCACCCGGGCTTCGAAGCAGTGGCCCGCGCCGAGGACGGCACGCTCGAGGCCATGGAGGCGCCGGGCGACCGGTTCTGCGTGGGTGTCCAGTGGCACCCCGAGGTCGGCACCGAGCTGGCCCTCATGAAGGGACTGGTGGAAGCCGCGCGCGCCGACCGGGTTGGATAGGGGCATGGCAGACGGGGATCTGGAGACCGACATCCTCGGCACGCCGTACACGGTCGAGACGCTGGTCCTGGCCCCGGACTCCGAGGGCGCGGTCGAAGCGAACCTGGTCCGACTGGGTGCGGACGTGCCAACCGGGCGGGCCGTGCTGCACGTGCACGGGTTCTGCGACTACTTCTTCCACACCGAGTACGCGCGCTGGTGGACCGCGCGGGGCTACGACTTCTACGCGCTGGACCTGAGGAAGTACGGCCGCTCCCTGCGCGAGCACCAGACCCCCGGCTACGTCGACGACGTGCGGGAGTACTTCGAGGAGCTCGACCTCGTCTGGGCCCGGATCACCGAGCGCGACGAGCACGACCGGGTCGTGCTCAGCGCCCACTCGACCGGCGGTCTCACCGTGGCGCTCTGGGCGAACGAGCGCGCCGCACTCAACGGCTTGGTCGGCGTAGTGCTCAACGCACCCTGGGTCGACATGCACGGGCCTTTCTGGCTCCGGCTGGGCACCCGGGTGATCAGGCAGCTCGGCTCCTACCAGCCCAAGCGGGAGATCCCCCGCACCGTCGTCGGGCTGTACGGGCGGGCCCTGCACCGCGACTTCGAAGGCGATTGGGACTACGACCTCGCCTGGAAGCCGGTCGAGTCGTGGCCGGTGTACGCCGGCTGGCTCCGCGCGATCCGGCGCGCCCATGCCGAGCTCCATGCCGGGCTCGACGTCACCGTACCGGTCCTCGTGCTCACCTCGGCGCACAGCGCGGCGCCCACCGAGATGTCCGACGAGGTGTTCACCCGCGACATCGTCCTCGACGTCACCCAGATCCGCCGCTGGTCCACCTCGATCGGCCCGCACGTGACCTCCCTCGCCGTCGAGGGCGCCATCCATGACGTCGTGCTATCCCGACCGGAGGCTCGCGCCCGGGTCTACGACCGGCTCGGCCGGTGGCTGGACGCGTGGGTGGGACCCTCCGAGACCTCCCTCAGTCCATAATTGGGCGATCCCAGACAAGGAGCAGCGATGAGCCAACCCCCGACCGGCTACGGCTACGGCGCCCCGAGTCCCGGCGCCACTCGGCCGGGCGAGCTGCTCGACCGCTTCCTGGCGCGGCTGATCGACCTGGCCATCTTGTGGGTCGTCGGCTTCGTAATCGGGGCGGTCCTCGTCGTCGGAATCCTGCTGGGGGGTGACGCGGGTCCGATAGGCGTCGGGGCCAGCTACCTCTCCGCCGCGGTGATGAGCCTCGTCTACGCCGCGTTGTACCTCGGCTACTTCGCCTTCTTGGAGTCCTCGCGCGGCCAGACCATCGGGAAGATGGCGATGAAGCTGCGCGTGGTCGGTCCCGACGGCGTGAGCAAGCCGACGACCGAGCAGGCGATCCGGCGCAACATCTTCATGGCGGCGAACCTGCTCGGGCTCCTCCCGATGCTGGGCGGAGTCCTCTCGCTGGCGGCGTTCATCGCGGCGGTCGCCATGATCGCCGTCGGCATCAACACCGACACCGCCAACCGGCAGGCCTGGCACGACCGGTTCGCCGGCGGCACGAGGGTGCTCAAGCTCGCCTGACGGTCACCGACGCTCAGCGGAGCAGGAACACCACCAGGGCGACCACGCCCACCACGACGATCACGGCCCGCAGCACCGGATCGGGCAGCCGGCGGCCGATGGTGGCGCCCAGGACGCCGCCGATCACCGCGCCGATGGCGATGATGCCGGCGATCGCCCAGTCCACGTCGGCAACGAGGGCGAACAGCAGGCCCGCCACGCCGTTGACGACGGCGGCGATCACGTTCTTCAGGCCGTTGAGTCGTTGCAGCGTCTCGGGCACGCCCACGCCCAGCACCGCCATGAGCAGGACTCCCTGCCCGGCGCCGAAATACCCGCCGTACACCCCCGTCAGCGCAACCAGCGGCCAGACCCACCAGGCGCCGACGTCCGGCAGCCCCCCGAGGTGCTCATGCCGCACGGCCACCCGGCGCTGGATGGGGTTCTGGAAGACGACGAGCAGGATGCCGAGCACGATCAGCACCGGCACGATCCCCTCGAAGGCTCGCTCCGGCAGCGCCAGCAGCAGGACCGCCCCGGTCACTCCTCCGACGACGGCTGCGGACAGCATCCGCAGCACCCGCTGCCGCTGACCGCGCAGCTCGCGCCGATAGCCCACGGAGCCTGAGACGGAGCCCGGCACCAGACCGATGGTGTTCGAGACGTTGGCAGTGACCGGAGGCACGCCGAAGGCCAGCAGGGTCGGGAACGTGATCAGGGTGCCGGAGCCCACCACGGTGTTGATCGTGCCCGCGCCGACGGCGGCGAGCATGATCAGGCCGACCTCCAGTGGACTCATGGCAGGGCGGCGACTCGAACGGGATCCTACGGTGCGTCGGGCGAGTCGCCCAACGGATCCGCCGCGCCCCGCCCCGGGTTCGCGGCGTTGCGAGCCTCCTCGATGGCCGCCTCGACGTCCGCGTGGGTGCTGGACAGCTCCCGATCCTCGCTGGGCTTCGGAAGCTCCGGCTCCGAGGGACCCATGTCCACCCGGACCCGCGGGCCCCCGGACTCCTTCGGGATCCCCTGCAGCTCGGTGAGCGTCGAGCCGAGACCCTCGAGCGCCTTGTTGAACTCCGAGGGGATGACCCAGATCTTGTTGGCGTCGCCGGTGGCCAGCTTCGGCATCATCTGCAGGTACTGGTAGGCCAGCAGTGCCTGGTCCGGCTGACCGTCGTGGATCGCCTGGAACACCGTCTGGATCGCCTGCCCCTCACCCTGGGCACGCAGGATCGCCGCCTCCCGGTCGGCCTGGGCGCGCAGGATCTGGGACTCCCGCGCACCCTCGGCCGAGAGGATTGCCGCCTGCTTGTCACCCTCGGCCGTGAGGATCGCGGACTGGCGCTGACCCTCGGCACTCAGGATCACGGCCCGCTTGTCGCGGTCGGCGCGCATCTGCTTCTCCATGGAGTCCTTGATCGACGGCGGCGGGTCGATGCCCTTCAGCTCCACGCGGTTGACCCGGATCCCCCACTTGCCGGTCGCCTCGTCGAGCACCCCGCGCAGGCCGTTGTTGATCGAGTCGCGGCTGGTCAGGGTCTCTTCGAGGTCCATGCCGCCGACGATGTTGCGCAGCGTCGTCATGGTCAGCTGCTCGATCGCCTGGATGTAGTTCGCGATCTCATACGTCGCGGCGATGGGGTCGGTCACCTGGAAGTAGATGACCGTGTCGATGGACACCACCAGGTTGTCCTCGGTGATCACCGGCTGTGGCGGGAAGCTCACCACCTGCTCGCGCAGGTCGATCAGGTAGCGCACCCGGTCGATGAACGGCACCACGATGTTCAGACCGGCCGGCAGGGTCTGCTTGTACTTGCCGAACCGCTCCACAACGCCGGCCCGGGCCTGCGGCACGATCCGCACCGTGCGCGCGAGCAGCACGATGACGAACAGCACCAGCAGGACGACCACGATAGGTACGACGATCTGATCCACGGGATTCCTCTCAGACGAAGGGTGGGCCTAGGGTTCCAGGGCCGGCACCGGATGGACGTAGGCGGTGGCACCGCGGATCTCAAGGACCTCGATCACCTCGCCGGGCTCGAGGGTGAGGGACTCGTCGTACGGCTCGGCCGACCAGATCTCGCCAGCGACCTTGACCCGGCCGGTCTGCAGCGACGAGACGGTCTCGGTGACGACGCCCCGGGCCCCCACCAGCTTGCCGTGACCGAGGGTGAGCTCGGGACCGCTGTGCATGCGCCGCACCATCGATGGTCGGAGCAGCGCGAGCGCGGCGACGGAGGCCCCAGCCGCGAGCAGCACCTGCGCGACGACGGGCAGCCCGACCAGGGCGGCGATCATCCCGACGAGGGCACCGAGGGCGAGCATGGCCAGCACCAGGTCCAGGCTGAACATCTCGGCCACGCCGAGGACGATGGCCAGCCCGAGCCAGGTCTCCCACAGGTGCTCGCGGAGCCACTCGAAATCCATGCTCCGACCCTACGGGACCGCAGGGTGCGCGGCGCGGTGCCGGGTCTCGCGCCGAGCCGTCCAGCGACCGTCCGCCCCGGTCACCACCAGGGGCATGCCGAAGGTGGCCGACAGGTTGGCCGCGGTGAGAACGTGGTCCAGCAGTCCCGCGGCCACCACTCGCCCGGAGCGGAGCAGCAGGCAGTGGGTGAAGCCGGGCGGGATCTCCTCCACGTGGTGGGAGACCAGCACGGTCGCCGGGGCGTCCGGGTCGTAGGCCAGCCGCGACAGCGTGGCGACCAGGTCCTCCCGTCCGCCGAGATCCAGCCCGGCGGCCGGCTCGTCGAGCAGCAGGAGCTCGGGGTCGGTCATCAGGGCCCGCGCGATCTGCACCCGCTTGCGCTCCCCCTCGCTGAGCGTCCCGAACGTGCGCTCGGCAAGGTCCGCGACCCCCAGCTCGACCAGCAGGTCGGCGGCCCGGTCGTGGTCCACCTCGTCGTACTGCTCACGCCAGCGCCCCACCACGCCGTACGACGCCGACACCACCAGGTCGCGCACCAGCTCGTGTCTGGGGATCCGCTCCGCCACCGCCGCGCTCGTCATGCCGATCCGGGGACGGAGCTCGAACACGTCGACGGCGCCGAGGACCTCGTCGAGGATCCCGACGACACCCCTGGTCGGGTGGAGGGCCGCGGCGGCCACCTGGAGCAGCGTGGTCTTGCCGGCTCCGTTGGGGCCGAGCACCACCCACCGCTCGTCCTCCTCCACCGTCCAGCTGACGCTGTCGAGAAGGATCGCGGTCCCCCGCTGGACCGTCACGTCGGCGAACTCGAGGACGGCGGCCATGTCGGCAACCCTAGCGAGGGTCGCCGAAGGGTCAGCGCACGACCGAAGTGACGACCTCGGTGCCGACGTTCCAGGCGCCGGCCGGCGACGAGACGGTGGTGAGCGCCAGCATCAGGCTGGCCACCAGGAGTCCCAGGAACGCGGAACGGGTGGTGGGAGGCATGCCCCCAGCCTCACTCAGCCGGGCGTCGCTCGCTGGGGAAACACCGAGGTCGACGGAGCTGGTCCAGACCAGGGATCGGCCGCGTGCCCCCACCGCCTGCTCCGGCCGCCAGGCCATGTCATAGCCTCTGTGCACGATGACTCTGCCAGGGATCGACGACGCACCCCAGACCCTCCTCATCACCCTGGCCGGCGACGACCGCCCGGGGCTGATCTCGGCGATCTTCTCGACCCTCGCCAGGGCCGGAGTCGAGGTGCTCGACATCGAGCAGATCGTGATCCGGCAGCGGATCGTGCTGGGCGTGCTGGTCACGGCCCCGCGCGACTGGAAGCGGCTTCGGTCCACCGTCGAGGGCACTGCGGAGCAGCTCGGCATGCAGGTGGAGGTGACCCGAGGGATGGGCGACAACCGGTCCCGAGGCGTCGGCCGGTCGCACGTCACGGTGATCGGCGTGCCGCTGCGCGCCGGGGCCTTCGCCGCCGTCGCCGGCCGGATCGCGGACGCCGGCGCCAACATCGACCGGATCGAGCGGATGGCGCGGTACCCGGTCACCGCGATCGATCTGCACGTGTCCGGGATCCAGCCGGAGCGGCTGCGGGCCCTTCTGGCCGCGGAGGCGGCGCGCCAGGACATCGACATCGCGGTCCAGCCCGCCAACCTGCTGCGCCGGGGCATGCGGCTGATCGTCATGGACGTGGACTCCACCCTCATCCAGGGCGAGATCATCGACATGCTGGCGGTCCAGGCCGGCCGGCTGCCGGAGGTCGCCCGGGTGACCGCCGCGGCGATGCGCGGCGAGGTGGACTTCGAGACCGCGCTGCGCGATCGGGTCGCCCTGCTCGCGGGCCTGGACGCCGCCGCCCTGGACAGGGTGTACGACGAGATCGTGCTCGCCCCCGGCGCGCGCACCCTGGTCCGGACTCTGCGGCGGCTCGGGTACCACTTCGCGATCGTCTCCGGAGGGTTCAGCCAGATCGTCGACCGGCTCGCCGAGGACCTGGACATCCACTTCTCCCAGGCCAACGAGCTCGAGATTGTCGACGGCCGACTGACCGGCCGCATCGTCGGGGACGTGGTGGACCGAGCGGGCAAGGCCGGCGCGCTGCATCAGTTCGCTGCGGATGCGGGCGTGGGGGTGGATGCGGTGATCGCCATCGGCGACGGCGCGAACGACATCGACATGCTCAACGCCGCCGGGCTCGGGATCGCCTTCAACGCCAAGCCGGTGGTCCAGGACGCCGCACAGACGGCGGTCAACGTGCCCTACCTCGACGCGATCCTGTACCTGCTGGGGATCTCGCGGGAGGAGATCGAGGCGGCCGACGCCGCCGCCGGCATCGTCACCCCCGCTCCCCCGGTCTGAGACCGCGTCGATGACGACATCCGCGAGCACGTCCTTCTACCGCACCCGGACGGATGGCGGGTACGAGTCCCTGCCCACCACCGGGTCCCCCTGGGGACCCGACAGCCAGCACGGAGGCCCGCCTTCCGCGCTCCTCGCCCGGGCCATCGAGGGACTGCCGGACGCCACTGGTCGCGTCGTCGGCCGGCTGACGATCGAGCTGCTGGGCCCGGTCCCGGTGGGTCCGCTCGACGTCACGGCGACGGTTGTCCGGCCGGGGCGCTCGGTGGCTCTGGCCGAGGCCGCCCTGGTCGATCTGGCAGCTGGCCGTCCGGTTGCCACCGCGTCGGCCTGGCTGCTGCCCGACGTGAAGACGGACGTCCGCCCGGTCGGTCCGGCACCGCACCACAGACCCGCCTCCGGTGAGCTGCATGAGCAACCGGCCGGCTGGCATCGCGGCTATCTCGACACCGTCGAGTGGCGCTGGATCGCCGGCGCGGTGGGCGAGCCCGGTCCGGCCCTGGTCTGGATGCGCCCGGAGGTCACCCTGCTTCCGGACGAGGAGTGGACGCCGCTGACCCGATTGATGGCGTGCGCGGACTCCGCCTCGGGGGCGTCCTCGGAGCTGGACCCGGCCTCGTGGAGGTTCCTCAACACCGAGCTGACCGTGCACGTCCTGCGGCCACCGGTCGGCGAGTGGCTCTGCCTCGATGCGCGCACCGAGCTGAGCTCCGGCTCGGTCGGACTCGCCACCTCGGCCGTCTACGACCAGCTCGGCCTGGTGGCCCGCACGGCCCAGACGCTCCTCATCGGCCGCCGCTGACGTTCACCTCCGGCCATGAATGCCCCAGGACGGGCCCCTGTTGGAGGAGCGGCGGATGCTGCGTACCAATGCCAGGAGCGCCTGATGTACGGCGATTCCGACCGCAGTGTTCGCGGCTGCGAGCAGCGCACCACCGGCAAGTGTGCCGGCGTCTCTCACCGCCCAGGACCCGTCCGCTGGGACGACTTGGTTCGCGACCAGCAGGAGGGGCCAGCCCACGATCGCCAGCACGAGGGCGAGCCGCCACCAGCGACCGAGAACCAGGCCGACCAGCAGCATCGTCGGGATCACGCTATGGCCCCTTGCGGGTGGCGGGCGTGAAGTTGCGTCGTACCTCGTTGACGTAGACAAGTCCGTACTCCGCCGCAGCCTCGGCGAGGAACTGCGTATAGCTCCGGTTCCCGGCGGCGGGGCCGTCGCAGGAGGCCAGGCCCGCCATGAGCGAGTCCAGTTCGTCGGGGTGGACGGTCATGTCGCGGGTGACCATGCCGACCAGGCGGGTCAGGGGCAGGACCAGCCCGCGGGGGGCCTCGATGACGGCGGCGCGTGCGCCGATCGCATCACGGATCAACCTCACCAACGCTCCGAACTCGAAGGTCTCCGGCCCGCCCGCACTCCGTACGACGTCCTCGTCCGCGTCGCCGAGGGAGACCATGAGGTCGGCGAGGTCCGCCACGTGCGTGGGGCGGACCGGGTAGCGCCCATCGCCGGGAACTGCGAAGGCGTGCAGGTGGCGGAGCAGCCAGGCGACGTTGTTGAGCAGCACCTCGGCCCCGCCGAACAGCACCGAGGGACGGACGATCGCGTAGCGCATCCCTGAACCGCGGACGGCCTCCTCCACCAGGGCCTTGCCCCGGTGGTAGGAGTAGGGCGAGTCGGCGTCTGGGTTCATGATGCTCACGTGCACGATGCGCCGGACGCCGGCCCGGGCGGCCGTCGCAATCAGCGCCTTCGAGTTCGCGACAGCGACGTCGTGCGTGCTGGCGCCTCGGGCGAAGCGCACCCAGTAGGTGTTGTAGAAGGTGTCGACGCCGCTGAACGCCTCCGCGTGCGTCTCGGGGTGGTCGAAGTCGTAGGGGTAGGGCGCGACGGGCCCGACCACGGATCCAGGGTCGCGCGTCAGGGTGCGGACGTGATGGCGCGCTGCCAGCAGCCGCTGAGCCAGGTACGAGCCGGTGTAGCCGTTGGTGCCGGTGACGAGGTCGGTGGTCACCGCACCAGCGAATCATACAAACGTATGACTGTCTAGCGGGTAGTCTGCGGCCATGAGCGAAGCTCGGGCGACTGCCACCCGCCAGCGACTTCTCGACGCCGCCGTGTCATCGCTACGTTCGAGTGGGTCAGCCGGGCTGACCTCCCGCGAGATCGCTCGGGCGGCCGGGGTGAACTTGCAGGCGATCACCTACCACTTCGGGTCGAAGGACGCGCTGGTGGCGCAGGCGCTCACGGGACTCGTCCAGGATCGGCTCGCCCCGATCCGGGCCTCACTTGAGGGTGGAGGCGATCCAGCCGAGCGGCTGTTCGCCGCGCTCCGCACGATCGGTGGCGCCTTCGCCGTCGCCCGCGCCGACCTCACGGTCTACGCCGACGCGGTCGCGGCCTCATCAACCAACGCAACCCTCGCCACTGCCCTGGCCGACATCCACGCCGAGCTCGTCGACTACCTCGCAGCGCTCATCGCTGACCTGCAGCGGGAGGGGTACATCCAGGGATGGGTAGTTCCCCGCTCCATGGCCGCACTGCTCGTCGCCGTTGGCGACGGTGTGGCCATGCACTCACACTACGGCGAGCCCGACGTCGAGGGCGTGCTCGACCAGGTCGCGCTACTCCTGCTGGCCGCGCGCCAGCCACGCAAGCGAGTCTGGCCGGCTGCTGCCCGGGTCATGCTCAGACGGATGCACGGACGATGACCCAGCTTCGGGACCCTCCGCCCGGGCTTCGACGACCAGCGATCCGCTCGCGCCGCGGCATGGTCGGATACTCCGATCCGACAGCGGCATGAGCGGTCGTTTCTACGAGCCGCGAGTCGCTCATTCGCCGACTTGAACCTCGTCTGGCGAGACGCCCGTGACGGACACGCTGACCCATCCAACACGCTCGTGACCAAGATTCACGAGCGGTAACTCCACGCACTCACAAGTTGCCTGCCCACCATCCTTGGTGGGAACCAGGAGGGTGTCGCCGACGGCGAGACCCCCAGCGGTCTCGACCGGTGGGCCGATCAGCGTGGTGCCCTGGTAGCCGTCACCGAGGTCGAAGACGTCAGCGATGTCGAATGCAAAGGACGGCACAGGACGTTACGCCGTCGATCGCAGTCACCTGGTG
>CAZKEZ010000024.1:20737-31215 GCA_964551905.1 uncultured Nocardioides sp. | reverse complement strand
AGCTGGGGAAATCCGACCTGGCTCCCTGCCCTGTGCACGCGTCCCGGCCCCGATAGTCCGCCGCGAAAATCATGCCGAAGCCGGGGTTTCGGATGATTTTCGCGGCGGACTATCCCTTAGGAGTCGCGCATGGGGATCGAGACGCCACGGTCCTCGGCCACCTCGACGGCCCGGTCGTAGCCGGCGTCCACGTGGCGGATGACGCCCATGCCGGGGTCGTTGGTGAGGACCCGCTCGATCTTGGCCGCAGCCAGGGGGGTGCCGTCGGCGACGCAGACCTGGCCGGCGTGGATGGAGCGACCCATCCCGACGCCACCACCGTGGTGGATCGACACCCAGCTGGCGCCCGAGGCCGTGTTCACCAGCGCGTTGAGCAGCGCCCAGTCGGCGATGGCGTCGGAGCCGTCGAGCATCGCCTCGGTCTCGCGGTACGGCGACGCCACGGACCCGCAGTCCAGGTGGTCGCGGCCGATCACGATCGGCGCCGACAGCTCCCCGGAGGCCACCATCTCGTTGAACTTGAGCCCGGCGAGGTGACGCTCGCCGTACCCCAGCCAGCAGATCCGCGCCGGCAGACCCTGATACGCCACCCGCTCCGAGGCCATGGTGATCCACTTCCGGAGCCGCTCGTTCTTCGGGAACAGCTCCAGAATCGCCCGGTCGGTCGCGGCGATGTCCGCCGGGTCGCCCGACAGCGCGGCCCACCGGAACGGGCCCTTGCCCTCGCAGAACAGCGGCCGGATGTAGGCCGGCACGAAGCCCGGGAACTCGAAGGCCCGGTCATAGCCGCCCTTGCGCGCCTCATCGCGGATCGAGTTGCCGTAGTCGAACACCTCCGCGCCAGCGTCCTGGAACTCCACCATCGCCCGCACATGTCGGGCCATGGACTCCTGCGCACGCTTGGTGAAGCCCACCGGGTCCTCGGCGCGCTCGCGCTCCCAGTCCTCGAACCGGGACCCCGCGGGCAGGTAGAACAGCGGGTCGTGCGCGGAGGTCTGGTCGGTGACGATGTCGATGCGGACCGAGCCGGCCAGGTGTCGCTCGAGCAGCTCGGGTACGACGTCCGCCGCGTTGCCTAGCACCCCGATGGACAGTGCGTGACCGGCGTCGCGAGCCTCGACGGCCAGCTCCACGGCGTGGTCGAGGGAGTCCGCGCGCACGTCGAGGTAGCGGGTCTCGAGCCGGCGCTGGATCCGGTGCGGGTCGCACTCGACGCAGATCGCGACGCCGTCGTTCATGGTGACCGCGAGCGGCTGCGCGCCGCCCATCCCGCCCAGGCCGGCGGTGAGGGTGATGGTCCCGGCCAGGGTGCCGCCGAACCGTTTGTCGGCCACGGCGGCGAAGGTCTCGAAGGTGCCCTGGAGGATCCCCTGGGTGCCGATGTAGATCCAGGACCCGGCGGTCATCTGTCCGTACATCGTCAACCCCAGGTCCTCGAGCCGTCGGAACTCCTCCCAGTTCGCCCAGTCCCCGACCAGGTTGGAGTTGGCGATCAGCACCCGCGGCGCCCACTCGTTCGTGCGCATCACGCCGACCGGCTTGCCGGACTGCACGAGCATCGTCTCGTCGTCCTTGAGCGCGCGCAGCGTCCGCAGCAGTGCGTCGTAGGCCTCCCACGACCGGGCGGCCTTCCCGGTGCCGCCGTACACGACGAGCTCCTCGGGGTTCTCCGCGTTGTCCGGGTCGAGGTTGTTCATCAGCATCCGCAGCGGCGCCTCGGTCTGCCACGAGCCGCAGGACAGGTCGGTGCCGTGGGGGGCGTGGATCGGCAGGCGGGGGTTGGTGGTCATGTGAGCTCTCCGATCTGGGCTTCGACGGCGTCCAGGACGGCGCCGGAGTGGACGAGCGAGACGGCGGTCTCGATCTCGGGTGACAGGTGGCGGTCGGGTCCGGGGCCGTCGATGCCGGCCTCGCGGAGGAGGCGTACGACGGCAGCCGTGCCTGCGGCGGGTTCGAGCGGCGCCCGAAGCTCCAGGGCCCGGGCGGCGGTGAGGATCTCGATGGCGACGACCCGGGTGAGCCCGTCCACGGAACGGCGCAGCTTGCGGGCCGCGGACCAGCCCATCGACACGTGGTCCTCCTGCATGGCCGAGGACGGGATGGAGTCGACGGAGGCCGGGACGGCCAGCCGCTTGAGCTCGGAGACGATGGCGGCCTGGGTGTACTGCGCGATCATGTGCCCGCTGTCAACGCCCGGGTCGTCGGCCAGGAACGGCGGCAGCCCGTGGTTGCGGGCCTTGTCGAGGAACCGGTCGGTGCGCCGCTCGGAGATCGAGGCCAGGTCGGCGGCGACGATGGCCAGGAAGTCCAGGACGTAGGCGACCGGGGCCCCGTGGAAGTTGCCGTTCGACTCGACCCGGGACGGCCCGTCGGTCGGGCTGGTCGAGACCAGGACGACCGGGTTGTCGACCGCGGAGGCGAGCTCGTGCGAGGCGACCACGGCGGCGTACTCCACGGTGTCCCGCACCGCGCCGTGCACCTGCGGCGAGCAGCGCAGCGAGTAGGCGTCCTGGACCCGGTTGCAGTCCGGGCCACGGTGCGAGGCGACGACGCCGGAGTCGCGGAGGAGCAGGGCGAGGTTCCGCGCGGAGAGCGCCTGCCCCGGCTGCGGCCGGATCGCCTGCAGCTCGGCGGCGAAGACCCGGTCGGTGCCGAGCTGGCCCTCCACCGACATGGCGGCCGCTATGTCGGCGGTGCGGAGCAGCCGGCGCAGGTCGGCGATGGCCATGACGAGCATCCCGAGCATCCCGTCGGTCCCGTTGATCAGCGCCAGCCCCTCCTTGGCGGCCAGCTCGACAGGAGTGAGCCCGGCCGCGGCCAGCGCATCGGCCGCCGGGATCAAGGTGCCGGTGGCGTCGCGGACCTCGCCCTCGCCCATCAGCGCCAGCGCGCAATGGGCCAGCGGCGCGAGGTCGCCGGAGCAGCCGAGGGAGCCGTACTCCCGCACCACCGGCGTGATCCCGTGGGTCAGCAGGTCGGCCAGCAGCTGCGCGGTCTCCCGCCGGATCCCGGTGCGCCCGGTCGCGAGCGTCGAGAGCCGCAGCAGCATCAGCCCACGTACCACCTCGCGCTCGACCTCAGGGCCAGAGCCGGCGGCGTGCGAGCGGACCAGCGCCCGCTGCAGCTGGGCGCGCATCGGGGTGGGGATGTGCCGAGTGGCGAGGGCGCCGAAGCCGGTGGAGATGCCGTACGCCGGCGTCGGGGCCGCGGCCAGCTCCTCCACGACCGCCCGGGCCCGGTCGATGGCCGCCAGGGCGTCGGGGGCCAGGGTCACGCCGGCGCCGCCGCGGACCACCGCGAGAACGTCGTCGAAGGACACCGGCCCGACTCCCACCTCCACGGAGGTGGCGAGGTGCGTGCGCTCAGCGGTGGTGTTCATGTCCGCCATCCAACGCCTGTCGTGGTGCCCGCTACCAGAGCCCTGGGCGCTCTCCTGTCTCGGATTCCAGACTGAGGAGTTCTGCGGCTCCGCATGGGCGGCCCCGGATCCGGGCACCGGTCCTCAAACGAGCCCGGCCGTTCCGTCGGGCCACGAGGAGGTACGAGGCAATGTCGACAGCACAGGTCATCTGGATCGTGGTCGCGATCATCGCCGTGGCCGTGGTGGTGGCAGTCGCGCTGATGGTGTCGCGCCGTCGGACCGCGCAACACGTCGCGCAGAACCGGGCGCAGGCGTCTGAGCTCCGCGAGGAGGCGTCCGCCCGGCGCGACGGGCTCGCCGAGACCGACCTCCAGGCCCGCGAGGCGAAGCTCGAGGCCGACCAGGCCCGGCTGGAGGCGGAGCGGGCCGAGGCGCGGGCCGCGGAGGTCCGGCGTGGAGCGACCGTCGAGGAGGCGCAGTACGAGGACCGGGTGCGCGAGGCGGACCGGCTCGACCCGGACGTCGACGCGAGCTCCCCCGACTACCGCCCCGGCCGCACCACCCCCTGACCTCTCTGGCTCGCCGTGGTCCCCCGTCTGCCGCTCCCTTGCAGTCGCCGTACCGCACCAAAACCGGCCCCCAGGCGACGGTAAGGGCGCGGTAGTCGGGGGTGGACGGTTGCCGGAGTCGCCGAGCAGGGTAGACGCTGGTGCCAGCGAGCAGTGGTCGAGAGTGGGCGGGAAAGGGGAGCGATGGCAAAGAAGGCGCCGCCGGAGGGTGCGGACGACGTCGGGCTCACCCCGGGCTCCCGGCCACCCGACCACTACAACGACCGCGGCCGACTCAAGGGCAGCGTGTACGAAGCCGAGATGGAGCGGCTCCAGGAGCAGCTGGTGATGCTGCAGTACTGGATCCAGCGCCAGGGCCTGAAGGTGCTGGTGATCTTCGAGGGCCGCGGCTCGGCCGGCAAGGGCGGCGTCGTCAAGCGGATCACCGAACGCACCAGCCCCCGCATCATGCGCGTGGTCGCCCTCCCGACGCCGACGGAGCGGCAGAAGAGCCAGTGGTACTTCCAGCGGTACGTCGAGCATCTGCCGGCCGCCGGGGAGATCGTGCTGTTCGACCGCAGCTGGTACAACCGCTCGAACGTCGAGTGGGTGATGGGCTTCTGCACCGAGGAGGAGCACCAGGAATTCCTGCGCTCGTGCCCGGAGTTCGAGCGGATGCTGGTGCGCAGCGGGATGATCGTCATCAAGTACTGGTTCTCGGTGTCGTATGAGGAGCAGCGCGCCCGCTTCGAGGCCCGCAACGCCGAGCCGCTCAAGCGCTGGAAGCTCTCCGACATGGACCTCGCCGAGCACGAGCTGTATGTGAAGTACTCGATGGCGAAGGACACCACGTTCCAGTACACCGACATCAAGCAGGCGCCGTGGTACGTCGTACCCTCCGACGACAAGAAGGCGGCCCGGCTCAACTGCATCAGCCACCTGCTGAGCCAGTTCGACTACCAGGACGTGGCCCCCGACGTGGTGGAGCTGCCGGTGATGAAGGACTTCCCCTACGTCCGGCCGCCGATGCACGAGCAGACCTTCGTGCCCCAGCTCTTCTGACGCGCCACCGCCGGCGCGGACCTAGGCCGCCGGCGACGGGGCGGAGCCGGGCCAGAGCAGGTCGACCACGTGCTCGGCGATGGCCAGCGACGACGTCGCCGCCGGTGACGGAGCATTGCGGACCCGCAGCACCCGGTCCACCTGGTCGATGCGGAAGTCGTCGACCAGGGAGCCGTCCCGGTCCACGGCCTGAGCACGTACGCCGGCGCGGGCCCGGACGACGTCGTCGGGACCGATGGTCGGCACGTACCGCTGGGCGAGCCGCATGAACGCCCGGCGCGACAGCGAGCCCCGGACCTCGTGGACCCCGGTGCGCCAGTGCTCGCGGCCCATCCGCCAGAAGCCCGGCCAGCCGACCAGGTCGCGCAGGTCGCGGACGCCCACGTCGCGGCGCCGGTAGCCCTCCCGGCGCAGGGCGAGCACCGCGTTCGGCCCCACCTCGAGCTCCCCGGAGACCCGACGCGTGTAGTGGACCCCCAGAAACGGGTAGCGCGGGTCCGGCACCGGGTAGACCATGCCCCGGACCAGGTCGCGCAGGTCGTCGCGCACCCGGAGGTACTCCCCGCGGAACGGGATGATCCGCGGCCCGTCCCCGCCGGGCTCGACGGCGACCCGGTCGGCCTGCAGCCCGGCGCAGACGACCAGCTCGTCCACACGGTGCGAAACGGTTGGTGTGACGACCTCGACACCGTTGGGCACCACGCGCACTCCCGTCACCGGTGTCGACAGGTGAAGGGTGCCGCCCGCCGCACGGACCTCCCGCGCGAACGACTCGGTGATGGCGACGAAGTCGGTGATCGCGGTCTGGGGGGAGTGCAGGGCGGCGACGCCCACCGTGTGCGGCTCGATCGAAGGGATCTCGGCACCCGACAGCCGGCGCAGCCCGGGGACGCCGTTGGCGGTGGCGCTCCGCTCGATGCCGGCCATCCGGTCCAGCTCGCTGTCGTCCACGGCCACCACGAGCTTGCCGCACTCGTCGTACGGCAGGTCGTGCTCTGCGCAGTACTCACGCAGCAGCAGCCGACCGCGGGTGCAGAGCTGGGCCTTCAGACTGCCGGGCCGGTAGTACAGGCCGGCGTGCACGACGCCGGAGTTCCGGCCGGTCTGGTGCGCAGCGAGTCGGTCCTCCTTCTCGAAGACGACCACCGTGGTCCCCGGGCGACGGCGGACCAGCTCCCGACCGACGGCAAGGCCGACGATCCCCCCACCGACGACTCCCACGACCACGTCGGCACTGTAGCCAGACCCGTTGGCCGGGCCGCCGGCGGCCGTCAGCGGATCCGAAGGTCGCGCGGCAGCACCGAGGTGGTGATCGCGACCAGGGACGACGCCTCCACCGTCGCGAACCGCTCGTGCAGCTTGACGCCGAGGACCCGGCCGCGGGCCCGGGTGTGGTCACGAATCACCGTCGCCTCACGCAGGGAGCCGTCGACGGCGCGAAGAACGCTCCGGTACGCCGGACCGTGCGCGCGGGCGACCACCGAGATCGACTCGAGCGAGGAGCCACCGTCGTAGTCCGTGGCGACGACGTCGCCGGTGACGACGAGCTCGCGAGCACCGCCGTCGACGGTGACGCTGACCAGGGAGCGGCCGTCCTCGTCCACGGCGTTCGCGATGTCGTAGACCGTCTCGGCCGTGCAGATCCAGTCCTCTTCGGCGTCCTGGTAGTTCGGCAGCACCCCGGGGTCACAGGACCAGTCGACGAGCTGACCGGTCACGCCGTCGGCGCCGTTGACGCTGAGGACGACGGTGTGCCAGTTGCCGTCCCGGTCCTCGAGGGTTCCGGGAATGAGACTGGCGACGCTGACCAGGCCGGTGCGTTGGTAGGACTGCCAGTCCGCCACCGGTCGGGCGGAGGCGCTCCCCGCGGGCAGCACGACAAGAGCAGCGGCGGCGGCAGCCAGGCCGGCGATCGCGCCGGCACGGGCGGCGCTGCGCCAGGCAGCGGCGGGTCGACCAGTACGCATCGTGTCTCCTGGGGGCGGGAGGAAGAGACGCTCTTCACGCTAGGCAGCGGGACCCGCCCCCGCAGGGGAATCGGCGGACGCCGACCACTGGTCCAGTCCGCCCGGGCCCGGCCCGCTCCGGCGCTCCACCCCCTACGCTGCGGGGTCATGAGCCAGGTGCCCGCCGCCACGCGTGCGCTGCGGGTGCTGCGGTTCCTGGCCAGTCAGCCGGAGCCGGTGCCGCTGGACCGGATCATGCGGGCGTGCGAGCTGCCCCGCTCGACGGCGTACCACCTCCTCAACACGATGGTCGACGAGGGATTCGTGGTGCACCTGGTCGAGGAGCACCGCTACGGCCTCGGCGTGGCGGCGTTCGAGGTGGGCAGCGGCTTCTCCCGTCAGGTGCCGCTGCAGCGGATCGCCCGGCGCGCCCTGGCCGGCCTCGTGGACCGGACCCGGCAGAACGCCCACCTGGCGGTGCTGCACGGGCGGGACGTGCTGTACGTGCTGGAGGAGCGGGCCCCCGGGCGTCCGCCGCTGGTCACCGATGTCGGCGTACGCCTGCCTGCCCACCTGACCGCCAGCGGCCGGGCGATCCTGGCCGCCCTGCCGCCTGCACAGGTGCGGGCCCTCTTCCCCGATCGGACCGCCTTCGTGGACCGGCACGGGATCGGACCGGCGTCACTGTCGGCGCTGCGCCTCCTGCTCACCGAGAGCCGGCAGCGCGGGTACGCCATCGAGGACGGCGAGGTCACCCCCGGGTTCGCCAGCGTGGCGGCGGCGGTGCTCGACCACAACGGGCACCCGGTGGCGGGGGTGGCGGTGACCTATCCGTCCGCGGAGCCCGACGCCGCGGCCGGCACCTTGGCGGGGGAGGTGCTGAGTACGGCGGCAGCCCTCACCCGGCGCCTCGCCGGCCGCGCCTGACCGCACTCGCTGGTTGAGGAGGACGAAGTCCGTCTCGAAACCAGCGCAAGCCGCCAAGTTACCAGCCAGTAGGATGTTTCTCACCCGACCGCGGGCTGACCCGTTGGCGCACCCCGCCGTAGGGTCGGACCAGACGATCGATGCTCTTTGAGGAGTGACGGTGAACTGGGTGCTGATCCTGGGCATAGCGATCAACCTGATCGCCCTGCCGATCGTGGCTCGACGGTTGTGGTTCCTCTTCCGGCTGATCCGCAGCGGCCAGCCGGCGCCTGAACGCATCGAGGGCGTCACTGGACGGGTCGGCCGGGCCATCAAGACCGAGGTGGTCGAGGTGCTCGGCCAGCGCCGGCTGCTGAAGTGGACGATCCCCGGCACCGCGCACTTCCTCGTGTTCTGGGCGTTCCTGATCCTGGGCACGGTGTACGTCGAGGCGTACGGCGTCATGCTCGGGCCGGACGACTTCGCGATCCCCGTGATCGGGCACTGGCCGGTGCTCGGCTTCCTCCAGGACACCATCGCGGTGCTCTGCCTGCTCGCGATCATCACGTTCTTCGTGATCCGGATGCGCAACTCCCCGGCCCGGCTCGGTCGCTGGTCCCGGTTCAAGGGCTCCCACGAGTTCGGCGCCTACCTCGTGCTGTTCTTCATCTTCAACGTGCTCTGGACGATGTTCCTCTTCCGCGGGGCCGCGGAGGCGCTCGGCAACTTCAACAACTCCGGCGCCTGGCTCTCCAACGCGATCGGCGCGAGCCTCGACGGCCTGAGTCACGGGACTTTAGAGGTCCTCGAGGGGGTCGGTCTGCTGCTCCACATCGGCGTGATGCTGGTGTTCCTCATCGAGGTCGTGCACTCCAAGCACCTCCACATCATGGCCGCGCCGGTCAACGTCCTCTTCAAGCGTCAGCCCATCGCCCTCGGGGCGGCCAAGCCGCTCACGGCTGCCGGCGTACCCATCACCCTCGACGACGTCGAGGAACTCGACGAGGACACCACGTTCGGTGTCGGCAAGGTCGAGGACTTCAGCTGGAAGGGGATCCTGGACTTCGCCACCTGCACCGAGTGCGGCCGCTGCCAGTCGCAGTGCCCGGCCTGGAACACCGAGAAGCCGCTCTCCCCGAAGCTGCTGATCATGAACCTGCGCGACCACGCCTACGCCAAGGGGCCGTGGATCATCGCCGACGAGGCGGGGCGGGAGAAGGCCTCGGCCACCGCGCTCGCCGAGGTCGACCGGCCGCTGGTCGGCGCCACCGAGGGCGAGCCGTGGCAGCCCACCGGCGGCGCGGTCATCGACGACGACGTGCTGTGGTCCTGCGTGACCTGCGGCGCCTGCGTCCAGCAGTGCCCGGTGGACATCGAGCACGTCGACCACATCGTCGACATGCGCCGCTACCAGGTGCTGGTCGAGTCCAGCTTCCCCAGCGAGCTCAACCAGCTCTTCAAGGGGATGGAGAACAAGGGCAACCCCTGGAACATGTCGGCCTCCGCCCGGATGGACTGGGCCAAGGGGCTGGACTTCGAGATCCCCGTCGTGGGCGAGGACCTCGAGTCGCTGGAGTCCGTCGACTGGCTGTTCTGGGTCGGCTGCGCGGGCGCCTACGAGGACCGCGCCAAGAAGACCACCCAGGCCGTCGCCGAGCTCCTGAACATGGCGGGCATCAGCTTCGGCGTCCTCGGCAACGGCGAGACCTGCACCGGCGACTCCGCGCGTCGGGCCGGCAATGAGTTCGTCTTCCAGTCGCTGGCCCAGCAGAACGTCGAGACGTTCAAGGAGTACCAGGTCAAGCAGGTCGTGACGACCTGCGCGCACTGCTTCAACACGCTGCGCAACGAGTACCGCGAGTTCGGCATCGAGCTCGAGGTCACCCACCACACCCAGCTGCTCAACCGGCTGGTCCGCGAGGGTCGGCTCACCCCGATCACCGACGGGCCGGGCGCGGCCGGCCGCTCCATCACCTACCACGACCCGTGCTACCTGGGCCGGCACAACCAGGTGTACTCGCCGCCGCGCGAGCTGCTCCAGGTCCTCCCGGGGGCTGAGTACGTCGAGATGGAGCGCCACTCCGAACGCTCCTTCTGCTGCGGCGCCGGCGGGGCGCGGATGTGGATGGAGGAGACGATCGGCAGCCGGATCAACGAGAACCGGACCGCCGAGGCGGTGCGCACCGGCGCCGACCAGATCGCCGTCGGCTGCCCGTTCTGCCGGGTGATGCTCTCCGACGGGCTCACCTCCGCCAAGGCCGAGGGCACCGCCCGCGACGAGATCGAGGTGCTCGACGTCGCCCAGATGCTGCTCGCCTCCGTGAAGGGCGAGTCGGCCACTCGGGCGCCGGCGCCGGCCGCTCCGGCTGCGGCTCCCGCCGCGGCGGCTGCTGCCCCGGCCGCGACCGCCGTTGCCGAGCCGGTGGTGGCCGAGCCGGCTGCCCCTGCCGCCCCGGCCGCGGGCGGGTCGCTCTTCGACGTCGCCGCCCCGGCCGAGCCAGCCGCACCCACCGAGCCCGCCGCACCAGCTGCCCCTGCCGCGGGTGGGTCACTGTTCGACGTCGCTGCCCCGGCCGAGCCCGCCGCCCCGGCCGCCCCGGCCACCGGCGGATCGCTCTTCGACGTACCCGCACCCGAACCCGCCGCCCCGGCCGC
>CAZKEZ010000024.1:0-20637 GCA_964551905.1 uncultured Nocardioides sp. | reverse complement strand
ACGATCCTCGACGACGACCAGGACTCCCCGGCAGAGCCCGAGAAGGAGCCCGAGCCCCGCAAGGACACCGACATCAGCGGAGCCTCGTCCCTCTTCGACCTCTGACCTCGAGATAGTCCGCCGCGAAAATCATCCTCCGCGACCGGTTTCGGATGATTTTCGCGGCGGACTATCTCAACCGGGGCCGCGACGGCCGGAGACGACTCCCCGCCGTACCCCTAACATCGGCACCATGACGACCACGGCACCTTCCGAGCAGCAGGCCCCGTTCATCCGGCCGGACGGCAAGGAGAAGGTCACCGGGCTGGGCCGCTACACCGCCGACCTCAACCTGACCGGTCAGGCGCACGCGGCGTTCCGGTACTCCGAGCATCCGCACGCCAGGATCACCAGGCTCGACGTCTCCGCCGCCCGGGCGATGCCCGGCGTGTTCGCGGTGATCACGCACGCGGACGTGCCGGAGAACAGGTACGGCGGGATGGTGCAGGACCGGCTGATGTTCGCCAAGGACGTGGTCCGCTGGGAGGGCGACGTGGTCGCCGCGGTGGCCGCCCGCACTCCGGCGGTCGCCCGGGCCGCGGCCGCTGCGATCGAGGTGGAGTACGACGTGTTGCCGGCACTCCCTGACTTCGTGGCCAACGCGGCCGCCGACGCGCCGCTGGTGCACCCGGAGTGGTCGACGTACTCCGCCGACGAGGACCTCAGTCGCGACGGCAACATCGTGGGCCACTCGACGATCCTCAAGGGCGACGCCGAGGCCGCGATGGCGGAGGCGGACGTGGTCGTGCGCAGCCGGTACGTGGCCGACGCCAGCCAGGGGGCGCCGATCGAGCCGCGCGCGATCCTCGCGGAGTGGACCGGGGACCGGGTCACCGTCTGGTCCTCGACGCAGGTGCCGTTCGCGGCCCGCGACGGCGTCGCGCACACGCTCGGCATCCCGCAGTCCCACGTGCGGGTCGTGGTCCCGCTGCTCGGCGGCGGCTTCGGCTCCAAGTGCGACTTCCACTTCGAGGCCCACGTGGCGGCGTTGGCCAGGGCCGCGCGGCGGCCGGTGAAGCTGGTGTTCAGCCGCCGCGAGGAGTTCCTGGCGCCCGACCACCGGCGCGAGGGCATCGACATCGAGGTGGAGACCGGGGTCACCCGCGAGGGCCGCATCGTCGCAAGGCGGGCCACCCTGCACCTGGACAAGGGCGCCTACACCGGCGAGGGCGGGTTCTTCGCCCAGATGGCGGCGATGCACGCCTGCGGGCCCTACGAGCTGGACAACGTGGCCGTCCGAGCGATGCTCACCTACTCCACCAACCAGCCGTCGTCCTCGATCCGGGCGCCAACGGCCCCGCAGACCTGCTGGGCGCTCGAGCAGCACATGGACGAGGTCGCCGATGCCCTCGGCATGGATCCGGCCGAGCTGCGCCGCCGTACTCTCATCGAGGCCGGCTCGACCGGCCCCACCGGCCAGGTGTTCGACGAGATCGGGATGAAGCAGAGCCTCGAGGCCGCGCTGGAGATGATCGGGTACGGCGAGGAGCTGCCCGAGGACGAGGGCATCGGCATCGCCTGCGGCTGGTGGCCGAGCATGGCCTCGCCCTCGGGGGCGTACGTCAAGCTCAACGGCGACGGGACCGGCACCATCGTGACCGGGGCCCAGGAGTGCGGCACCGGCGCGGTGATGGCGCTGCCGCTGCTCGCGGCCGAGCAGCTCGGGATGCAGCCGGAGGACTTCTCGATCCTCTACCAGGACACCGATGCCGGCCCGTGGGACATGGGCTCCTCGGGCTCCCAGACGACGTTCAACAACGGCCGCGCCGTCGTCGCGGCCGCCCA
Source organism: uncultured Nocardioides sp. (assembly GCA_964551905.1). Lineage (GTDB taxonomy): Bacteria > Actinomycetota > Actinomycetes > Propionibacteriales > Nocardioidaceae > Nocardioides. The sequence goes on along the minus strand of CAZKEZ010000024.1, from coordinate 18,813 downwards.
GGAGGTGCGCGAGCAGCTGCTGGCGCTGGCCTCGGAGCGGCTGGAGGTGGACGTCGCCGACCTGGAGCTGGCCGAGGGGAAGGTGCAGGTGGTCGGCGCGCCGTCCACGTCGGTGACCATCGCCGAGCTGGCCGGCGAGGGGACCCCGCTGCTCGGAAAGGGCTCCGGCGACCTGCCCGAGAACCCCGCGACCGACATCCCCTCGGCGTGCGTGGGACGGCTCGGCATGGACTCCTTCCTGGCCCCGCAGCTGATCACCCACGCGGCCCGGGTGAAGGTGGACCGGGAGACCGGCGTGGTGCGCGTGCTCGCGTTCGCGGCCGCCCACGACTCCGGCCGGATCGTCAACAAGATCGGTGCCGACGGTCAGGTGTACGGCGGGGTGATGATGGGCGTGGGCCAGGCCCTCTCGGAGGCCACGTGGTTCGACGACGAGGGGCGGCAGCGCAACCCCGGGCTACTGGACTACAAGCTGCAGACCGCGAGCGACGCCCCCGAGATGGCGATCCGGTGGATCGAGATCGACACCCCCAACGCCGGACCGAAGGGCTCCAAGGGGGTCGGCGAGCCGCCCAGCGTGCCCACGTCGGGGGCGATCGGGAACGCCATCGCCCGCGTGATCGGCCGGCACGTCCCGCGACTGCCGATGACCGCGGAGCGGGTGTGGGCGACGGCGAACGGGGTCGACCTGGAGGAGCTCGCGTGAGCAGCTACGTGGAGGCCCGCGACGTCCCGGGCGCGGTGGCGGCCCTGGCCGCCGGCGCTCGGGCGGTCGCCGGCGGCACCGACCTCGTCGTCGGCGCCCGGCACGGGAAGGCGCCGCTGCCCGACGCTTTGGTCGGGATCCACCGGATCCCGGGACTGGCCGAGATCGCGTCGCTGCCGGAAGGCGGCCTGCGGATCGGGGCGCTGGTGACCCACGCCGCACTGCTGGACTCGCCGGTGCTGCGCGACGCCGCGCCCGGGCTGCTCGACGCGTCGGCGATCGTCGGCTCGCACGCCACCCGGGCCAACGGCACCCTCGGCGGGAACGTCATGAACGCCTCCCCGGCGATGGACACCGGGGCGCCGCTGCTGTGCCACGACGCGGTCGCGGTCCTCACCGGACCGGGCGGCACCCGCGAGGTCGGGCTCGCCGAGCTGTGGACCGGGCCGGGGCGGACGTCGGCCTCCCCCGACGAGCTGCTCGAGGCGATCCGGCTGCCGCAGCCGCCTTCGGGGTCTGGCAGCGCGTACGTGCGGCTGCAGTACCGCCGGCAGATGGAGATCGCGGTCGTCGGCGCCGCGGCGTACGTCGAGCTCTCCGGTGGCACCGTGTCCCTCGCCCGGGTGGCCATCACCGCCGTGACCCCCGTGATCACCCGCGTGGCCGCCGCCGAGGAGTCGCTCACAGGTTGTCGATTGGGTCCAAACGACAGCGAAACGCCCGAGATCTCTGCCGTTTGGACCCAAACCGCGCAACCGGACGGCCCCCTCGGGGCGGCGATCAGGGCGGCCGGGGAGGCGGCGAGTGCGGCCGCCACGCCGATCTCGGACGTCCGCGCATCGTCGGCGTACCGGTCTGCCATGACCGCCGTCATCACCCGGCGCGCGGTGACCACTGCCCTGGTCCGGGCCGCCGGCGGCCAGGTCCCGATCCCCGCAAGCGACTGGAGCGAGCAGCGATGAGCACCGAGATCACCCTCACCGTCAACGGCGAGAGCTACCCCCTCGTCGTCGACGAGCACGTCAGCCTGCTGCACACGGTGCGCGACGGCGTCGGGCTGACCGGGTCGAAGGAGGGCTGCGACGACTCCGAGTGCGGCGCCTGCATGATGCTGATCGACGGACGCCCGGTGAACTCCTGCTCCTACCTGGCCGTCCAGGCCGACGGCGCGGAGGTCACCACCGTCGAGGGGCTCACCGACGGCGACGGGCTGAGCGACCTGCAGCGGGAGTTCCTGGCCCGCGGCGGCGTGCAGTGCGGCTTCTGCACGCCGGGGATGCTGATCTCCGCGACCGCGCTGCTGCGCGCCAACCCCGCCCCCACCGAGGACGAGATCCGGATCGGACTGTCGGGCAACCTGTGCCGCTGCACCGGGTACGACGGCATCGTTGCCGCGGTCGCCGAGGTCGCACAGTCCCGCTGACTCAAGAGTGACATCACTCGAGGGTTGACGTGATGTCAAAGTGATGTCACAGTGGTGCGTATGGACATCACACCGTACGTCGACAGCCTGCGCCGAGACCTCCAGGCGGCGGCCGAGACCGGCGGCGAGGAGACCCGTGCCGCGGCGGAGCGGCTGACGCTGGCCCTGGACCCCGCCGCCCGGCTCGCGCTGATGGAGGCGATCTCGCAGGCCGCCGCGGAGATCACCGCCGAGATGCCGGCCGGGGGCGTCGACGTCCGCCTGAACGGACGCGAGCTCGACTTCCTGGTCCAGGCCGGGGTGCCGACCCCGCCGACCCCCCCGACGCCACCACCGCTCCCCACCGCCGAGGAGGGCGACGAGGGCAACATGGCCCGGATCACGCTGCGGATCCCGGAGTCGGTCAAGGCCAAGGCGGAGGAGAAGGCCGCCCGCACCGGCCACAGCCTCAACACCTGGCTGGTCAACATCGTGCGGGCGGCGACCAGTGACAGCGCCATCAACGTGGACATCGACCTGTCGAGCATCCCCTTCCTCGACAGCTTCGACCCGTTCACCGGCAAGCCCCGCAAGCACGGCAGTCGACGGATGACCGGCTGGGTCTAGCCCCCACCCGACACCCGACGTACCCACCCACACACGGGACCGGAACCCCGGCCCCGCGGCCCCACCCACCCGAAAGGCAGGCACCGCCATGCCCGACTACAGCTTCGAGACCCCCGGCCCGGTCCGACTCCTGGTGGAGATCGGCCGGGGCCGCGTCGACCTCCGCGCCGTGCCGACCACCCAGACGACGGTCGCGGTCACCGGTCCGGACGCCGACGACGTCACGGTCGTCCAGGACGGGGACCAGATCCTCGTGCACGCCCCGCGCCGCCGGACCGGCTTCCTCGGCACGGAGCGCGAGCTCAACGTCACCGCGACGATCCCCGAGCACTCCGAGGTGCAGGTCCGCACCGGCTCGGCCGACATCGCCGTCGAGGGCACGGTCGGCGCCTGCCGACTGCGAACCGGCTCGGGTGACGTCACCGTCGACACCGCGACCGGTCCGCTGGTCGTCGAGTCCGGCTCGGGAGACATCGCCATCGACGCCGCCGGGGCCGAGCTCCGGGTGAAGACCGGCTCCGGTGACCTCCGGATCGGCAGGATCGCCGACAACGCGGTCCTCTCGGCCGGCTCCGGGGACGTCGTGATCGACCAGGTGCACGGCCAGACCGTGGTGAAGACGGGCTCGGGCGACGTCGCGGTCGAGGACGCCCATGCCGACGTGTCGGTCAGCACCGGGTCCGGCGACCTGATCATCGGGACCGCGCACGGCGGCCGCGTCAACGCCACTGGCGCCTCCGGTGACCTCCATGTCGGGGTTCCCTCCGGCCTGCCGGTGTGGACCGACATCCACACCGTGACCGGCAGCATCCGCTCCGACCTGGCCGCCGTCGGGGAGCCGGGCGAGGGCCAGGCGCACCTCGAGGTCCGAGCCAAGACCACCACCGGGGACATCGTCCTCCGCCAGCACTGACCGACCGAGCCGACGAGAAGGGAGTACACAATGATCGACAGCATCGCCGAGTTCGAGCGCCGCGCGTTCCATCGGATCAGCGAGCGCACCGCGCCCACCCGACCGGTCCCCCGCCGACCCCGCCGTACTCGCGTGGCCGCGACCCTACGCCGCGTGGCCGACCGCATCGACCTCTGACGCGGCCTGCGCACGCCTAGATCGGCGTGCGGTGGAAGTTCTGGAACGAGCGCGATGGAGTGGGGCCGCGCTGCCCCTGGTAGCGCGACCCGTACTTCTCCGACCCATAGGGATGCTCGGCCGCCGACGTCAGCCGGAAGAAGCACAGCTGCCCGATCTTCATCCCCGGCCACAGCTTGATCGGCAGCGTCGCCACGTTCGCCAGCTCGAGGGTCACGTGCCCGGTGAACCCGGGGTCGATGAACCCGGCGGTCGCGTGGGTCAGCAGCCCGAGCCGGCCCAGGGAGGACTTGCCCTCCACCCGGGCCGCGACGTCGTCGGGCAGCGAGACCACCTCATAGGTCGACCCGAGCGCGAACTCGCCCGGGTGCAGGATGAACGGCTCCGCCTCGCCGTTGACCACGACCTCCCGGGTCAGGTCCGGCTGGTCCTCCGCCGGGTCGATGTGCGGATAGCGGTGGTTCTCGAACACCCGGAAGAAGCGGTCGAGCCGCATGTCGATGCTGGAGGGCTGCAGCATCGCGGGGTCCCACGGGTTGAGTCCGATCCGCCCGGCGTCGATCTCGGCCAGGATGTCGCGGTCGGAGAGCAGCACGGGTCGTAACCTACCGGCCATGGAGTTCCATCGGTACGTCGCCATCGGCGACTCCTTCACCGAGGGCGTCGGGGATCCCGACCCCTCCCGACCCAACGGTCTACGCGGGTGGGCCGACCGCGTCGCCGAGCGGCTGGCCAGCCAGACCGCGGACTTCGGGTACGCCAACCTCGGCATCCGCGGCCGCAAGCTGGACCGCATCGTCGAGGAGCAGCTCGAGCCGGCGATCGCGCTCGAGCCGGACCTGGTGACCGTCTATGCCGGCGCCAACGACATCCTGCGGCCAAGGGTCGACATCGACGCGCTGGCCGCGCGCTACGACGACGCGATCGCCCGCCTCGCCAAGACGGGGGCGACCGTGGTGATGTTCACGGCGTACGACCCCGGGATCTCGGCCATCTTCCGCCCGGTGCGTGGCCGGATGGCGATCTACAACGAGTGGGTACGGGAGATCGCGGACCGGCACGACGCCCTGGTGGTGGACATGTGGCGGATGCGGGACGTCCCGTCCTGGGCGATCTGGGACGAGGACCGGATGCACCTCAACTCCTACGGGCACACCCACATCGCGATCGCGGTCCTCGACCGGCTCGGGATCGACCACGGCCTGACCGAGCCGGAGCTGCCGGAGCGGGTGCTGCGTACCCGGGCCGAGGCCCGGCGGCACCACGTGCAGTGGGCCCGCGAGCACGCCGCTCCCTGGGTGCACCGGCGGGTCACCGGCCGCTCCAGCGGCGACACGGTGGTGCCCAAGCGACCGAGCCTGGGCCCCGTCGACTAACCGCCGACCCGGCGCAAACGGCGACCGACCCGGCGCAAACGGCGGCTTCCCCGGGTCACCCGCCTCTCGTCACGGGCAGCGCTGCCACGCCGTACACCACCGAGAGCTCTCGAAACTCCGGACCGTCCGGGGAGGGGGCCAGCCGGAGATCGGGGAGGCGCCGGCACAGCTCGGGCAGGGCGAGCCGCAGCTCCAGCCGAGCCAGCTCGGCCCCGACGCACCGGTGGATGCCGTGGCCGAACGCCAGGTGGGAGCGACGCGGAAGGTCCGGGTCGATTACATCCGGCCGGTCACCCACGGACTGGTCCCGGTCGGCGGCCACCAGGGAGCAGAGGACTACGTCACCCGATCGGATCCGGGTTCCGGCGAGGTCGACGTCCTGACGGGCGAAGCGGGGGAACGCCACCGAGACGACCGAGAGGTAGCGGAGCAGCTCCTCGACGTACGCCGCGACGAACGGCTCGTCGCGGACGAGGCGGTCCCGGTGATCCGGCCGCTGAAGCAGCAGCATCGCGCCCAGGGCCAGCATGCTCGCGGTCGTCTCGAGTCCCCCGGTCAGCACACCGTCCGCGACCCCGGCCAGCTCGCGGTCGCTCAGGTCGGCGCCGGGTCCCGACACGAGCTCGCCGAGCAGCCCGTCGCCAGGGTCGCGACGTCGCCGGCGGACCAGATCCTCCAGGTAGTCCAGGGACTCCGACACCTGCCCCAGCGAGGTCGCGGTGCCCTCGCCCACCCGGAAGCGTGCGGTGCTGAGCCGCTGGAACTCAGCTCGATCCGCGTACGGGACCCCGAGCAACGCACAGATCGTCAGGCTCGGGACGGGGAGGGCCACGTGCTGCACGAGGTCAGCCACGCCATCGGCTGCCAGTGCGTCCTGGAGGTCGTTGAGTGCGGTGTCCACGATGGCGGCCACCGCTGGCTCCAGGGACTTGAGGCGCTGGGCGGTGAAGTGCGGGGTCAGCAGATGCCGCAGCCTGGTGTGGTACGGCGGATCGGTGAACCCGAGCCCGCCGGGGTCCTGGGCGGCCGTCATCCCCGCCCGGCCCACCAGGTGACCGAAGTCGTTGCTGAAGGCCACGTGATCGGCGAGAACGGCCCGGGCCTCGTCGTACCCCAGCACGAGCCAGCCCCGGAACCCCCACGGCAACGACACCGGACGCATCTTCTCCTGGCCGGCCACGAGGAGCGGGTCCAGGCCGTCTCGCCGGAGCGCCAGGAGCGCCTCGTCCGGCAGGGCTGCGATCATGCTCTCGGACCCGGGCCTGCGCAGCCGGAGAGCCAGCCGCAACAGCGCTCGACGGAGCATGCTGGCCGCCCTCGCTGAGTGTTGTGCCGGCAGTTCGCCCAATGGTTGCATATGCCTGGAACGGAGCCCCGTGGAACGAGTCAGAGCCGATCTTCGGATCGAGGCGCTCTCGGTGGACTATGCCGCGGGCTCAGGTGCGACGCGGGCACTGGACGACCTCTGGTTCGCCGCCTCCGGGGGGCAGGTCGTCCTGGCGTTGGGCCCGAGCGGGTGCGGGAAGACGACCCTGCTCTCCGTGATCGCCGGCCTCCTGCGACCGACGAGTGGTCGTGCGCTGGTGGCCGGCCGTAACGTCGGCGAGCTCAGGGGCCGGGAGCTGCTCGAGCATCGACGCCGGGGTGTCGGCGTCGTCTTCCAGGCCTTCAACCTGGTCCCGAGCCTGACCGCGCTGGAGAACGTGATGGCTCCGCTCGTGCTGACTGGAACCCGCGTGGGCCGGGCCCGGCGGGTGGCGACGGCGCTGCTGGAGGAGATGTCCCTGGTCGACCACCTCGCCAAGCGCCCCGGTCAGCTCTCGGGTGGCCAGCAACAGCGGGTCGCGTTCGCCCGAGCCCTGGTCCACGACCCACCGGTCCTCCTGGCCGACGAGCCGACCGCCCATCTCGATCCGACCCAGGTCGACGGCATCCTCGTGCTCATCGACCGCCTCCGCAGCTCGGGTCGGCTGGTGCTGGTAGCCACTCATGACGAGCGCTTCCACGCCGTGGGCGACCGGGTGCTGGACCTGGGCCATGCTGCTCGGCCCCAGGTGGAGGGACACGCGTGAGCTCCCAACCGCACCGTCTCCGGGGGCTCCCGCTCGCCAAGGGCATGCCCGCCTTCGTGCCGGCGCTCTGGTTGATCCCCCTGGTGGCACGTCGTGGCTGGGCTCGCCTCGGCGGGGCCGGGGTCGCCGCGGTGGCGACCTGGTTCTTCCGGGATCCCGAGCGGACCGCCACGGGTCCGGGAATCGTCGCGGCGGCCGACGGCGTGGTCCGCGCGGTCACCCGGGAGCAGTCCGGGGCGACGACCATCTCGACGTACCTCAACCTCCTGGACGTGCACGTCACTCGCGCACCCATGGACGCGACAGTGCTCGACCGGAACCATCGGCCCGGCGACCATCGCCGCGCCTCGAGCGGCGCCGCCGACGCCAACGAGCGCCTGCGCTGGACCCTCGACACCGAGTACGGCGTCGTGGTGCTCACTCAGTACGCCGGCCTCGTCGCACGGCGGATCGTGGCCTACCGTGAGCCCGGCGCCGTACTGCGTCGAGGCGACCGGATCGGCCTGATCCGATTCGGTTCCCGTGTCGACGTCACGTTGCCTCACGGGGTGAGCGCCCTCGTGCAGCCCGGGCAGCGGCTCCGCGCGGGGGCGAGCGTGATCGCTGAACCGGAGGCGACGTGAGCGTCTGGACCGAGCGGCGACCCGGGCTCGCCGACGCCCTGACCCTGGGCAACGCGATGTGCGGTGTGGTGGCGATGCTTGTGGCCGCCGGACTGGGACCGGCGGCGTCGCTCTCGGGCGACGGCCGGTACCGGGCGGCCGCCCTGCTCCTCGTGCTGGGCACACTGTTCGACGTGTTGGACGGCGCGGTCGCCCGGCTGCGGGGCGGCACCCCGCTCGGTCCACCGCTGGACTGCCTTGCGGACGGGATCAGCTTCGGGGTGGCGCCCGTGGTGATCGTGGTCGCCGCCGGGGTTCCGGCCCTGTCGGCGCCGGAGTGGTCCGCGATCACGATCGCTGCCCTGGCCTACGTGGTCGCCGCGCTGATCCGGCTCGCGGACTTCGCCACCCGACGCGAGCAGCCCACCGGATTCGTCGGGCTGCCGACGACGTCGGCCTGTGTCGCGGCTATCAGTCTGGGCTTCCTGCACCTGTCGCCTCTGGTGCTGGCCGCCGGCATGGCGACCCTGGCCGTGATGATGGTGAGCTCGCTGGCCTACCCCACAGGGACACAGGTGGTGGCCCTGCCCATCCTCGGGTGGACGCTCGGCACCATCGGCATCGTCGGCCTGGTGGACGTGCGGGTCTGCTCGGCACTGACCCTGGTGATCGTCTGCGTACTGGTGCCACTGCGCAGCTCCCGCCAGGCCAGCCCCACCGGGCGGCCGACGTGACCCTGATCACCTGGCGGGACATGCAGTGGCGGGCCCGCCGCATCGTCATCGGGGTGGCCGCGGCGGCACTCGTGCTGGCCATCTCGGCCCTGCTCCAGGCCCTGCACCAGGGATTCCTCGATGAGACCGACCGCACGGTCGACTTCTTCGGCGCCGACACCTGGGTGGTCCCACGGGACGTGTCGGGCCCGTTCACGTCGAACTCGCCGGTCCCGGTCGCCGACGTGGATCCGCTGGTGACCGACCTGGGCGCGGACCGGGTGACGCCGGTGGCGATCTTCCGCCACGTCGTCACCGGCGCGGAGGCGTCGTACACCGACGTGAACGTGATCGCCTACGCCCCGGACGGAGTCGTCCGCCCCGACATCGTGGCGGGACGGGCCCCGCAGTCGGTGGGCGAGGTCGCCGTCGACGCCCGGCTCGACGCCGAGGTGGGCGACACCCTGAAGCTCGCCGGGCGGCGGCTCAGCGTCGTCGGCCAGGTGGACGGCCTCACCTACAACGGCGGAACGCCCACGGTCCTGCTCACCCTGCGGGAGGGTCAGCTCATCGCCTACGACGGTCAGGACCTGGCCAGCGCCTTCGTCGTCAGCGGGGACCCGACCACCCTGCCATCCGCCCTCACGACGATGAGCCGGTCGCAGGTGCGCGACGACCTGCGACGGCCGCTCTCGATCGCCACCACCGCCATCGGACTGGTCGCCGCACTGCTGTGGGTGGTGGCCGGCGGCATCGTCGCCATGCTCGCATTCCTCTCCGGCCTGGACCGGCATCGCGACTTCGCCGTCTTCAAAGCCAACGGGGTCGCGACGAAGGCGTTGGTGGTGAGTCAGCTGCTGGAGAGCGCCCTGGTCAGCCTGGCCGCCGGGGTGCTGGCTCTCGTGCTCGCCCGGGGGCTGCTCCCGATGTTCCCGGTCACCATCTCGCTGTCGGGGGCCGAGTCGCTGCAACTCCTGGCGCTAGCCGTCGCCGTCGGTCTGGTCGCGGCCACGTTGAGCATCCGCGGCGTGGTGCGGGTCGATCCGGCGATCGCCTTCGCCAACACCTGACCCAGACCCCTCGGACGGGTCCGCGGCGCGTGAGTACTCCGCCGGCCCGAAGATCACCAGCGCGGCGAAGTCCTCGACGATGTCGACGAAGCGATGCTCCTCGCCAGCGGCCACGAATGCCACGTCACCGGGCTTCAGCTGCGCCGATCCCTCGGGCGTCCACAGCGTCGCCCGACCCTGGGTCACCAGGTAGATCTCGTCCTCTGTGTGCGGCGTCTGGGGATCGGCACCGCCGGCCGGGAGGGAGTAGGTGCCACAACTGAGATCCGGCACGTTCAGGTGCTCGGCCCAGTAACTGTCCGTGCTCGCGACGTACGCTCCGGCGCCGGGGAGGATCCGCATGCCAGTGATCGTAGTGACCGGTGTGGCGGTGCAGGACCGCCGACGCTCTAGGGAGCACCCTGCTGGTCGGGGTGCACGAGCTTGCGGACCCGGCGACCCGTCTTGGTGAGCCGCGGCAGGTCGACACCCCGGTTCGGGTCGTAGGCCACCCAGCGCCGGTAGGCCACCTCCCGCTGCACCAGGTCGCTGCTGTAGGACAGCTCCGGCGACACCGCGTCGAGGTCATGGCCGGCGAAGTCGTCGACCGAGGCGACGAACGGCGCCACCTCACGGGCACGGGCCACCTCGGCCATCCGCAGCAGCCCGAAGGCCCGCAGCGGCACCGCGATGGGAACGACGAGCGTGAGCAGCACTCCGAGCAGCAGCGCGGTGGCGCACAACGCCTCCGCCCACGGCTCGTGACGCCACTCCAAGGGGTCGCGGATCAGCAGCAGGGCCAGCACCAGGTAGGCCACGCCGTACACGACCGACCAGCTCGCCGACACCCCGGCCGGGTGGGCCAGCCGGCGCCACTGCCACCGCAGCCGGTCGCCGGTGCGGTCCTCGGCCAGGACCGCGAGGCTGCCGCCGTAGTGGGTGGCGGCCGCGGCGCCGATCGCGGCGGAGGCGACGGCGACGGCGACGCAGAGCCAGAAGTGGGCCGCGAGCCACTCGACCACCGAGTCCCAGCCACTGCCCACGACCCAGAACGCGAGTGCCACCGGCACGGCCAGGAGCAGCAGCCGGAACCCGATCTCGCCCAGCAGCGCACCCATGCCGCGCAGCGCCCGCCAGGCGGAGTGGAGGGTACGTCGCCTCCCGCTGATGCGCGGGTTGAGGGCCGGGACCCCCATCCGGTCGGCCAGGGTGGAGAGCCCGCTCCAGACGCTGCCGGTGGTGGCCGGGAGCGTGCCCAGCGCCATCAGGCCGAGCGCCAGCAGCAGCACCGCACCGAGGATCAGCGCGCCCCGCCCGGAGCCGTCGGCGGCGCCGTCCCGGGTCCGGGCCGCGGCCTCGGCGAGCACCGGCACGAGCGGCGTCAGCAGCACCAGGCCGTGCAGCATCGTCCCCGAGCGCAGCGCCCCGAACGCGAAGGCCAGCAGCAGCAGGCTGATGCCCACGCCGGCGGCGAGCCCGGCGAGTCCGGCCGGGACCGCGCCGAAGGCGGCCAGGGTGACCAGGATCGCGCCCATCGCCATGCCCAGCAGCGCCAGGCTGCGGGCGATCACGCCCTTGCCCGTGAGCGCCATCATTCCCCAGTAGATGACCAGCATCGCCCCGCGCAGCCCGCGGGTGAGCGGGCGCAGCACGCCGAGCCCGGACTTGCTGGAGTCCAGCACCGTCGCACCAACCGCGGCGGCGGTGGTCCCGGAGCGGAGCATGAGGTCGCTGCTGACCTCACCGCGGAGCGGCTCCCGGCCGATGCCGGCCCGGTCGAAGGCGGTCAGCAGCAGACGCTTGTCGGAGGGCTCCACGGGCTGGCCGGCGTCGAGGGCGTCGACGACCCGGCCGATCAGTTGCTGGTTCTCCTGCACGAAGAACTGCCCGCGCGAGCGTGCGTTCGCCCCGTCGACGCCGTCGGCGGCGATCGAGGAGACCAGTGCCGGCAGGTCCGACGGGACCAGGTCGAGCTGGACGGCGACGGCGAAGAGGTGCGCCAGCGCGGGCATCGCGGTCGGCAGGTCGCCGGGTGCGACGCCAGCCGTGTCGAAGCACGCGGTGAGCTCGCGTGCGGCCTCCTCGGCGAGGCTCTCGAGCCGCGGGTCGCCGGCCATGCCGTCGCTTCCGAACAGCTCGCCCACCAGGCCTGACACGGTCGCGGCCGCGAGGTCCTCGGGCGGCGCCCCCTGCTCCAGGTAGCCGGACAGGAGGGCGGCGCGTCGTACTCGCGCCGGATGCAGCACGGTGCGGCACAGGATCGTGGCCGCGTCGAGCCGGCCCCAGATCCAGTCGTTGAGCCGCCAGGACCGCTTCAGGAACCCGCCGAAGCGGCTGATCGACATGCCGCCGAGCTTGTCGTCCCCGCTGCGGGTGAACCGCGTGAACGCGTTCTCCGTCTGCGCGGACAGCTGGACGACCTCGACCGGCATCGTGGACCCGGTCTCCACCTCGTCCCCGAGCGCGGAGTTGGCCACCTCGAGCTGCTGCAGCCGGGTCAGCAGCTGCTCGGGGGTCAACGGCTCGGTCCCCGAGGCGAACACGCCGCGCCAGGCACCCAGCCGCTTGTCGGAGATGTCGCGGGCGGTGGTCATGTCGGTACGCCGCAGCACCTCCAGCGCCGGTCCGAGCTCCTCCACGACCTGCTGGACCAGGGCGCGGACCTCGCTGCCGGCCTTGCCGCGGTTGCGGGTGACGTGCTCGAGCTGGTCGGCGAGGGCCTGCAGCACCTGGTCCTTGCGCATGTCGGCGACCTCGCGGTCCTGGGTGGCGCGGAAGGCGGCGACGGACTCGTTGGCGGCGATCTGCTGGCGCAGGTCCGAGAGGGCGGCGCTGTCGTCCCCGGTCATCATCGACCGGTAGCAGCCGAGCCGGAACGCCCAGTAGGACTGGTTCGGCTCGAGCCCGATCAGCGTCTCCTCGTTGTCCCACACGTGGTCGGTGCGCTCACGGGCCGCCTCGATCCGGGCGCCCAGGTCCGAGACCGCGTGCCGGGCCTGGGAGACCTGGTCGAAGTCCTCGCCGGGCGGCAGCACCCAGACCAGCCGACGCAGCAGGTCGGCGGCGGCCTCGGCCACCCGGGAGGCTCCGGTCACCCCCCAGCCCCAACCGGGCCCGACGTCGGGATCGGCGTCGGTGGGGAGCTGGCCGGGCACGTAGGGCAGTCCGTACCCCATCCGGGTCGACGACGGGGTGCCCTTGGTCGCGGGCTGGGCCCGCATCGCCTCGTCGTCCAGCCAGTCCTGGGCCAGCTCGGCGGCGATCCGCACCCGCTCGTAGCCCCACGCCGCGGTGGGCGGACCCATGCCGGGTGGCAGCGCCGCGAACTGGGCGACCTTGCGCAGCGCCAGGTCCCGCGCCGCGCGCCACTTCCGCAGCCGCCGGTAGTGCGGGAACAGCGCTTGCGCCAGCCCCTCGAGGGTCTGGTCGGAGTCCCCCAGCGTGTCGAGGATGTCGCTCCGGGTGCCGCGCCGCCCGGCTGCGGACCGGTTGTGCACCTCGAGCTCCTCGACGAAGGTCCGGCCGCCCTGGGCGGACAGCGCGCCGAGCAGGCCGGTCATCGTCTCGAGCATCGTGGGGGCGTCCGCGAACCGGTCCGGTGGGTCCAGCCCCGGCTCCGGCGCGTGCGGGTAGACCAGCAGCATGACCCGCCGTACCGGACCCGATGCCGGCATCGCCTCGACCGCGCGCAGGGCGTATTGCGTCGGGGTGTTGGCCAGCAGCCCGCCGTCGACGGTGAACCGGGACCGGTCCCGCTGGCCCTCGCCCCAGGCCTCGACGACCGGGCCCATGTCGGGGCGCACCAACTGGTCCTCCAGGGTGCGGTCGGCCGCCTCGGCGTCGACGGGGACGTACGTCGGCTCGAAGGCGATCGGGAAGCTCGCCGACGCCCTCGACGCCAGCGCCATCTGCGCGGCGGTGGCCCGGATGTGACCGGCGTCGAACGGGTCGACCGGCTCGCCCGGGCGCGTGGCGGCGGGCTTGCGGGGCCAGCGCCGCCAGTGGAACTTCGCCGCATGCAGGCTCTGCGGGAGCCGCTGGCCGAGTGCGTCGGTGGTCACCAGCTGGTTGCCGTTCAGCACGGTCGTGGCGATGGTGAGGTCGATCGGCGCGTCGCTGCGGCTGCGGACGCTGGCGGGCGCCGCCAGCCGGGCCAGGGCGGCGTTGAGCTCGGGCAGGAAGTACTCGTCGCCCTTCATCAGCGACGACGGCGACCCGCGGAACGGCTGGCGGAGCAGGGTCTCGATCTGGCCCTGGTCGATCCAGATGTCGCGCAGCAGGCTCACGTCGGCCAGCGCGTTGACCTGGGCCAGGGCGAGCGCGGACCCGTTGATCCCGCCCGCGCTGGTGCCGGCGATCACGTCGGCTCGCGTCGACGCGCCGGCGAGCCGCAACAGGAGGGCGTACGCCGGCGTGCTGGCCGCGTCCGCCGAGGCCTTGATCAGCCGGTCCAGCTCCAGGACGCCGCCGCCCATCCAGACCGCCAGGCTGACCCCGCCGTTGAGGACCACGCCGAACCTGATCTGCTCCCGCGGCACGTCGGCCAGGCCGTCCCAGGAGGACAACCCCGCCGGCGCTCCGGCCGGCTGTGGGACCTCGCGATCGCCTGTCGACTCGGGCTTCCGAGATGACGGCGGCTTCTTGGATGTGGCAGCCATGTCTGCTCCGATCGAGTCTCCCCATGATGGAGGAGCGGCTGCCGGCGCGCTAGAGACACGATTCCCGGGCTCCCCGGTGCCGTTGGTAGCATTCACCCCGCCGTACTCGACGAGCCTCGTCGGGACCGCGCGGATGTAGCTCAGTTGGTAGAGCGCGACCTTCCCAAGGTCGATGTCGCGAGTTCGAATCTCGTCATCCGCTCCACGCTCCCCTTCCCCTCCTGCCCCTCCGGGTGCACGCCCTTCCCCGTCTGCCGCTCCCCTACCGTCGCCGTACGCCCCTATTTCGCGCGATTTCGCGACGGCAGCCACGCGGTAGTCGGAAGACAGCCGACCACCAGGTGTTACCAATGAGACATCTGGGGCGGTTGGGGTTACGGTGGTGGGCGTCACGCAGTCCGCTGAGTGAGGTCTTCCCCATGCCCCGCACCGGTCCGTCCCGCCGTACCCTCGTCCTCCTGGCCGTCGCCGCCCTGGCCGTGACGCTCCTGGTGGCGCCGCTGCTGCCTCGCTCGAGCGGACCCGACGGCGCGCTGCGTCCCACCGGCGACGACACCGGCGCCCTCGCGCTGCCGGCGCCCGGCGAGATCACCCCCGAGATGCAGGCCGAGATCGACCGCGTGGTGGCGGAGGGTCAGGCCCAGCCGCTGCTGCGCGGCCGGCCCGACGCCGCTGCGTCGGTGCGCACACAGGTGCGCTGCGCCGAGTTCGTGGGGCAGCGCTACTGCCTCCACGTCGGCTGGACCGACGACACCGAGGCCCAGGTCCAGGCCCGGGTGCTGGCCAAGGCCACGGTGAGTACGGCGACCGCCACCGAGAGCACCGGGGATGCCGCCACCGCCCTCGGCCCGGCGGGCTCGAGCCGACTCGTGGCGGCCGCGCGAATGGACCCCGCCGCCCGCGCCCGTGCCGAACGGGCCGAACTGACCGCCGCGGCCCGCGCCGTGGGCAAGGTGTGGAGCATCCGGCACGAGATCGAGGGGGTGCCCTACCCCTCCCGAGGCAAGGCGTCCAGCAGCCCCAGCAGCAGCGCCAGCAACAGCTCCAGCGCCAGCGCCAGCCCGTCGGCGAGCGCGTCCGCCAGCCCGGACGGGTCCCAGGGACCGAAGACCGCGGCGGACTACCCCCGCAGGTCGAAGGTGCTCAACCCCACCCAGGCCTACGAGCAGCGCCGCAGCTACTGGTGCGGCCCGACGACCATGCAGGCGATCGCCTGGGGCTGGAAGGGGACGCCGCGTGCGCAGAAGCACTGGGCCAAGCGGCTGGGCACGACCGGGAACGGCACCGACATCACCGCGATCGTGCGGGTCATCAACCAGGACACCGGGTGGGACCGCAAGAACTACGCGGGCCCCTACATCACCTTGGACATCGGCAAGTACAGCTACGGCAAGTGGTACCTGCTGATGATGCGCCACATCCACGACTACCGGGCGCCGGTCGTGCTGCACCCGGTGCTGCACAAGAAGTACTTCCCCTACCTCGACGACGACGCCTCCGGCCACTTCCAGGTGGGTCGCGGCTACGACAAGCGGGGGAAGAAGCCCAACGCGATCGGCTACTTCGAGCCCTGGAACCAGCAACGCTTCGACCCCTCCGAGCCGTTCATCGCCCGCGTGCAGTGGCGCAGCGCCTACAAGAGCTTCCGGGCCAACAAGGCGCACCCGTTCCACAACATCGGGGTCTGAGGCGGTGCGGTCCCGGCGCGCCCCGGCGCTGCTCGCGGCGGCGCTGGCCGTCGGCCTGCTCGCGCTGACGGCGTGCACCGGGGACTCGGGGTCGCCGACGCCGAGCGGCTCGGCGAGCAACGGGACGACCGAGCAGCCCACCGACGAGCCGACCGGCGGGGCCACGGACGGGCCGAACGGCGGCCCCTCCGACGCACCCACCCGAGTGGAGCCCGGGACCGACCTGCTCGACTGGCACGAGGTGCCCGGGTCCGTCGAGGACACGGTCACGGTCTCGGGTGACTGGAGCCTGACCGTGCCGGCCACCGGTGACCGGGCGGTTCTCGACAACACCTCGTCTGACCGGGCGCCGATCACCCTGCCGGCGGGTCCCCGCGGTCGGATCTCGGACGCGTTCCTGGCCGGCGGCTTCGCGCTCGTCGTCAGCCAGGACCAGCGGGAGGTGCGGCCGGCCCGCGCCGTCGCCGTCGAGCTGGCCAGCGGCCGACGTACGGCGTTGGACGCCGACTCCAGCGTCCCCACCACCACCGGCGGGAGCTGGGCGCTGGGCCCGGCGGCGGAGCCGCCCGGGGCGCGGGTGCTCTACCCGACGGTGCGCGACGGGGCGTACTGCCTGGCGGGGGCGGACCTCGCCCCCGGAGCAGAAGCACCCGACGCCGCTGTCTTGTGGTGCGCCGAGCCCCGCCACGGTTTCAGCAGCACCCGCGCCACCGCGGCCGGAGACGCCCTGATGACCTTCGACGACTCCCGGCCCTCGTGCCGCACCGTGGCCGCCGTCGCGGACGGGACGCTCGAGCCGTTCGCGGGCGTACCCGACTGCAAGGGCTGGGAGGGGGTGCTCCTGCCGGACGGCAGGGTGTGGTCGGTGATCCCCCGGGAGAAGCGGATCGAGGCCGCCCGCGTCTACGCCACGCTCGGCGACGGCTACGTCGACCTCGGCCCCGCCCTCACCCGCAGCCTGCTGGCCTGCGGGGACGCGGCGTACTTCGCCCGCGACCCCGCCGGTCCCGACCAGCCCGGCCAGGTCCTGCGCTGGCGCAGCGACGGGAGCCTGGACGTGGTCTACGAGGCCCCCGGCGGCGGCGAGGGCTTCGTCACGGTGCCGCTGCGCTGCGGCGACGACGCGCTCACTGTGACCGCACTCACCGAGGAAGGCGACGAGCAGGTCACGGCGCACCCCTAGCATGAGGGTGTGGAGTTCACCGGTTTCCCTGAAGCTGCGCTGGACTTCTATGACGATCTCGAGGTCGACAACACCCGCTCGTTCTGGGAGGCCCACCGGGCGGTGTACGACGACGCCGTCCGGGCACCGATGATCGCCCTGTGCCGAGCGCTCGAGCCGGAGTTCGGGGAGGCGAAGATCTTCCGGCCCTACCGCGACGTCCGGTTCGCCAAGGACAAGACGCCCTACAAGACCCATCAGGGCGGGTACGTCGCCAGCGGCCCCGCGACGGGCTGGTACGTCGAGCTCTCCGCCCGCGGCCTGCGGACCTGCGCCGGGTTCTACGACGCCTCCTCCGCCCGGCTCGCGGCGATCCGCGAGGCCATCGACGACGACCGGGCCGGCCGTCGGCTCCAGCGGATCCTGCAGCGACTCGAGGACGACGGGTGGGAGCGCAGCGGCGATCGCCTGAAGACCTCACCCCGCGGCTACGGCCAGGACCACCCGCGGATCGACCTGCTCCGACACCGGTCGCTGAGCGTGTGCCGGCTACACGGCTTCGAACCAGTGATCCACACGAGCGACCTGGTCGACGTGGTGCGCGCCGACTGGCAGCAGGCGCGGTCGCTGGTGGAGTGGTTCACCGCGGTCGAGGATCGACTCGACGAGGGAGTCGCATCATGAGCGACCGCCGTACCCTCCGCGACGGCACCGCCTGCTGGGTATGGCCGCTGCTGCCCACCGACCGCGAGGCCCTGGTCCGCGAGTTCGAGACGCTGTCCCCGGAGTCCCGACGCCGCCGCTTCCTCGGCCCGGTCCTGCATCTGAGCGAAGCCATGCTCAAGCACCTGGTCGACGAGGTCGACGGCGTCGACCACGTGGCCCTCATCCTGATGGCCGAGGTGGGCGACGAGCTGGTGCCGGCCGGGATCGCCCGCTGCGTGCGGTACGTCGACCAGCCGGACGCCGCCGACGTGGCGGTGACCGTCAAGGACGACTGGCACGGGCGAGGCGTGGCCACCATCCTGCTGGACGCGCTCATGGAGCGGCGTCCCGAGGGGGTGACCCACCTGCTGACCGAGGTGGCCGCCGACAACCCGGCCTCGCTGGCGATGCTGCGCCGGCTGGGTCCCACCCGGGTGTACGAGACCGGGCTCGGGATCCTCGATGTCGAGGTCGACCTGCTCCCGCTGGGTCAGTCCGTGGCGCCGGACGAGCCGGGCGACCGCCTGCACGACGTGCTCAACGAGCCGGGTCGCGAGCAGTTCCGGATCCGCGACGCCGTCTGCCCCTGGCTGACCGCGGCCGACGACCCGGCGGTGCGGTCGCTGCTGGAGTACGACGAGCCGGAGGAGTCGCTCGAGGAGCTCGAGTTCGACGAGACCGACGCCCCCGGCTGAGCCCCAGCCTGGTTTCGAGACGCTCGCAAGCTCGCTCCTCAACCAGCGAGCTCGCCGCTGTCTCGAAGGGCGCTCCTCAACCCGCGAACTCGCGAACATCGTGTGAAATTCGGCAGCATGTGCCGGAGATCCCACGATGTCCGGACGGCCGGGAGGGGCACGACCAGCCCTTCGGTCCTGCTGGTTTCGAGACCTGCGCACCCGGCTGAGCCTGGTTTCGAGACAGTGAGGATGTAGGTAGGCCCGGGGCCGGGGCGTGACCCATTTC
>CAZKEZ010000023.1:0-33234 GCA_964551905.1 uncultured Nocardioides sp. | reverse complement strand
CGTAGAGCTCGTCGCTGTCCGACCACACGTAGAAGTCGCCGTAAGGGCCGTCGGGGTCGCTGCGCGAGGCCTGGAACCACGGGTGCTGGTCGCTGGTGTGGTTCATGACGAAGTCGATGATCACCCGCAGCCCGCGGTCGTGGGCGGCGTCGAGGAACCGCCGGAAGTCCTCGACGGTCCCGGCCTCGTCCTGGATGCCGGTGTAGTCCGCGACGTCGTACCCGCCGTCGCGCAGTGGGGAGGTGTAGAAGGGCGGCACCCAGAGGCAGTCGACCCCCAGCCAGGCCAGGTAGTCCAGCTTCTCGGTGAGGCCGATGAAGTCCCCGGCGCCGTCCCCGTTGGAGTCCCGGAAGGAGCGCACCAGGACCTCGTAGAACACCGCCGTCTTGAACCACTCGGCGTGCTCGCCGTCCGGGTCGGGGACGGGGGCGGGGACCGCGGCGCTCACCCGGACCTCCGCACCGAGAGGATGTGGGCCGGCTCGACGTGCGGGTCCAGCCGCACGTAGCTGTGCTCCCACCAGCTCCAGCTCTGCCCGGTGAGCTCGTCACGGACCAGGAACGAGTCCGTCCAGTCCATCCCCAGCGCCGGCATGTCCAGGTGCACCATCGTCTCCCGCGCGCCGTGCGGGTCGACGTTGACGACCACGATGACGGTGTCGTCGCCGGCGGACTTGCTGAACACCAGCACGTTCTCGTCGTCGCTGTGGTGGATCGTGACGTTGCGCAGCAGCTGCAGCGCCGGGTGCGCGCGGCGGATCTCGTTGAGCCGGGTCAGGTACGGCGCCAGGCTGCGCCCGGTCTCCTCCGCGCCCGCCCAGTCCCGGACCTTGATCTGGTACTTCTCCGAGTCGAGGTACTCCTCGCTCCCGGGCCGGACCGCCACGTGCTCGAACAGCTCGTAGCCGGCGTACACCCCCCAGCTGGGGGAGCCCGTGGCGGCGATCACCGCCCGGATCTTGAACGCCGGCGGCCCGCCGTACTGCAGGTAGGCGTGCAGGATGTCGGGGGTGTTGACGAAGAAGTTCGGCCGGATCAGGTGGTCGGACTCGGTGGCCAGCTCGTGGAGGTACTCGGCGATCTCCCACTTGGCGTTGCGCCAGGTGAAGTACGTGTAGGACTGGTGGAAGCCGATCGCCCCCAGCCCGCGCATCATCGCCGGGCGGGTGAACGCCTCGGACAGGAACACGACGTCGGGATCGGTGCGCCGGACCTCGGCGAGCAGCCACTCCCAGAACGTCAGCGGCTTGGTGTGCGGGTTGTCGACCCGGAAGATCCGCACGCCGTGCGACATCCAGAGCCGGACGACCCGCAGCACCTCCCGGCGGATCCCGTCGGGGTCGTTGTCGAAGTTGATCGGGTAGATGTCCTGGTACTTCTTCGGCGGGTTCTCGGCGTAGGCGATGGTGCCGTCGGCGCGGGTGGTGAACCACTCGGGATGGGCCGTGACCCACGGGTGGTCCGGAGCGGCCTGCAGGGCTAGGTCGATGGCCACCTCCAGCCCGAGCTCGGTGGCGCGGGCGACGAAGTGGTCGAAGTCCTCGAAGGTCCCCAGGTCGGGGTGGATCGCGTCGTGCCCGCCGTGCCGGCTGCCGATCGCCCAGGGTGAGCCGGGGTCGTCCGGGCCGGGGGTGAGGGTGTTGTTGGGGCCCTTCCGGTTGACCTCGCCGATCGGGTGGACCGGGGGGAGGTAGACCACGTCGAAGCCCATCGCCGCGACCGCCTCGAGCCGGTCGGCCGCCGTGCGCAGCGTGCCGGGGGTGACCGCGCCCGTGTCGGGGTCGACGGTGGCGCCCTCGGAGCGGGGGAACAGCTCGTACCAGCTGCCGAACAGCGCCCGCGGGCGGTCGGCGTACACGGGGAACGGGCCGGTGACGGTGACCAGGTCGCGCAGCGGCCGCTCGGCCAGCGTGGCCTGGAGGTCGGGGTCCTGCATGCCGGCCAGCCGGGCCTGGATCGGTCGCTTCTTGTCCTTGGCGGCGTCGATGGCCGCCCGGATCCTGGTCCGCGCCGGGGCGTCGCCGCGGCGCAGCCCACGCGCGGCCCGCTGGAGCAGCAGCCGGCCCTCGGCGAACATCAGCTCCACGTCGACGCCGGCGCGGATCTTGATGTCGGCGTCGTGCAGCCAGGTAGCCCAGGGGTCGGACCAGGAGTGGATCTCGAAGGTCCACGCGCCCGGCTGGTCCGGGGTGACCCAGGCCCGGTAGCGGTCGGGGTGCGCGCCGTCGGGGGTCATCCGCACCGGCGGGCGCTTCTTGCGGTCCGGGCCGGTGAGCACCACCTCGGCGGAGAGGCGGTCGTGTCCCTCCCGGAAGACCGACGCGTCGACGGGGAAGGGCTCGCCCAGGGTGGCCTTGGCGGGCAGTCGGCCGAGGTCGACGATCGGGGACACGTTCATGACGGGGATGCGGCCGACCATGCATCAACCCTTGCCGACCGTGCGGACCTTCGCAAGGCGGGCACGTCGGTGGAGGGCCGCGTGTTGGATCGTTCAAACTTTGGCGCTACCGTCCTGCTGTGCGCGCAATCCGTCGATTCACCGTCCGACCCGTCCTGCCTCCCGAGCTCCTCGCCCTGAACACGCTGGCGAGCAATCTGCGCTGGACGTGGCACCCGCCGTCGCAGGAGGTCTTCCGGGCGGTGGACCCCGAGCTGTGGGAGACGGTCAACCACGACCCGGTGCGGCTGGCCGGCGCGGTGGGCCGCCGTCGGTTGGACGAGCTCGCGGCCGACGAGGGCTTCCGGTCCGCGCTTCAGGCGGCCAGCGACGATCTGGCGACGTACCTGAACGAGGAGCGCTGGTACCACCACAGCAGCGGCGAGGCACCGCCGCGCGCCATCGCCTACTTCTCGCCCGAGTACGGCATCACCGCCGTGCTCCCGCAGTACTCCGGCGGTCTGGGCATTCTGGCCGGTGACCACCTCAAGGCCGCCTCGGACCTGGGCGTGCCGATCATCGGGGTGGGGCTGCTCTACAAGCACGGCTACTTCAAGCAGTCGCTGTCGCGCGAGGGCTGGCAGCAGGAGACCTACCCCGTGATGGACCCCGACGAGCTCCCGCTGGTGCCGCTGCGCGAGACCGATGGCACCCGGGCCACCGTCTCGATCGCCATCCCGGACGAGCCGGACCTGGTGGCCCGGATCTTCGTGGCCAGCGTCGGCCGGGTGCCGCTGCTGCTCCTCGACAGCGATGTGGAGCAGAACCCCCAGCACTTCCGCGACGTCACCGACCGGCTGTACGGCGGAGCCCACGAGCACCGGCTGCGGCAGGAGCTGCTGCTCGGCGTCGGCGGCGTGCGCGCGCTGCGCGCGTTCTCCAGGATCACCGGGGCCCCGGAGCCGGAGGTCTACCACACCAACGAGGGCCACGCCGGCTTCCTCGGGCTGGAGCGGATCCGGGAGCTGACCGTGGCCGAGGGCGGCCCGGGCCTGGACTTCGACACCGCCCTGGAGGTGTCGCGCGCGGGCACGGTGTTCACCACTCACACCCCGGTCCCGGCCGGGATCGACCGGTTCCCGCGGGAGCTGATCGAGCAGTACTTCGGCGGCTCGAGCCCGGTGCCCGGCGTACCCGTGGACCGGATCCTGGCGCTGGGTGCGGAGGACTTCGCCGGTGGCGACCCGGGTGTGTTCAACATGGCGGTGATGGGCTTCCGACTCGCCCAGCGCGCCAACGGCGTCTCGCTGCTGCACGGGCAGGTGTCCCGGGGCATGTTCAACGGGCTGTGGCCGGCCTTCGACGAGGCGGAGGTGCCGATCGGGTCGATCACCAACGGCGTGCACGCGCCCACCTGGGTGGCCCCGGAGATCTTCGCCCTCGCGGCCGCGCGGGGCGTCGCGCCGGCCTCGGACTCCGACGAGGTCGACAACTACTGGCCGCTGGTCGACGAGATCCCCGGCAAGGAGATCTGGGACCTCAAGCGCCGGCTCCGCGAGGCGCTGATCAAGGATGCCCGGATCCGGCTCGCCCGGTCCTCGCTCAAGCGTGGCTTCTCGACCGCCGAGCTGTCGTGGATCGACAACGCCCTCGACCCGGACGTCCTCACCATCGGCTTCGCGCGCCGGGTGCCGTCGTACAAGCGGCTCACCCTGATGCTGCGCGACCCCGACCGGCTCAAGGAGCTGCTGCTCCATCCTGAGCGGCCCATCCAGCTGGTCATCGCCGGGAAGTCCCACCCGGCCGACGACGGCGGCAAGAAGCTCATCCAGGAGATGGTCAAGTTCGCCGACGACCCCGAGGTCCGGCACCGGCTGGTGTTCCTGCCGAACTACGACATCGCGATGGCGCAGCCGCTCTACCCCGGCTGCGACGTCTGGCTCAACAACCCCTTGCGGCCCTACGAGGCGTGCGGCACCTCCGGGATGAAGGCGGCCCTCAACGGCGGGCTCAACCTGTCCATCAAGGACGGGTGGTGGGACGAGTGGTACGACGGCAACAACGGCTGGGCGATCCCCTCCGCCGACGGTGTGGAGGACCCCGACCGGCGTGACGAGCTCGAGGCGACCGCGCTCTACGACCTGATCGAGAACGAGGTGGCGCCGCGGTTCTACGACCTCGACGAGGAGGGGGTGCCGCTGCGCTGGCTGGAGATGGTGCGGCACACCCTGAAGTCCCTCGGGCCCAAGGTGCTGGCAACCCGGATGGTGCGCGACTACGTGCGCGAGCTGTACGCCCCGGCCGCCCACACCGCCCGCTCCCTCAACTCCGACTTCACCGGCGCCGCCGAGCTGGCGGTGTGGAAGCGGCGGGTCCGCAAGGAGTGGCCGTCGGTGCGGGTCGACCACGTGGAGTCCAGCGGCGTCAGCGAGGCCCCGGAGGTCGGGGCCACGCTGACCGTTCGGTCCTTCGTGTCGCTCGGCGCGCTCTCGCCCGAGGACGTGGAGGTGCAGGTGGTGCATGGGGTGACGACGGCCGAGGACGTCCTCGTCGGCTCCACCACCTCCAGCACCCCGATGGGCCTGGTCGAGAGCTACGAGGGTGGTCGGCACCGCTTCGACGCCGAGGTCCGCATCGACCACTCCGGCGCCTTCGGGTACACCGTCCGGGTCATCCCCCGCAACGACTCCCTCGCCTCCCTCGCCGAGCTGGGCCTCGTCGCCCTCCCCCCCGCCTAGCCCCGTTGAAACGTGCCTCCGGGCGGGTTGAAACGTGCCTCCGGGCGGGTTGAGACGTGCCTCCGGGCGGTCAGTGCTGGCGCAGCACCAATGCGGAGCGCCCCGCGAGCGTGATGGTGTCCCCGGCCAGGACCGGGGTTCCGGCAGGGTGCGCCTCGTCCGTGGACAGCACCACCTCGCCATGGTCGACCCAGTCGTTCGGCGGATGGACCAGGGCCACCGGTTCGATGCCGGCGTTGAGCCAGATCAGGAAGGAGCTGTCGCGCTGCTGCTCGCCGTACGGGCCGGGTGAGCGCAGCGGGTCGCCGGACACGAACATGCCCACCACGTGCAGGCTCGCGTCGTACCAGTCCGGCTCCTCCATCTCGCGCCCCGACGGGTGCATCCACGCCAGGTCCTTGGGGCCGCCGTCGATGGAGGGGGTGCCGTCGAAGTGGTGGCGCTGTCGTAGCGCCTGGTGTTCGCGACGCAGGCGGAGGGCCGCCTTCGTGATCTCGTAGACGTCGAGCCAGGCGTCGTCGGGGCGCCAGTCAACCCAGGAGATCTCGTTGTCCTGGACGTAGGCGTTGTTGTTGCCGCGCTGGGTCCGGCCCCGCTCGTCGCCGGCGGTGATCATCGGCGATCCGCTGGACAGGCAGAGGGTAAGCATCAGATTGGCCGCTTGGCGTCGGCGCAGCGCCACGATCTCCTCGTCGTCGGTCTCGCCCTCGACGCCGTGGTTGGCCGATCGGTTGTTGTCCGTGCCGTCCCGGTTGTCCTCCCCGTTGCCCTTGTTGTGCTTGGCGTCGTACGACACCAGGTCGCGCAGCGTGAACCCGTCGTGGGCGGTGATGAAGTTCACCGACGCGTACGGCGAGCGGCCGTCATCGGCGTACAGGTCGGAGGAGCCCGCCAGCCGGGAGGCCACGTCGCGGATGCCCCCGGAGTCGAGCCAGAAGTCGCGCATCGTGTCGCGGAAGCGGTCGTTCCACTCGACCCACGGGGGTGGGAACGAGCCCACTCGGTAGCCGTCCATCGAGGCGTCCCACGGCTCGGCGATCAGCTTCACGTGCCGCAGCACGGGGTCCTGGGCGATGGTGGTGAGGAAGGCGCTGGCCATGTCGATGTTGTGCCCGGTCCGGGCCAGCGCGGACGCCAGGTCGAACCGGAACCCGTCCACATGCATCTCGGAGGCCCAATACCGGAGTGAGTCGAGGATCAGCCGCAGCGCGGCCAGGTTGCCGGAGTCGACGGTGTTGCCGCAGCCGGTGACGTCCCAGTACGCATCGGCGCCGGTGCCGGAGCGCTTGTAGAAGCCGTGATCGTCCAAGCCGCGGAAGGAGTACACGGGGCCGTCCGAGCCACCCTCGGCCGTGTGGTTGTAGACGACGTCGAGGAACACCTCGATGCCGGCCTCGTGGAAGTTGCGGACCATCTGTTTGAACTCTCGGACCTGCTCGCCGCGCTCGCCGGAGGAGGAGTAGGCCGAGTGTGGGGCGAGGAACCCGATGGTGTTGTAGCCCCAGTAGTTGGTCATCCCGCGACCCGCCACGGCGGGCTCGGTGAAGAAGTGCTGCGCGGGGAGCAGCTCGACCGCCGTCACCCCGAGGTCCTGCAGGTAGCGGGTCACCGTATGGCTGCCGAGCCCGGCGAACGTGCCCCGCTCGTGCTCCGGGATCTCGTTGTGCAGCTGGGTGTAGCCCTTCACGTGCAGCTCGTAGATCACGGTGTCGCGCCAACGGGTGCGCAGCTGCCGGTCGTCGCCCCAGTCATACTCGTCGTGCACCACGACGCAGCGCGGCATCGACGGGGCGGAGTCGCGCCGGCTCGGCCGGTCGGGACGCTTGACGTCGTACGCATAGAGGGCCGGGCCCATCACCGGCTGTCCGGTGATGGCGCGGGCGTAGGGGTCGAGCAGCAGCTTCTCGGGGTTGAAGCGCTGACCGTGCGCAGGGTCCCACGGCCCATCGGCGCGGAAGCCGTAGAGCTGGCCGACCGGGACGCCGGGGACCTGCCCGTGCCAGACCCCGAGCGTGTGCTCGGTGAGCTGATGCCGGGTCTCGGTGCCGTCCTCGTCGAACAGGCACACCCACAGGCTGGTCGCCTCGGGGGACCACACCGCGAAGTTCGTGGCCTCCGGCGTCCAGGTGGCCCCGAGCTGCTGGTGGTACCCCGGCCACACCGGTGCGGTCTCGTCGCGGGTGCTCCAGCGCCATCGGTGGGGGCTCACCGGGACATTGTGCCCAGCAACCGGTCGGGAGACCGCCGCCGGTCCCGCCGGACCGCGCTGACACGCTTGCTCGCTAGGCTCGGCGGGACCGGCAGACGAGCAACCAGGAGCGGTGATGGCGGACTTCGTGCGACTCGAGGTGGCGGAGGGCGTGGCCACCCTGCGGCTGGACCGGCCGAAGATGAACGCACTCGACCGGCAGATGCAGGAGGAGATCCGCGCCGCCGCCGAGGAGGCGGCCGACCGCGAGGACGTGAAGGCGGTCGTGGTGTACGGCGGGGAGCGGGTCTTCGCCGCCGGAGCGGACATCAAGGAGATGGCCGCGATGTCGCACACCGACATGGTCCGCCGCTCCGGTCCGCTGCAGTCCTCCCTCAGCGCCGTCGCCCGGATCCCCAAGCCGGTGGTGGCCGCGGTGACCGGCTACGCCCTGGGCGGCGGCTGCGAGCTGGCCCTGTGCGCCGACGTGCGGTTCGCCGCGGACAACGCGGTGCTGGGGCAGCCGGAGATCCAGCTGGGCATCATCCCGGGCGCGGGCGGCACGCAGCGGCTCTCCCGCCTAGTCGGGCCGAGCAAGGCCAAGGACCTGGTCTTCACCGGCCGGTTCGTGCCGGCCGAGGAGGCGCTGGCGATCGGCCTGGTCGATCGGGTGCTGCCCGCGGACCAGGTGTACCCCGAGGCCATGGCCTGGGCCGCCCGGTTCGCCGGTGCCGCGACGTACGCCTTGCGTGCGGCGAAGGAGGCCATCGACCGCGGCCTCGAGACCGACCTGGAGACCGGGCTGGAGATCGAGCGGCAGCAGTTCGCCTCACTGTTCGCCACCGAGGACCGCACGATCGGCATGGAGTCCTTCATCGAGAACGGCCCCGGGAAGGCCACGTTCGTGGGCCGTTGATCCCCCATGCGGCAGTGGCTGTCTGTGACTGACTCCACGCCGTCTCAGGTACCGGGGAAGAGCGGCCGACAGGTAACCTCGCAGGGCATCTGCCCGCCGGAAGCGAACGGCGGGGCCGCCTTGTAGACCAGGAGGGGCCGACCCCGGCCACACCACCATGAACATTGTCGTTTGCGTGAAGTACGTGCCCGATGCGACCGCCGACCGGCGCTTCGAGGACGACCTGACGGTCGACCGGGTCGGCGTGGACGGCCTGCTGTCCGAGCTGGACGAGTACGCCGTCGAGCAGGCGCTCCAGGTCAAGGAGAAGCGCGAGGGCGAGGAGATCACCGTCACCGCGCTCAGCGTGGGGCCGGAGAAGGCAGTGGACGCGGTGCGCAAGGCGCTGCAGATGGGTGCCGACCAGGGCGTGCACGTCGCGGACGACGCGATCGCCGGCTCCGACGCCGTCGCCACCAGCCTGGTGCTGGCCGAGGCGGTGAAGAAGGCCGGGTCCGACGGCGGCGTGGACCTGGTGATCTGCGGGATGGCGTCCACCGACGGTGAGATGAGCGTGGTGCCGGCGATGGTGGCCGAGCGGCTCGGCTGGCCGCAGGTGACCCTGGCCGCGGTCCTGGAGACCCAGGGCGACCAGATCCGGATCAAGCGCGACGGCGACACCGCTACCGAGGTCGTGGGGGCCACGATGCCGGCGGTGGTGTCGGTGACCGACCAGTCCGGCGAGGCGCGCTACCCCTCGTTCAAGGGGATCATGGCCGCGAAGAAGAAGCCGCTGGAGACCTACTCGCTCGCCGACCTGGGCATCGGGGCCGACCAGGTGGGGCTGTCGGTGGCGTGGACGGCGGTGGCCGAGACCACCGCGCGGCCGCCGCGCACGGCCGGAGAGATCGTCAAGGACGAGGACGGGTCGGGCGCTCAGGCGCTGGCCGACTTCCTCGCCGCCAAGAAGTTCATCTGAGGAGCGCAGGGCAATGGCTGAGATTCTGGTGCTGGTCGACCACGTCGACGGAGCGGTCCGCAAGCCGACGTACGAGCTGCTGACGATCGCCCGTCGGCTGGGCGAGCCGTCGGCGGTCTACATCGGTCCCGGCGCGCAGGGCGCCGCCGTGGCCGAGGCGGTGAAGGGGTACGGCGCGGAGAAGGTGTACGTCGTCGACGACACGCAGATCCGCGGCTACCTGGTCGCCCCGAAGGCCGAGGCGCTGCAGCAGTTGGCCGAGAAGACCTCGGCGGCCGCGATCCTGATCCCTTCCTCGGCGGAGGGCAAGGAGGTCGCCGGGCGGCTGGCGATCAAGCTCGGGTCCGGGCTGATCACCGACGCCGTGGACGTCCAGCCGGGCGCCGACGGGCCGGTCACCACGCAGAGCGTGTTCGCGGGCAACTACACCGTCGCCGCCTCGGTGACGACCGGCACCCCGATCATCACCGTGAAGCCCAACGCCGCGAACCCGGAGGAGGCCGCCGGAGCCGGCGCCGTCGAGGAGTTCGCCGCGACCGTCTCCGACGCTGCGAAGGGGGCGCAGATCGTGGCCTCGCAGCCGCGTGAGGCCTCCGGTCGCCCGGAGCTCACCGAGGCCGCCGTCGTGGTCTCCGGCGGGCGCGGGACCGGTGGCGACTTCGGGCCGGTGGACGCGCTGGCCGACGCGCTCGGCGCCGCCGTGGGTGCCTCCCGGGCCGCCGTTGACTCCGGGTGGGTGCCGCACTCCTACCAGGTCGGCCAGACCGGCAAGACCGTGTCGCCGCAGCTCTACATCGCCAACGGGATCTCCGGCGCGATCCAGCACCGGGCCGGCATGCAGACCTCGAAGACGATCGTCGCGGTCAACAAGGACGAGGAGGCGCCGATCTTCGAGCTCGTCGACTTCGGTGTCGTGGGCGACTTGCACGCCGTACTCCCCGCCCTCACCGAGCACGTGAAGGCCCGTAAGGGCTGACCCGCTTCCCGGGTTCCCCCGACTACCGCGGGGTTGCCGTCGCCCGGAGGGCGAAATCGGGCGGCTTTGGCGACGGTAAGGGCGCGGCAGTCGGGGGTGGGGCAGCGCATTAGGCTGGAGGGCATGAGCGAGACCCACCCCGTGCTGGCCGCGGCGGAGCGGGCGCGGGAGGCGAGCTACGCGCTGGCGCTGGCGACCAGGGCGGTGAAGGACCGGGCCCTCGAAGCCATGGCCGAGGCCCTGCTCGCTGCCGAGCCGGCGATCCTCGCCGCCAACGCCGACGACATCGCGCGCGCCGAGAGCGGCGGCACCCCGCCGAACATCATCGACCGGCTGCGCCTCGACCACGACCGCCTCGCCGGGATGGCTCAGGGACTCCGCGACGTCGCCGGCCTGCCCGACCCGGTGGGCGAGGTGGTCCGCGGGTCCACCCTCGCGAACGGGCTCGAGCTGCGGCAGGTGCGGGTGCCGTTCGGCGTGATCGGGATGATCTACGAGGCCCGCCCCAACGTCACCGCCGACGCCGCCGGCATCTGCCTGAAGTCGGGCAACGCCGTGCTGCTGCGCGGCAGCTCCAGTGCCCGGTCCAGCAACGAGGCCATCGTGGCTGCTCTCCGCGACGCCGTCGCCGCCGAGGGCCTGCCCGCCGACGCGATCCAGCTGGTGCCCGGCGACTCCCACGAGAGCGTCAAGGTGCTGATGCGGGCTCGTGGCCTCGTCGACCTGCTCATCCCGCGCGGCGGGGCCGGCCTGATCCGCTCGGTCGTCGAGGAGTCCACCGTGCCGGTGCTCGAGACTGGCGTCGGCAACTGCCATGTGTACGTCGACGCCGCGGCCGACCTGGCGAAGGCGCTGGCGATCGTGGTGAACTCCAAGACGCACCGCACCAGTGTCTGCAACGCAGCCGAGTCCCTGCTCGTGCACCGGGAGGTGGCCGAGGCGTTCTTGCCGCGCGTGGTGCCCGCCCTCCAGGAGCACGGGGTCACCATCCACGGGGACGAGGACTTCGGCCGGTTCGGCGAGGTGGTCCCCGTCACCTCCGACGACGACGACGCCGAGTTCCTCTCCCTCGACATCTCCGCCCGCGTGGTCGACTCCCTGGACGATGCGATCGGCCACATCAGACGCCACTCCAGCCAGCACACCGACGCGATCGTCACCGAAGACCTGGCCGCCGCCCGCCGCTTCACCCTCGAGGTCGACTCCGCCGCCGTCCTGGTTAACGCCTCGACCCGGTTCACCGACGGCGGTGAGTTCGGGTTCGGCGCGGAGATCGGCATCAGCACCCAGAAGCTCCACGCCCGGGGGCCGATGGGTCTCCCCGAGATGACCTCGACCAAGTACGTCGTCACCGGAGACGGCCACGTCCGGTGAGGCGATCGGTGCTCGACGAGGACGACCGGTAGGCTGTCGCCATGTCGTCCAGCGCCATCGTGCACTCGATCCACCCGTACGCCGTGGGGGGCATCACCCTGGGCATCCTCGTCTTCGCCCTGGTCGTACTGCTGGTCTTCGGGGCGGGACGAGACCACAGCTGAACGTGCCGCAGCCCGCGGACCCCTCGCGCCGCCGTGTCGGCGTGATGGGCGGCACCTTCGACCCGATCCACCACGGGCACCTGGTGGCCGCCTCCGAGGTGCAGTCCTGGTTCGACCTGGACGAGGTCGTCTTCGTCCCGACCGGTGACCCGTGGCAGAAGTCGGACCGGCAGGTCTCGCCCGCCGAGCACCGCTATCTCATGACCGTGATCGCCACCGCCGCGAACCCCCGGTTCACCGTGTCCCGCGTGGACATCGACCGGCAAGGTCCGACGTACACGATCGACACGCTGCGCGACCTGCACGCACAGCTTCCCGACGTCGACCTGTACTTCATCACCGGGGCGGATGCGCTGGCCGACATCTTCACCTGGCGCGACGCGGGGGAGCTGTTCGAGCTAGCGAGGTTCGTGGGGTGCACCCGGCCGGGGTACGCGATGGACCCGGCGACGTTGGGCGAGATCCCCGCCGACCGGGTCACCATGGTGGAGATCCCGGCGCTGGCGATCTCCTCCACCGACTGTCGCGACCGCGAGCGGCGCGGCGAGCCGGTGTGGTACCTGGTGCCCGACGGGGTCGTGCAGTACATCGCCAAGCACAACCTCTACTCCCCGGGCAACGCTCCGGTTCCCTCTGCCCAACCCGCTCTCACCCCATCCCTCGCCTCCACCTCGTCCACCTCGTCCACGAAGGGCCGTTCTGAGTGACCGCGACCGACCACGCGATCTCCCTCGTCCATGCCGCGGCGCGAGCCGCCTCCGACAAGCTGGGGCAGCACCTCATCGCCTTCGACGTCAGCGAGCAGCTGGCGATCACCGACGCGTTCCTGCTGGTCTCCGGTACCAACGACCGACAGGTCAAGGCGATCGTCGAGGAGATCGAGGACAAGCTGCGCGACCTCGACGCGAAGCCGATCCGGCGGGAGGGGCACCGGGAGGGCCGGTGGGTGCTGCTCGACTACGGCGACATCGTGGTGCACGTCCAGCACGAGGAGGAGCGGCAGTTCTACGCGCTGGAGCGCTTGTGGCGTGACTGCCCCGAGATCGCGCTCCCCGCGGACCTGACGGTCGAGGCGCCGGGTGCCTGAGGCGCGGCGGCTGGTCCTGCTGCGGCACGGTCGTACGTCCTGGAACGCGATCGACCGGGCCCAGGGGCACACCGACGTGCAGCTCGACGACGTCGGTCGCGAGCAGGGACGCGATGCGGCCCAGTGCCTGGCGTCGCTGCGTCCGGCCGGCCTGTGGACCTCCGACCTGGCCCGGGCGTACGAGACGGCACGTCTGGTCCAGGACGCCACCGGCCTGGAGCCGACCCCGGACCAGCGGTTGCGCGAGTTCGACGTCGGCGTCCGTTCCGGGCTGACCCGTACGGAGTTCGCCGAGCGGTACCCGGAGCAGTTCCGGGCCTGGTCCTCCGGGACTCCCGGACCGCTGGTAGCGGGCGAGGAGAGCCCCGACGATGTGGCGGGTCGGATCCTGCCGGCGCTCTCTGAACTCCTGTCCACCGTCGACGCCGGTGAGGTTGGCCTCGTGGTGGGGCATGGATCCGCCATCCGGGTCGGCATCTTCGCGCTGATCGGCTGGCCGTTGAGCGCGATCCGGTCCCTGCGGGTGCTCGACAACGGGGCCTGGGCGGTGCTCGAGCAGCGGCCCGAGGACCAGCGGCCCCGGCTTGCGGCGTACAACCTCACCGCCCACCGCCGTGCCACCACGCCCGATTTCGCCTCGGAGGAAGCCCAGGGATAGGATTCCCGGGTTGCCCGGAGACGGGCGCCGGGGCTGTGGCGCAGCTGGTAGCGCACCTGCATGGCATGCAGGGGGTCAGGGGTTCGAGTCCCCTCAGCTCCACCGACTCTTCTTGCTGTCTGCCGGTTCCCTGCGCGCGACGTACCAACCATTTTGGTCGTGAAACCGCCGATCGAGAGCCAAAACGGTTGGTACGTCGGGAATGGCGCCGACCCGTAGGCTGGGTGGGACGGCAGCACACGGCGGCCGGGACGGAGGGATGGCGTGGAGTCGACGTCGTTGGTCGAGCTGGTGGAGACGGAGCTGGCCACCGCGCGGGAGGCGGCGAGTGGTCGCGCGGCGAGCACTGTGTACGGCGGTCACGAGCATGAGCTCCGGCAGACCCTGATCGCGCTCGTCGCGGGGCAGGAGCTGTCCGAGCACGAGAGTCCCGGCGAGGCCACCCTCCAGGTGATCCGGGGAGTGGTGGTGCTGTCGACGGGTGAGGAGGAGCAGACGCTGCAGACGGGGGAGCTGGCACCGATCCCACCGCTTCGGCATGCGCTGCGGGCGGTCGAGGACTCCGCCGTCCTGCTCACCGTCGTCAAGAGCCCGCGCTAGCCGTGTCCGGCTCCGTGTCCGGCAGCTCCGCGACCGGCGATCCCACGACCGGCAGCTTCGCAACCGACAGCTCCGCCGACCTCGAACGCCTGCTGCGCTGGGAGGTGTCCGGCGGAGCGTGGCGGGTGGAGGCGCGCACCGGCGAGCGGCTGACGATGTCCCTGCTGCGCTGCGACGGCGGCGAGGAGGCCGACCGGTTCGTCACCGGCGAGCCCGACGTGCTGGCCCACGTGTCCGGGCGCGATCGTAGCGACGACTAGGCCGAGCAGACCGAGGGCGCCGAGGCGCCGAGCCACCGCCGCGAGAGGTGGCGCGCCTCACTCCGGCCATGGGGATGATTCAAGATTCAACTAGTGTTGCGGCAGCATGACACTCGCTCTCCCGCCCGAGACACAGGACCTGCTGTTCCGCGAGGCCCGCTCTGCCAACGCCTTCACCGACGAGCCGGTGACGCCTGAGCAGATCGCGGAGATCTACGACCTGGTCAAGTACGGGCCGACCGCCATCAACTCCCAGCCGCTGCGGATCCTGCTGGTGGGCCGGGAGAACCGGGACCGACTGCTCAAGCACGTCTCGGACGGCAACCGGGACAAGACCGAGCAGGCGCCGCTGGTCGCCGTTCTCGCCGCCGACCCCGACTTCCACGAGCACCTCGACCACACGTTCCCGCACCGGCCCGGGATGAAGCACGGCTTCACCGACCCGGTCGGCCGTGAGGCGATGGCGCGCTTCAACGCCGCCCTCCAGGCTGGCTACTTCCTGATCGGAGTCCGGGCGGCGGGGCTCGCGGCCGGCCCGATGGGCGGCTTCGACACCTCCGGCGTGGACGAGGAGTTCTTCGCCGAGACCGGCTGGAAGTCCTTCCTCATGGTCAACATCGGCCACCCGGCCGAGAACGCGTGGTTCGACCGGCTACCCCGCCTCGACCTGGCCGACGTGGTCACTCAGGTCTGAAGCCGACCCAGAGCTACGAGCACGCCGCCGACGCGTAGCGAGCCACACGCCCAGCCCTCCGAGCAGCAGCACGACCAGCAGCAGCGGCCGCCAGTACCACGTCCAGGTCGCGTCCCACGTGCCCCACAGCATCCGCGTCGGCCCGGCCTCCAGCGCGTCCCGGGCGAAGGCGACGCAGAACGACTGCATCCGGTGGTGGATCGCGACCAGCGACTCCAGCTCCCCGTCAGTGCCGAGGGCGAGAGCCTCGGCCTGCTCGAGCTCGGTCTTCGTGCTGAAGACCGGGTCGTCGCCCCGCCAGCCCACCGCGCAGATCGAGTCGAGCTCGGCGGTGGCACTGCGCCCCTCGACACCGTCCTGGGTCGAGAACCACCGCAGCCGGCGTGCGCCGTCCGCAGCCGCGTCCCACACCATGAGCTCTCCGGTGGGGGACAGCGCCCATCGGAGCCCGCCCCGGGGCGGATCCCACGGCTCGTCGGGTCGAAGGACGACGGGCGGACCCACCGAGCCACCCGGCACGGTCGACGACACCCGCACGACCGGCGAGTCCTCGGGTCCGGTGACCTGGACCCGCACCACCGCGCCGTTGGGCAGGAATCCGGCCGGCGCTCCGCGACCGGCCACTGTCGTCAAGCGGGCGGTGTCGACGTCCAGGACAGCGGCGGGCTGGCCCCGGCCCTGAAGTGCCAGCAGCAGGAAGCGGCTGTCGGCGGACCAGTCCAGCAGGGCGGCGTCGGCCACCGCCAGCAGGGCGGCGTCGGCCACCGCCGGCGGGCCGTCGTCGGCACCAGGGTCGCCGGCGACGTACCGGATCTCCTCCCCGGTGATGGTCCGCCCGTCGCCGACGTTCTGCACCACGAAGCGCTGCTCGTCCATCGTGGCGGGGGCGGAGGCGATGAGCAGGCCGTCCGGTGACAGCGATGGGGGTACGGCGCTGGGCACCGTCCACGCGCGTCCGGCGGCGTCGAGCACCTCGTAAGTGGTGTTGCCGAAGTTGTTGTCGGTCACGACGGCCGCCAGGGCACCCGGGGATCCCGGCAGCGCCGGTGCGCCCCGGACGAAGCCGATCCGCTGTGGGTAGCCGGCCTCCGGGAAGCCCGGCCACCTGCCCCCGAGCCGCGTCCCGACACCCGGAAGCATCGAGAGGACCAGCGCCGCCACGACGACCAGCCACACGCCGCAGAGCAGCACGAGCAGCACTCGGCGCATCCCCATGGCTCACCCCCGGACGGAGGGTAGCGCCTGACAGTGACATGATCGAGACGTGAGCACCATCGAGGAATTCCGGCCGACCGGCGTCGTGGTGGGCGACGACGGCTCCGAGAACGCCCGGGCCGCGGTGCTGTTCGCGGTGGGGGAGGCGAAGCGGCGCGGCGTGCCGCTGCACATCGTGCGGTCGTACTCGCTGCTGAGCGCCCCTCGGCCCAAGGACGCTCCGTTCGGATACGTCCCCTCCGAGCCGGAGCTGAACGAAGCGGTGCAGGAGGTCCTCGCCGAACGGTGGGCCGACCTCGAGGCGTCCGAGCTCCAGCTCCACGCCATCCAGGCTCCGGCCGCGGAGACCCTGATCCAGGCTGGGGAGAGCGCGGCGGCGGTCGTGGTGGGTGCGCGTGGCACGGGTCGGCTCGAGGGCCTGCTCCTGGGCTCGGTGGCCGACAAGGTGGTCGGCCTGTGCAAGTGCCCGGTCATCGTCGTCAAGGCATGAGCCCAACGCTCGTCGACGCGCTGGCCAACCAGCCGGTGGTGCTGGACGGCGGTCTGGCCACGAGGCTGGAGGCGCGCGGGCACGACCTGTCCGACGCCCTCTGGTCGGCCCGGCTGCTGCTCGACGACCCCGACCAGATCATCGCTGCGCACGAGGACTTCTACGCGGCCGGAGCGGAGGTCGCGATCACCGCGTCGTACCAGGTCTCCTTCGCAGGTCTGGCCGCTCGCGGCGTCGGCGCCCAAGACGCGGAGCGCGTACTGCGGCGCAGCGTGGAGCTGGCCCGACACGCGGCCGCGGGCGCACCCGGGCGCTGGGTGGCCGCATCTGTGGGCCCGTACGGCGCCGCGCTCGCCGACGGCCAGGAGTACACGGGCGACTACGACCTCGACGTGGCGGGACTGCGCCGCTGGCACCGGCCGCGGATCGCCGCCCTGGCCGCGGCCGAGCCGGACGTGCTGGCGATAGAGACGATTCCGTGTCTGGCCGAGGTGGAGGCGCTGCTCGCGGAGGTCGACGGCATCGGCGTGCCCTGCTGGCTCTCGCTGACCGTCGACGGGGACCGGACCAGGCGCGCCGAGCCGGTCGCGGAGGCGTTCCGCATGGCGGCCGGGGTGGCCGAGGTCGTGGCGGTCGGCGTCAACTGCTGCACGGCCGGCTCCGCCGATGCCTGTGTGCCGCTCGCCGCAGCCTCCGGGAAGCCGGTCGTCGTCTACCCCAACAGCGGGGAGGGCTGGGACGGCGCCGCCCGCACCTGGACGGGGACGCCGACCTTCCACCCGGACCGGGTGACCCGATGGCTCGACGACGGCGCGCGGCTGGTCGGTGGGTGCTGCCGAGTCGGCCCCGACGACATCGCCGAGATCGCAAGGATCGCCGGCGAGATCAGGTGATCGTCATCCCGCCGTCCACGGCGAGGGTCTGTCCGGTGACGTAGCCGGCGGCGTCCGAGGCGAGGAAGACCACGGTGGCCGCCAGCTCGCGCGGGTCGCCCTTGCGGCCGACGGGGATCCGCACGGCCATCGCGTCGAGATAGCCGTCGGGGTACTGCTCAGTCATCTCCGACTCGAAGAACCCGGGCGCCACCGCGTTGACCCGGATGCCCTTACGGCCCGTCCACTGCTGGGCCAGGTCGCGGGTCAGCCCGATCAGGCCGGCCTTGCTCGCGCTGTACGCCGCCTGCGGTAGCGCCGCGGTGGTGAGGCCGAGGACCGAGGAGATGTTGATGATGCTCGACCCCGGCGGCATCACCCGGCCGCACGCCTGCGCCATCCAGTAGCAGCCGTTGAGGTTGATGTCGATCACCTGCCGGAACTGCTCCGGCGTCTCCCGGGTGGCCGGTACGGCGGTGCCGATGCCGGCGTTGTTGACCAGGATGTCGACCCGGCCGAGCTCGGCCACGGCGGCATCGACCAGCGCCTGGCACTGGGCGGGGTCGGCCACATCGGTGGCCACCGTGACCGCCCGCCGACCGGCGGCGGTCACCAGCTCGGCCGTCTCGGCGAGTCGATCCACCCGGCGTGCGCCGAGCGCCACGTCGGCACCGGCCTCGGCCAGCGCCTGCGCGAAGGCCACGCCGAGACCGCTCGAGGCGCCGGTCACGACCGCCACCTTGCCGTCGAGCCGGAACAGGTCGGTCACCGTCATGGGCTCACCCTAGTGCGGGCTCCAGGGGCCCCCGGAGCGCACCCCGAGACGACCCTGGAGCACCCCCGGGAACGGGACTTCCGGCCCTCCCCAGGTGGTTGAGTGGAGGGAGAAGAGGAGGACGCAATGTCACACACGACGTACCACCAGGGCCCGGCCCCCGCGGCCGTGTCGCCCGACCAGGAGCGCACCTGGGGGATGCTCGCCCACCTGACGCCGATCGTCGCGATGGTGCTGAGCGCGGGGCTGCTCGGCTTCGTCGGCTCGCTGGTCATCTACCTGCTGTACAAGGACCGCGGACCTTTCGTGCGCCAGCACGCCGCCAACTCCCTCAACGTCCAGATCATGACGGGCATCGTCCTGCTGATCTCGTTCCCGCTGATGCTGGTCCTGATCGGCTTCGCCACGTTCGCCCTGGCCTTCGTCGTGGCGTTCGTGCTGCACATCATCGGTGCGGTCAAGGCCAACTCCGGCGAGTGGTGGACCCCGCCGCTCACGCCGCGGTTCGTGAGCTGACCTCTGACCACCAGCCAGATCAGGGCGCGGTAGCCGGCCCCGCACCGTTGCGGAGCAGGTTGCCGCGCCCGGTCGGCCACGGCAGGCAGCCGCCCCCGGAACCAGGCACGGTGTAGACATCCACGCCGTGGTCGAACGTGGTGAGCACGATCTCGAGGGTGCCGTTGCCGGTGAGGTCGCCGATCGACGGCGCCGCCGCCACCCCGACGCCGTTGCCGTTGCGGACCTGGTGCCGCAGTTTCGTCGCGGACAGCCGCCGCCCCTCCGCCGACAGCACCACGAGTCGCCCGGACCCCTTGCGCAGCGCGTACGTCCCGAACACCAGCTCCGGCCTGCCGTCGCGGTTGAGGTCCGCGACGACCACCTCGGAGGCGAACGTCTTGGCGCGCCGCTTGGCGTACGTCGACGTCCACAGCCGCCGGCCGTCCGGACCGACCGCGTAGACCTTGCCGCCGGGGAGCGCGGCCACGATCTCGGGACGGCCGTCGCCGGTCAGGTCCACGACGGTCGGCGCCGGGATCCCTGACGGCGGGTACCAGTCCCCGCTGGGGCGGTGCACCGGCTTGTTCGACATCGGCAGCGACACGAACCCCGGATGGCGGCGCGCCGAGCGGGATCCGTCCCCGTGCGCGCCGTCGAGCACCATGAACGCATAGCCCTGGGTGCGGTAGGGGATGTGCTTCTCGACGTTGGGCAGCCCGACGACCTCGTTGCGGCCGTCCCCGTCGAGGTCGGCGACCGACGGCGGCGACGCGGTCCACTGCAGCCACGGCGTGCGGGCCGGGCTCGGCCAGGCTCCGCGGTGCAGGTGGTAGTGCCGTCGCTCGACCTTCGGGGAGGCCCAGCGGATGAACTGGCCCCACCCCAGCCGCCGACCCTCGGCGCGCGAGTCGCGGTTGGTGAACCAGGACGAGGCCAGGATCGAGGTGCCGTCGTGGTTGAAGGCATTGATCTGGTGGTTGTCGAAGGTGGTGATGATCTCGAGCTCGGGGTCGTCGTCGATGTTGCCGATGCCGACGTTCTCGCCGTACGCGCCGTACCCGTGGTTGCCCACCTTGTTGAAGCGCAGGTCGTTGCCCTGGCCGGGCAGCCGGTTGTAGCGCGGCCAGGCCGGCCGGTGCCCGTCGGCCGGCTGGTAGCGCCGTCCGTCGGCCCGGAACACGAACACCTGGGCCCCGGTGCTCGAGGTGTTGGTGGTGGTCACGACGACCTCCACCGTGCCGTTGCCGTCCAGGTCGGCAGCGGCCAGGCCGCGCCCCTCCGGGCGCTGGCCGCCGCTGCGGGTCGACGCCGGCCAGCCGTCCTTGCGGTGCAGCCGGCCGCCCCGGAACTCGTAGGCCGCCACGGTGCCCTCGTTGCCCGCCACCACGATGTCCATGACGCCGTCCCGCTCAAGGTCGGCGACCACCGACGGCGGGTAGACCCGGCCCTTGCTGGCGCGGCCGCGACCCAGCTGCTTGCCGGTCGCGTCGAA
This sequence comes from uncultured Nocardioides sp., assembly GCA_964551905.1. Classification (GTDB taxonomy): domain Bacteria; phylum Actinomycetota; class Actinomycetes; order Propionibacteriales; family Nocardioidaceae; genus Nocardioides. The sequence goes on along the minus strand of CAZKEZ010000023.1, from coordinate 12,903 downwards.
GACGAACGTGGAGTAGAACGGCGCCACGATCTCCAAGCGACCGTCGGCGTCGATGTCGACCAGGCCGGGGGAGGAGAACCAGCCCGTCTCCCCGGTGGCGATCCGGCGGACGAAGCGGGGCGTGGCGACCGGGTCGGTGCCGCCGTCGTCCGTGCACGCCGTGGGAGCGAGTGTGGCGCTCGACACGATGGTCGCCGTGGTGCCGTCGCCGCAGGCGGCGCCGAGTGGGATCACGACCAGCGCGGCGCCGACCGCCACCAGGCGTCTGCGAGGCATGGCCGCGACCCTATCGCTTCGGTGGGGCTAGACTGAGCGCATGCGCAGGACCCTGCTCCTTCCCTAGCCGCGTCGGATCCCACCCCGACGCGGCTGCCCCTCGTGCCCGAGGGGCACTTTTCATTTGGGACAGTTCACTTCGGGCCAGCCAGACGGAGCAGACAAGAGAGAGACGAGATGAGCGAGCAGCAGACCAGGGAGCCCGCGGAGCCTGCGGAGCGCGGACCGTACGACGTCGCCGCCACCCAGGCGAAGTGGGCACCGGTGTGGGACGAGCTGGACCCGTTCCGGGCGGACGACGACTCTCCGCGGGAGAAGCGCTACGCGCTGACGATGTTCCCCTACCCCTCCGGCGACCTGCACATGGGTCATGCCGAGGTGATGGCGCTGCACGACGTCATCGCCCGCTACTGGTGGCAGCGCGGCTACGAGGTGCTGAACCCGATGGGGTGGGACTCCTTCGGGCTGCCCGCGGAGAACGCCGCGATCAAGAACGACGCGCACCCGGCGGCGTACACCTACGCCAACATCGAGACCCAGTACCAGTCGTTCAAGCACTACGCCTGCGCCTTCGACTGGTCGCGACGGCTGCACACCTCCGACCCGGAGTACTACCGCTGGACCCAGTGGCTGTTCCTGCGCTTCCGCGAGCGCGGCCTGGCCTACCGCAAGAACAGCCCGGTGAACTGGTGCCCCAACGACCAGACCGTCCTGGCCAACGAGCAGGTCGTGGACGGGCGCTGCGAACGCTGCGGCGCGGAGGTGACGAAGCGGGCGCTGACCCAGTGGTACTTCAAGATCACCGACTACGCCCAGGAGCTGCTGGACGACCTGGACGTGCTGGCCCCCACCTGGCCGGACCGAGTGATCACCGCCCAGCGCAATTGGATCGGCCGCTCGGAGGGCGCGCACGTCGACTTCGCGATCGAGCCCGCCGGCTCCGCCGAGGAGCGGACCGTCACCGTGTTCACCACCCGTCCGGACACCCTGTTCGGCGCGACCTTCTTCGTGGTCGCCGCCGACGCGCCGCTGGCCGCGGAGCTGGTGACCGACGAGCACCGCGAGGCGTTCGAGGCCTATCTGACCGAGGTCCGCCGGTCCAGCGAGATCGACCGGTTGGCCACGGACCGGCCGAAGACGGGGGTGTTCCTGGGGCGGTACGCCGTCAACCCGGTCAACGGCGAGCGGATCCCGGTGTGGGCGGCCGACTACGTGCTGGCCGACTACGGCACCGGCGCGATCATGGCCGTCCCCGGGCAGGACCAGCGGGACTGGGACTTCGCCGAGCGGTTCGACCTGCCCATCCTGCGCACCGTGCAGCCGCCCGCGGACTTCGAGGGCAAGGCGTACGTCGGCGCCGGGCCGGCCATCAACTCCGGGAACGACGACGTGTCCCTGGACGGGCTGGACGTCGATGACGCCAAGCGGACGATCACCGAGTGGCTGGAGAAGCAGGGCGCCGGCCGGGGCACGGTGAACTTCCGGCTGCGCGACTGGCTGCTGAGCCGGCAGCGCTACTGGGGGGTGCCGATCCCGATCGTCCACTGCGAGGCGTGCGGCGAGGTCGCCGTACCGGATGAGCAGCTGCCGGTCGTGCTGCCCGAGCTGCGCGGGATGGACCTGAAGCCCAAGGGGGTCTCGCCGCTGGCCGCCGCGGAGGAGTGGGTCAACGTGGCCTGCCCGTCCTGTGGCGGGCCTGCGCGGCGCGACAGCGACACGATGGACACCTTCGTGGACTCGTCGTGGTACTTCCTGCGCTACTGCTCCCCGCAGGACCACACGCAGGCCTTCGACGTGGAGAAGGTCCGGGCCTGGTCGCCCTGCGACATCTACGTCGGTGGGGTCGAGCACGCGGTGCTGCACCTGCTGTACGCGCGGTTCTTCACCAAGGTCCTGGCCGACATGGGGATGCTGGACTTCCGGGAGCCGTTCTCCGCCCAGCTGAACCAGGGCATCGTCATCAACCGTGGCAAGAAGATGAGCAAGTCGCTGGGCAACGGCGTCAGTCTGGGGGACCAATTAGCCGAGTTCGGCGTGGACGCGGTGCGGCTGACCCTGATCTTCGCGGGGCCGCCGGAGGATGACATCGACTGGGCGGAGGTCTCCCCGGCGGGGTCGCTGCGGTTCCTGCAGCGGGCCTGGCGACTGTCCGGTGACATCACCTCCGAGCCGGGCACCGACCCGGCGGCGGGGGACGTCGCCCTGCGCAAGATCACCCACCGCACCCTGTCGGATGCGGCGGAGCTGATCGAGGGATTCCGGTTCAACGTGATGGTGGCCCGGGTGATGGAGCTGGTGAACGCCACCCGCAAGGCCATCGACACCGGCGTCGGGCCGGCCGACCCCGCGGTCCGCGAGGCCGCCGAGGCGGTGGCGATTGTGCTGTCGCTGGTGGCGCCGTACACCGCCGAGGACATGTGGGAGCGGCTGGGCCACCCGGCGACGGTGGCCCGGGCCGGCTGGCCCGAGGTCGACCCCGAGCTGCTGGTCCAGGACACGGTGACCGCCGTGGTCCAGATCCAGGGGAAGGTGCGGGCCCGGCTGGAGGTCTCGCCCGACATCAGCGAGGCGGAGCTGGAGGCAGCCGCACTGGCCGACCCCTCGGTGCGGGGTGCGATCGACGGCCGCGAGGTGCGTCGGGTCATCGTGCGGGCCCCGCGGCTGGTGAACGTGGTCGTCGGCTAGGACCGCGGACCTGGTCGGCTAGCCTTCGGCCATGCCCGGCCGCACCATCATCGTCACCGACTCGACGGCGATGGTCCCGCCGGAGCTGGCGGCGGCGCGCGGCATCGTCGTGGTCCCGCTGCAGGTGGTGATCGGCTCGCAGGCCTACGACGAGGGGTCACCCGAGGCGTCGCCCGCCCGGGTGGCGGAGGCGCTGCGGGAGTTCCTTCCGGTGAGTACGTCGCGCCCGGCGCCGGCGGCGATGCTGGAGGTGTACGAGAAGGCGGCGAGTGCCGGCGCGGACGCGATCCTCTCCATCCACCTGTCCGGGGAGATGAGCGGCACCTTCGAGTCCGCCCAGCTGGCGGCGCGGGAGGCGCCGGTGCCGGTCACCTGCGTGGACAGCCGCCAGGTCGGCGTCGCCACCGGGTACGCCGTGCTGTCGGCGGCCGATGCCCTGGACGGCGGCGGCGACGTGGCCGCTGCAGCGGCCGCCGCCCGACGCCGGGCCGAGCTGGCGCACTCGCTGTTCTACGTCGACACGCTGGAGTACCTGCGGCGTGGCGGTCGGATCGGCGCCGCGAGCGCCCTGTTCGGCGGCGCCCTCGCGATCAAGCCGCTGCTCACGATCGCCGACGGACGGGTGTCGACGCTGGAGAAGGTGCGGACGGCGACCCGGGCGCTGGGACGGCTCGCCGACCTCGCCGTCGAGGCGGCCGGCGCCCAGCAGGTCGACGTCTGCGTGGCGCACCTGGCCAGCCCCGACCGGGCGGGTGTCCTGGTGGACGAGCTGACCCGGCGACTGGCCGACAACCTGGCCGGCCGGGAGGCGTGGTGCGGCGAGCTGGGGGCCGTGCTCGGGGCGCACGTCGGCCCCGGCATGGTGGCGGTCTGCGTGGCGCCGCGGTTGGCCACCTCGGGCTGACAGCCCTCTTCCCGGCGCCGGTTGTCCACAGGCCGACGGCGGGCGCTGTTCCCGCGCCTGGCTCGTACCTACGTTCGGGCGCATGCGTGCCAGCCGGAACAGACGAGAGCACCAGGCGGTCCTCACCCGTCGCCTGGAGCCGCTGCGCGTCGAGCGCACCGACCCCCGCTCGACGGACGCGGACTCCCCAGGGGCGGCCGCCCCGTTGCCGCGACCGGGTCGCCACGCCGCGAGGTACGACGAGCGCCGGTGGGGCGGGCCGCCCGAGGTGGTCTCCCGGATGCGCCTCGGACCGGCCCAGCTGAGTGTCGTCGCGGTCGTCGTCGCGATCGGACTGGCGCTCACCGGCTGGTGGCTGCTGCGGGCTCAGCCGGAGCGCGTCGTACCGCACGACCCAGCGCCCGCGTCGCCGCTGCTGACGCCGGCCGCCGACGCCGCGGCCTCGCCGGCGGCTGTGGAGTCGCTCGTGGTCGACGTCGCGGGGAAGGTACGGCGACCCGGCATCGCCGTACTCGAGCCGGGGGCGCGGGTGATCGACGCGTTGCAGGCAGCCGGTGGGGCCCGGCCCGGGGTCGACCTCAGCTCGCTGAACCTGGCGCGGGCCCTGGTCGACGGGGAGCAGATCCTGGTGGGGATCCCGGCCGCCGCAGGTGTCGGGGCGCTGGTGGCGTCACCGGGTGCCGGTCCCGCACCGGGAGCGCTGGTGAACCTCAACTCCGCGGACCAGACCGTGCTGGAGTCCCTGCCCGAGGTGGGGCCGGTGACCGCGCAGGCGATCATCGCCTGGCGTGAGGAGCATGGTGGGTTCACCGCCGTCGACCAGCTGCTCGACGTGGACGGGATCGGCGAGGCGACGCTGGCCAAGATCGTGCCGTGGGTGACGGTGTGATCCGGTCGTGTCCGCGCCGGCACCGCTGGTGGCCACGACCGCCGCCGACCTGCGGCTGACCACGCTCGGTGCGGCCGCGTGGCTGGGTGCGCTGGCCGGTCTCACGCTGCCCTGGTGGGTCGCCGTCCCGACCGCGTTGGGGACGGTCGGGCTGGTGCTCCTCGGCGCCCGGCGGGGTTGGCCGGTGCACACCGGGCTGGGGGTCGCGCTGGTGTTCCTCGCGGTCGCCACCTCGGGCGCGCTGCGTGCCCACCAGCTCGCCACGAACCCGATCGCCGAGCTGGGCCGCTCGGCGACCTCGGTGACGGCGCTGGTCACGGTGACCTCGGACCCGAAGCTGCGGACGGGCTCGTTCTCCGACTACGTGGTGTTCCGGGGGCGGGTGAGGGAGGTGACGACCCGTCCCGGGGGATCGGTTCGCCTGGGCGCCCCGGTGCTGGTGCTGGCCGACCCGGAGTGGGCGTCGGTGGAGCTTGGCTCCACGGTGCGGGTGGCGGGCCGGCTGTCCGAGCCCCGGGACGATGACGTCTCGGCGGTGCTCCACCCCCGCTCGGACGTGGACGTGGTGGCGGCACCTGCGCCCTGGTGGCGCGGAGCCGCCGGGATCCGGGCGTCGCTGCGAGCATCGGTGTCCGGCGTACCCGAGCCGCATCGGGACCTGGTGCCGGCCCTGGTGGTCGGGGACGACGCGGGCCTGGACCCCCGGCTGGCTGCGGACTTCACCACCACCGGGCTGACCCACCTGCTCGCCGTCTCCGGGACCAACCTGACGCTGCTGCTCGGCTTCGTCCTGGTGGTGGGGCGGTGGGCGGGCGTGCGCGGCCGGTGGTGCTACCTGCTGGCGGCGGTCGGGGTGGTGGGGTTCGTGGTGCTCGCCCGGCCCGAGCCAAGTGTGCTGCGGGCGGCCGTGATGGGGTCGGTGGGGCTGGTCGGGCTGGGTGTGGACGGGGTACGCCGAGGTGCCCGGACTCTGGGCGTGGCGGTCACCGGGCTGCTGCTCGTCGATCCGTGGCTGGCGATCTCGCCGGGGTTCGCGCTGTCGGTGCTGGCCACGGGCGGCATCGTGTTCCTCGCGCCGGTCTGGCGCGACGCGCTGGCAACGTGGCTGCCACGGTGGCTGGCCGAGGCGGTGGCAGTGCCGGCGGCCGCCCAGCTCGCCTGCGTCCCGGTGGTGGCCGCGCTCTCCGGCGAGGTGAGCCTGGTTGCCGTGCTGGCCAATCTCCTGGCAGCCCCGGCCGTCGGGCCGGCCACCGTCCTCGGTCTCGCCGGAGGCCTGGTCGGACTGCCGGTGCCGGTGCTGGGCCGGGTCCTGGGCGAGGTGGCCGGCTGGTGCGTGTGGTGGATCGCCCTGGTCGCCGGTCAGGGGGCGGCGCTGACCGTGCCGGCGGTGCCGTGGCAGGCCGACGTCCGGGGCCTCGGCCTGTTGGTGGTGCTGTGCCTGGTGGCCGTGCCCCTGGCGCCGAGGATGCTGCGTCGGCGGTGGCTCTCGTTGGCCGCCACCGCCGTACTCGTCATCGCGGTGGTGGTCGGGCCGCCCGACCCGGGCTGGCCGCCGCGGGGCTGGGTCGTCGCGGCCTGTGACGTGGGGCAGGGCGACGCGCTGGTCCTCAACGCCGGCGGCGGGCGCGCCGTCGTGGTCGACGTCGGCCCCGAGCCCCGCACGGTCGGCCGCTGCCTGGACCGGTTGGCGGTGTCGACGGTGCCGCTTCTGGTGCTCACCCACCTCCACGCCGACCATGTGGGCGGGCTCGCCGGGGTGCTGGGGGAGTGGCCGGTGGGCCAGGTCCTGGTGAGCCCGCTCGCCGACCCGCCCGATTCAGCGGCGCAGGTCGCCGACCTGGCCGCTGCCGCCGGTGCGCCGGTGTCGCCGGCGGCGTACGGGTCCGTCCTGCAGGTCGGGGAGGTGACCCTCCAGGTGCTCTGGCCGCCGCCCGACCAGTCCACGTCCGGTCCCGGGGATGGGTCGACCGCCAACGACGCCAGCGTCGTACTCCTGGCCCGGATCCGGGGCGTGGACCTGCTCCTGACCGGCGACATCGAGCCTTCCGCCCAGGCCGCGCTGGCCCGACTGGTGCCCGACCTCGAGGTGGACGTGCTCAAGGTGCCGCACCACGGCAGCTCCCACCAGGACCTGCCGTTCCTCACCTCGCTCGACGCGTCGATCGCGCTGGTCTCGGTGGGCGAGGACAACACCTACGGCCACCCGTCGGCCGGCGTGCTGGCGGGGCTCGACGACGCGGGCGCCCGGGTGCTGCGCACCGACCGCTCCGGCGACCTGGCAGTGGTCGCGCGGGAGGATGACGTCCTGACCGCTACCCGCTAATGAACCCCGAGGTCGCCCGGAGCAGGCGTCGGCGGGCTGTGGCAGGCTGACGCCACGATGAGCACGCCACGAGCCGCCGACGTTCTCGGCCGCGTCACCTTGGTGACGGGCAAGGAGGAGTTCCTCAACGAGCGCACCGTCACCCGGGTGCGGGAGGCCATCCGGCGGCACGACGCGGAGGCCGAGATCTCCGAGACCCAGGCCGGGGACCTGACCCTCGCGACCCTCGGAGAGCTAGCGGCTCCCTCGCTGTTCTCGAGCACCCGCTGTGTGGTGGTGCGCGCGCTGGAGACCCTGCCCGAGGAGTCGGTGGCCGGGCTCGTCGACTACGCGGCTGCGCCCGTCGAGGACGTCGCGCTGGTGTTGGTGCACGGCGGTGGGGTGAAGGGGTCGGGCACCCTGAACAAGCTGCGCAAGCTGGAACCCGTGGTCGAGGTGAAGTCCTCGGAGCTGCGGCCCTCGGAGTACGCCGGCTTCGTGGCCGCCGAGGTGCGGTCGTTGGGATCGACCATCGACGAGGCCGCCGCCGACGCCCTCGTCAACGCCGTCGGCCACGACCTGCGGGCCCTGGTGGCCGCCGCCGACCAGCTGGCCAACGACTTCCCCGACGAGCCGCTCACCGTGGATCGCGTGAAGCGCTACTTCGGGGGGCGGGCCGAGGCCAAGTCATTCGCGGTCGCCGACGCCGCGTTCTGGGGTCGACGGGAGGCGGCGCTGGAGGAGCTGCGCTGGGCCCTGGAAGGTGGCACCGCTCCCGTCCTGGTCACCTCGGCCTTCGCCAACGGCGCTCGCGGGGTGGCGCGCTACCGCGCCGCGCCGCGCGGACTGCGGGAGTCCGACCTGGCCCGCGAGGTCGGCGTACCGCCCTGGAAGCTGCGGACGGTCCGGGACCAGTCCCGCGGGTGGAGCGACGCCGGCATCGCCCACGCGATCATCGCGATCGCCGCCGCGGACGCCGATGTGAAGGGGGCCGCGAGCGATGCGGCGTACACCCTGGAGCGGCTGGTGCTGACCGTGACCGGGCTGCGCGAGCCGCGCTGACCGCCTCGAGCGGGAAGTCCGTCGACGTCAGAGAGCCGCGGAGCGCTTGGCGATCGAGGACTTGCGGTTCGCGGCCTGGTTCTTGTGGATCACGCCCTTGGAGGCGGCCTTGTCGAGCTTGCGGCAGGCGTCGCGGCCCAGCTGGACGGCGTTGTCCTTGTCACCGGCGTCGGCGGCCTCGCGGAACTTGCGCACGGCAGTCTTGAGCTCCGACTTCACGGACTTGTTCCGCTGGTGCCGGCGCTCGTTCTGCTTGTTGCGCTTGATCTGCGACTTGATGTTCGCCACGGTTCGGCTGGCCTCGATCTGCTCGGTGGTAGGACGCTGCTGGTCGGCTCGCACGCCTGAGGGCAGGCGGGAACACGCGAGGAGAGACTCTAGCAGCGGCCACTCAGCGCACCCAAATCCGCCGACGCGGTCTGCTGGTGGTGGGCGGTCAGCGCCAAGAGCGGCGCTGGCAGAGCCAGTCCCAGGTCACCTCGGCGCACCACTGCTGGTGCTGGCGAAGGTACGGCGAGGTCGACGGCGCCGGCTCGTCGCCCTGTTGGTAGAAGAAGCCCGCCACCAACGCGAGCACCCGGTCGATCGCTTCGGGGTCCACCTCGCGGGTCAGCGCCCGCTCGGCCAGCACGCTGTCGACGTCGATCCCGTCGCCGCGGGGCTGGAGGAGCAGCAGCACGGTGTCGATCCAGGCGGCTCCGAGCACCGGCCAGTTCCAGTCGCACATCCAGACCTCGCCGTTCCCGCCCAGGATCAGGTTGTCGTCCCGGAGGTCGGTATGTACCAGGGTGGTGCCCGCGGCGGCGTCGCCGAAGCCGGCGGCCAGCTGCGCGGCATCCTCGAGGTGGGGAAGGTGGGGGCGGGTGGCCGCGACGTGCTCCCAGGCCGAGACGAAGCCGCCGAACTCGTCGGCGAAGGTGCCCAGGGCCAGCGTCTCGGGGCCCGGCGTCAGGTCGGTCGCCATCTGCTCGACCGCGTCCAGGCACCGATCCAGCTCGGTCCGTCGCCACGGGCGGCGAGGGAGGCGACCCTCGACGTACTCCAAGCCGAGCACCACCCACTCTCCGTCCTCGATCCAGCGCAGCCTCGGTGCCGGGAGCGTCTCGGGCAGCGCCATCAGCTTCCGCGCCTCCTCGCGGTAGGCGTCGGCGAAGAGGCGCTGGGCCTTGACCGACGCCGCCTTGACGAAGTGCCGGCTGCCGTCGGCGCAGGTGAGTACCGAGGCGAACCCGGGCGTGAACCCCGCGTTCTGTGACTCCGCCGACACCACTGGCGACCCGCAGCGTCGCTCCACCAGCTCCCGCACCTGCGGTGGGAGGAACCGCCACTCCAGTCGCTGCGCGGTGCGGCCGGTGGGCACGGGGGTGCGGGTCTGCGTCAAGGTCATACGCTCCGAGGAGACGGGTGCACCGAGCGTATGACGTCCCGCGGGCTGCGTGTGAGAATGGCTGGCCCGAGCAGATCATCCATCGAGCCCGAGAGACCTCCGTGCCGCTCCCGTCCGCGCCGAAGCCCGGCCACACCGATCCCGCGGTGATCCGCAACTTCTGCATCATCGCGCACATCGACCACGGCAAGTCCACGCTCGCCGACCGGATGCTCCAGCTGACCGGGGTCGTGGACGCGCGCAGCGCCCGGGCGCAGTACCTCGACCGGATGGACATCGAGCGCGAGCGCGGCATCACCATCAAGAGCCAGGCGGTGCGGATGCCGTGGACGGTCCCCGCCGACAATGCGGAGGGCGCCGAGCCGGGCACCTACATCCTGAACATGATCGACACCCCCGGCCACGTCGACTTCACCTACGAGGTGTCGCGCTCCCTGGAGGCCTGCGAGGCCGCGATCCTGCTGGTGGACGCCGCCCAGGGCATCGAGGCGCAGACCCTGGCCAACCTCTACCTGGCGCTGGGCGCGGACCTGCACATCATCCCGGTGCTCAACAAGATCGACCTCCCGTCGGCCAACCCCGACAAGTACGCCGCCGAGCTGGCCGGGATCATCGGCTGCGACGTCGCCGACGTGCTCCAGGTGTCGGCCAAGACGGGCGAGGGCGTGACCGCCGTACTCAACGAGATCGTCAAGCAGACCCCGCCGCCGGTGGGCCGGCCCGACGCTCCCGCCCGGGCGCTGATCTTCGACTCCGTCTACGACACCTATCGCGGGGTGGTCACCTACGTCCGGGTCGTCGACGGGCACCTGGAGCACCGGGACCGGATCAAGATGATGTCCACCGGCGCGGTGCACGAGATGCTCGAGGTGGGCGTGATCAGTCCCGAGCCGGTGAAGGCCGGGCGGATCGGGGTCGGCGAGGTCGGCTACCTGATCACCGGGGTGAAGGACGTCCGCCAGTCCCGCGTGGGCGACACGGTCACCTCCCAGCACGGTGGGGCCACCGAGGCGCTCGGCGGCTACAAGCACCCCAACCCGATGGTGTTCGCCGGCCTCTACCCGATCGACGGCGACGACTACCCGGCGCTGCGCGACGCGCTGGACAAGCTCCAGCTCAACGACGCGGCTCTCTTCTACGAGCCGGAGACCTCCGGGGCGCTCGGGTTCGGGTTCCGGTGCGGCTTCCTCGGCCTGCTGCACATGGAGATCGTCCGCGAGCGTCTGGAGCGCGAGTTCGACCTCGACCTGATCTCGACGGCACCCAACGTCGTCTACGAGGTCACCATGGAGGACGGCACCCACCACGAGGTGACCAACCCCAGCGAGTTCCCCGCCGGGAAGGTCGCCGAGGTGCGCGAACCGGTCGTCAAGGCGACCATCCTCACGCCGGCGGACTACATCGGGGCGATCATGGAGCTCTGCCAGTCCAAGCGTGGCGTGATCGACGGCATGGACTACCTGTCCGAGGACCGCGTCGAGATGCGCTACGCGCTGCCCCTGGCCGAGATCGTCTTCGACTTCTTCGACCAGCTGAAGTCGCGGACCAAGGGCTACGCCTCCCTCGACTACGAGCCGACCGGCGACCAGGTGGCCGACCTGGTGAAGGTCGACATCCTGCTGCACGGGGACCCGGTCGACGCGTTCTCGGCGATCGTGCACAAGGACGCGGCGTACTCCTATGGCGTGATGCTTGCCGGCAAGCTCAAGGAGCTCATCCCCAGGCAGCAGTTCGAGGTGCCGATCCAGGCCGCGATCGGGTCGCGGGTGATCGCTCGCGAGACGGTCCGGGCGATGCGCAAGGACGTGTTGGCCAAGTGCTACGGCGGCGACATCACCCGCAAGCGCAAGCTGCTCGAGAAGCAGAAGGAGGGCAAGAAGCGGATGAAGATGGTCGGCCGCGTCGAGGTCCCCCAGGAGGCCTTCATCGCCGCCCTCTCCACCGGTGGTCCTACCGCGGAGAAGGCCAAGAAGTAGCGGCCGCGGCCGGTCTCACCCAGCGGCCGTCCAGGCTGGATCCCGGCCGAGCCGGGCCAGCAGCCGGTCCGAGGCCGTCGCATAGTCCGGTACGGCGACCGCCGGCGCGCAGACCCCGTCGGAGTACAGCGCGTCTCCCCAGCCGTCGGCGGTGCGCGCCAGGTCCTCGGCCTCGGCGTCGGAGAGCCGCCAGTCCTGGCCCGTCGCACGAGCCACGTCCGACCCGTGGATGACCATGTCCCACCCGTAGAAGTCGACCATGGTCTCGCCCAGCGTCGTCCGGCCGAAGTACCCGTCGTACTCGCGCTCCGCGACGCCATCCTCGCCGAGCAGCGCGACAACGGCATCGGCGTGCGTCCGCCACCGGCGGACGAGGTCGACACCGGCCGACGGCGGGCCCGGGTCGAGGTCGTGACGGGACAGGAAGTCGCGCTGGGTGGACAGCACGTGCTCCACGACGTCGGTCACCGACCAGTCGGGGCAGGGGGTGGGCGCGTCCCAACGGTCCCCGACCCGGTCGAGGATCTGGGAGAACCGGTCGGCTCGCTCGCTGAAGGTCTGACGGTGGGTAGCGGTCATGCCCACGACGCTAGACGCGATCAGTCACCAGGCGATTGTGATAATCCGACACATGGGCAACCCGCGCCGCGTCGATCCCATCGACCGTGCGCACCTGACCGCGGCCTCCCGACCGTCGCCGCCGATCTATCGCTACGCCAGCTCCCCGGACCTGGACGAGCTGGTCGACCGCTACTGGATCCCGGTGTGGTCCCTGGAGCGCCCCTCGACGCAGAGCACCCTCCAGCACCCGGTCTGCCTGATCGTGGTGAGCAACACCTACGCGCGGTTCTACGGGGTGGTGCGTGGGCTGTCGTCCGTCACGTTGGAGGGGACCGGGTGGGCGGTCGGGGTGATGCTGCGTCCCGCCGCCGGTCGGATGCTGCTCGGGCGCCCCGTGGGGTCGCTGGTCGACGGGGACGTCGAGCTGGACCAGATCACCGCGCTGGAGCCCGCTGCACTCATCGCGGAGGTGCGGGACGCGATGGCCGGCGAGCCGCACGACGAGGGCCACCACCTTCGCGCTATCGCGGCGTACCAGGCGCGGCTGCGCCGACTTCTTCCCGTCGACGAGCCAGGCTTGCTGATCAACCGGGTCATCGACTGGCTTCGCGAGCACCCCGAGGTGCGGCGGGTCAGTGAGGTGGCCGAGGCCTTCGCCCTGTCGGAGCGGGCCCTGCAGCGGCTGGTCGAGGCCCGCGTAGGACTCAGCCCCAAGTGGCTGATCCAACGCCGGCGACTGCACGACGCGGTGGAGCGGCTCAAGGCCGGCGACACGTCGCTGGCGGAGATGGCGGCCGAGCTCGGGTACGTCGACCAGGCGCACTTCACCCACGACTTCCGCACGGTCACCGGGCTGACACC
>CAZKEZ010000022.1:0-33462 GCA_964551905.1 uncultured Nocardioides sp. | reverse complement strand
CCGTCACCGCTGAGCGGTTCGAGGCGCTGGTCGACGGCTTCGCGGCCGGCGCGCTGCTGGTCATGCTCGTCGACTCGATGATCCCGGAGGCGCGGGAGCGTGCCGGGGACCGTGCGGGGCTGGCCGCCGTCATCGGGTTCGCGGTCGCCGCGGGGCTCTCCGTCGTCGGCTGATCCGTCCGGCACTCACGAGGGGCCGCCGGTCACCAGCGGTCGGCGGTCCGGGCATCGAGGCGGCGGTAGGCCTTCTGCATCGGATGCCAGTCGTAGCCGTCCCGACTGTCGTAGCGCGCGTGTGCCAGACCCTTGCGGACCTGGACCTTGCCCGTGTCTCGGCCCGAGGTGCGGACGTAGCGCAGGAGCCGCCCGTACCCGTCCTTGTTCTGGACCGACGTGGGGTTCACCAGCTTCACGCGGCCGCCGATCATCTGGTCGAGGCTGCGCTTCGCGGCGCCGTACAGCGGCTGGCCGCGCTCGGGGGTGTCGATGCCGATCAGCCGGACGTACTTCCCGCCCTTGATCTTGATGGTGTCGCCGTCGACGACCCGGATCACCTTGACCCGCTTGCCGGTGGCGCCGTCCGAGGTGCCGCCGCCCCCGCTGCCGGCGGGGAGCTTCTTCTTCCGGTAGTACGGCGCCGGGTTGCTCTCACAGGCGATGCCGTCACCGTCGTCGTCGAGACGGTGCGGGTCGTGCTTCGGGCCACCGTGCTTGAGGTAGAAGATCTGCGCGGCGCGCTGGGACTTGAAGTCGCCACAGTCCTTGTCGGCGGCCGCGACGGAGGGTGTGGCCGGCGCAAGCAGGGCAGCAGTCACGCCGGCAGCGCCGATCAGGAGCGCAGCACGGGTCACGAGGGGTGGCATGCAGAAGTCCTTCATAGGAGTGGGCTAACACTTCCGAGACGCCTCCGCAGCCCTTTCGTGACGCCGGACGGAGTCGTCTGGACCGTTGCGGCACCCGCTTTGACCGCCGCTACCGCTCGATGCGAGCATTTCCGGGCTCTCGGGAAGCCACTTGCTGGTAACGGGGGATCTTCATGGGGAAGGCTGCGCGCGTGCGCTTCCTGTGCGCGTTCGTGATCGCGTTGGGAGCGGCGCTGCTCTTGGTGAGCCAGAACAGCCCGGCCCGGGCCGACGTGGGTGAGTGCGTCACCGTCCAGGGCGAGCAGGCCAAGGCGAGACTGGGCAAGGCCCGGGTCTGCCTCGTCGCGTACGACCCAGGGGCGGGCACCGCCACCCTGGAGGTGTCCAAGCAGGCCCGCAACCAGGCGCCGTACGAGGTCTACGTCCGGTACGGGTTCGGCTCGGGTGGCGTCACCGACGGCTTCTCCCGGCTCGGCCCGAGCGGGTCAGCGCCGTACACCAAGCACGTCTCGGCCGACGGGGTCTCACCGGACCGGGCGCTGGTGCGGCTCTGCTACGACGCGCCGGGTGAACGCGACCGGTGCTTCGCCGCCAGGAGCCTCGATCTTGGCCCACGCCTCGGTCGCTAGCAGTCCAGGTCAGGAATCGCTCTGCGGCGAGTCCGATGGGGGGCTCTCGGGCTGCTCGGTCGGCGATGCGGAGGGTGACGACTCCGGGGCTCCGGACGCCGCGACCGCCTCCTTGAAGGCGGAGATGGTGGCTGCGTCCACGCTGCCGGTCGGTTTGACGCCCAGGTCGGTCTGGAGTGTCTTCAGTGCCTCGGTGAGCGCAGGCGTCCAGCTGCCGTCGACGGGACCGTCCCAGTAGCCGGCGAGCTTGAGTGTCTGCTGCAACGCTGCAGTCGCTGCGAGCTCCTCCTGGGCGGCCGCACCCCCGGCTGCCAGCACGTCGCTCTGGAGGGCTGCCGCGGTGGCCTTGTCGACGGTTCCGGTCACCGGCAGTTGATGGGCCGCTTGAAGTGCCTCGACGGCCGCCACCGTCGACGGGCCGTAGACGCCGTCGATCTCACCGTCGAAATGGCCCGCCTGCTGGAGTGCGTCCTGCAGGGCGAGGGTGTACTCGCGCGCGGCGGCAGCCGCCTGCTGCTCCTGCTCGTCGCTCAGACAGCCGGCATCGGCGAAGAGCTGTAGCCAGGACATCTCCAACGCGACGGCTGCGGCGTTGAACTGTTGCGACGCCTCCGTGAGCGGCGTCCGCTCGTCGATCCCGCCGCGCACGTCCTCGAACTCGGACTCGGCCTGCTTGACCCGGCTGACGGTCGCCGCTGGAGCCAGTGGGGAAGGGGACTCAGTCGACGGCGGCTGGGCAGACGGGTCACCACCCTTCTTGGCGGCCTTGAGCTCGGCCTTCGCCTGCGCGAGGTCGTCCTCCGCTTCAACCACGGCGTCCCTGGCCGCGACGGCGTCGTCGGCGGCCTGCATGGCGTCCTCCTGCGGATCGGCCAGGTCGGAACCGGCGTCGGTCACGTCGCCCACCGTCGGCGCCGTGCTGGTGAGCACGTCGCCGTACCGGTCGACCGCCAGGATGTAGTCCGCGCTGTCGTCGCAGAACGCCTCGGTGGCAGCCGACAGCTCGGCCTGCGCCTCTGACAACGCCTTCTCCGCGGCCGCGACCTTGGCCTCGGCGCGCTGAACCGCGGTGTCACCGTCGCTGTCAGCGCCGCACGCGGCCAGCACGAACGACGACAACAGAATGGGCGCCAACCAAAGCGTGAGCCCCCGGCGGCTCCTGCCACCCGCGCGCCCCTCGGACTCCTGCTGTCCACGTACCGGCTCGGTGTGCGACATAGGCGCAGCCTAGGGCCACACCCACCCGCTCGACCGGAAGGCACCACCGGGCGTTCGTCCACGTGATCCCAGGCACGGCGCGCAGCAGAGCGAGCTCACCGAGCCGGGCGCCGGACTACGGAAGCGGACCGATCCGACGACTCGCGTCCGACGGTGGGGGGACGCAGGCCCCCCGGGCGCGTACGGCGACGGTATCGGGGAGCGGTGCGGACGAGCCGCCTCGGACGTGCACGCCCAGGACCTCCTCGGTGGCCCGGAGCCGTCCCGACACCCAGAGCTCGTGCCAGAGCCAGAGCAGCTTCGCGGTCACCCCGATGATCGACGACCGGACCTCCAGCTCGCTGCCGCCGGGCACCTCGTCGAGGTATCGGATATGGGCCTCCACCGTGTACAGGGACGCGTCGTGTGCGGCGCGGTAGTCCCCATCGATGCCGACGGCGTCCATCACGGCGTCGGTCGCATGCCCGAAGGCCAGCACGTAGTAGGCCTCGGAGAGGTGGCCGTTGTAGTCGATCCAGGCATCCTGGACCGGCTCGCGCCAGACTGAGAAGCTCACGGCGAGTCCGTGTCCGCTCTCTCACACCCGACCGAGGGCCCTCAGCACCGCGATCACGCCGCGGTCCCGCTCGGCCACGAGCTCGTCGATGGTCCGGTCGCCGGCCTCGTGTTGACAGCCGTCGACCACCGCGTCGTGCAGCTCGGCGGTGAGTAGAGGTGCCTCTAGCCGGGTCCACGGCGAGAGCAGCGACGGGCCGAAGTGGTGGAGCATGCGGGCCATGCCGCCATGGCCGCCGGCCAGGTGGAAGGTGAGCATGGGCCCGTGAATAGGCCAGCGCAGACCGGGTCCCTCGGTGATCGACAGGTCGATCTGCTCGACGGTCGCCTCGCCGGCCGCGACCATGTGCAGAGCCTCGCGCCACAGCGCCTCCTGCAGGCGGTTGGCGATGAACCCCGGCACCTCGTGGTCCATGGTGATGACCGACTTGCCGGCGTGCCGGAAGAAGGCTGAGGCCCAGGCGACCGCCTCGGGTGAGGTCGCGGAGCCGCCGACGACCTCGACGAGCGGGATGAGGTACGGCGGGTTGAAGGGGTGGCCCACCACCGTGCGTTCGGGGTGGGCGCAGCGCACCTGCATCTCCGACATCGCATAGCCGGAGGTCGACGACGAGATCACCACGTGCGCGGGCGTGACCGCGTCGATGTCGGCCAGCAGGGTGCGCTTGAGCTCGAGGTCCTCCGGGGCGCTCTCCTGGACGAAGTCGGCCTCGGCACAGGCCGCCGCCAGGTCGTCCTCGACCACCAGGTTGTCTGCGGCGGCACCCTCCGCCAGCCCCAGCTCGGTGAGCGCCGGCCAGGCCAGGTCGACGAGCTTCCGCAGACGGGTCTCGGCGTCCTCGGCTGGATCCCACGCCACCACGCGGTTGCCGCGGGCCAGGAAGTACGCCGCCCAGCCGCCGCCGATGACACCGGCGCCGACGCAGGTGACCGTCCGGACGTCCTGGGGGGATGGTCGGCTCATCGTGACGTCAGCGAGAGGATCTCGCGGCCCTCGTCAGGGGTGGCCACCTTGGCCCCCATGCTCTCCACGATCGTCCGGGCGCGCTCCACGAGCTGAGCGTTGGTCGCCTTCACGCCGCGGCTCAGGTACAGGTTGTCCTCGAGCCCGACCCGGACGTGGCCGCCCAGCAGGATTGACTGGGCCACCCACGGCATCTGCATCGGGCCGAGCGCGAACGACGCCCACACGGCCTCCGGCGGCAGCTGGTTGACCATGGCGGCCAGGGTCAGCGGGTCAGCCGGGGCGCCGTACGGGATCCCCATGCACAGCTGGTACATCGCCGGAGCGTCGATCAGCCCCTCCTCGACCAGCTGCTTGGCGAACCACAGGTGTCCGGTGTCGAAGATCTCCATCTCGCAGCGGACCCCGAGCTCCTGGATCTTCTTGGCGCCCTCGCGGAGCATGTCCGGCGTGCTGACGTAGACCAGGCTGCCCTCACCGAAGTTGAGGCTGCCGCAGTCGAGGGTGCAGATGTCGGGCAGCAGCTCCTCGACGTGGGACAGCCGGTCCACGCCGCTGACCAGATCGGTGCCCTCCAGGAACGTGGTGGGCTCGTGGGGGTCGAGCACCAGGTCTCCACCCATGCCAGCAGTGGTGTTGATGATGACGTCGACGTCGGACGCGCGGATCCGCTCGACCACCTCGCGGTACAGCGCCACCTGACGCGAACCCTTCCCGGTCTCGGGATCGCGGACGTGGATGTGCACGATCGTGGCGCCGGCCCGGGCCGCGGCGATGCCCGACTCAGCGATCTGTTCGGGCGTCACGGGCACATGCTCGGAGCGACCGACGGTGTCGCCGGCACCGGTCAGCGCACAGGTGATCATGACCTCTCGATTCATGCGCCTACTCCTTCGCTTTCGGCCACTACTTGAAGAGCTGGCAGCGGGAGAGCTCCCGATATCGGCCAGCGTTCTGGTTCACTTAGTGCCTCACTAGTGCATAATACGAACAGTCGACAGTGTGATCTGGGCAACATATGGGCGCGGGGACGCGCTGGTCAATGACGAGGCGGAAAAGGACACAGGGTTGTCACACGGCTCAGCACGCCATCAAGAGTCCGGGCGGGTCCAGTCCGTCGAGCGGGCGGCCGCGCTCCTCCGGGCGGTCGCGGCGGCCCGGGAATCGGCAGCTTCGGCCACCGCGCTCGCCGCATCGGTTGGCCTCAACCGCACGACAACCTGGCGCATCCTGAGCACTCTCGAGGACCAGGGCCTGGTTACCCACGACCGAGAGAGCGGCACGTACGCATTGGGGTTCGGCCTGATCGATCTGGCCGGGCAGGCCGACGGGGTCGCGCTGGTCCGCGCCGCCCGCGTGACCCTGTGGCGGCTCTCGTCGCAGGCACGGGAGACGGCCGCGCTCGCGGTGATGCGTGACGGTGCGCTGCGGTACGTCGCCGAGGTGGGCGCCGGTGCGGTGGTGGCGGCCGGCTGGCAGGGCCGGGCCGTGTCCATGCATGCGACCTCGACGGGGAAGGTCCTGCTCGCCTACTCCGCCCCGGCCGAGGTGCGGATGCTCCTGGACCTGCCGCGCGGTGGGCGGCTGCCCCGCTACACCCCCAGCACGATCACCTCGCTCACCAAGCTGGAGCAGGAGCTCGCGCTCGTCCGGCAGCGCGGGTTCGCCGTGTGCCGCGGCGAGTTCGAGAGCTCGGCGTGGGGAGTATCGGCACCGGTGCTGGACGTCGCCCGTCGTCCGGTCGCGGTCGTCAGCATCTGGGGGCCGGGGGAGCGGCTGACCGAAGATCGCTTCGACCCACTGGGTGAGATCGCAATGAGAGGCGCGGCGGAGATCGCCGGACGCCGAGTCTCTGCAGGAAGGGCCTCCTGATGTACGGCTTCGCGATGACCGACGAGCAGCGCAGCATCGTCGAGGTGACCCGCACCTTCGTCGAGCGTGAGCTCTATCCGCACGAGGAGGAGGTCGAACGCTCCGGCGTCGTCCGCCCCGAGCTGCTCGCGGAGATCAGGCGCAAGGCCCTGGCCGCCGGCTTGTACGCCGCCAACATGCCGGAGGAAGTCGGCGGCGCCGGGCTGGACACGGTCACCCTGGCGCTGGTCGAGAAGGAGCTGGGCAAGGCCAGCTATGCCCTGCACTACACCGGGGTCGCCCGGCCCTCGAACATCCTGCTGGCAGGCACGCCCGAGCAGCGGGAGCGCTACCTGCTCCCGTGCGTGCGGGGCGAGCGGGTCGAGTGCCTGGCGATGACCGAGCCCGAGGCGGGGTCCGACGTCAGGGCCATCCGCACCCGGGCCGTCCGTGAGGGTGACGGGTGGCGGATCCGAGGGACCAAGCACTTCATCAGCCATGTCGACGAGTCGGACTTCGTGATCCTCCTGGCTCGGACCGGCACCGACGAGGCGGGCCGGGGGACGATGTCGATCTTCCTGGTCGACCTGGACACCCCCGGAGTGACCCGCCACCCCGGCTACCGCAACGTCTCCCATCGCGGCTACACCAACGCGATCATCGAGTTCGACGACGTGGTGGTCGCGGGCGACGCCTTGCTCGGCGAGGAGGATCAAGGGTTCGCGCTGGCGGGCACCTGGCTGGGAGCGACCCGCCTCCAGGTGGCGGCCACCTGCCTGGGACGTGCTGAGCGGGCCCTCGAGCTGTCGATCGCCCACGCGGCGAGCCGGGTCCAGTTCGGTCAGCCGATCGGCCGGTTCCAGGGGGTGGGGTTCAAGCTGGCCGACATGACGATCGAGCTGCGGGCCGCGGAGCTGCTGACGCTCGACACGGCGTGGCGGGTCGACCAGGGGACGGCTACCGACGCCGACATCGCCATGGCCAAGGTGAAGGCGACCGAGATGTTGGCGATGGTCGCCGACGAGGCGATCCAGATCCACGGCGGAATGGGGCTGATGGACGAACTGCCCCTCGAGCGCATCTGGCGCGACGCCCGCATCGAGCGGATCTGGGACGGGACCTCGGAGATCCAGCGACACATCATCTCGCGGTCGCTCCTCCGGACCCGGGGAGCGTGACCCGATGACCGGCGCCGTCAGTCCGATCCGAACGGTCCGCGATGACACCATCCTCGAGGTCACGTTGGACCGACCTCCGGCCAACGCCATCGACCTCGCGACCAGCCGTGCCATGGGGGAGGTCTTCGCTGGGTTCCGGGACGATCCGGGACTACGCGTGGCGATCCTGCGCACGGAGGGTGAGAAGTTCTTCAGCGCCGGGTGGGACCTCAAGGCCGCCGCCTCCGGGGACGCCGTCGACGGGGACTATGGCGTCGGCGGCTTCGGCGGGATCCAGGAGCTCCCGGACCTCAACAAACCGGTGATCGCCGCGGTGCACGGGATGGCCGTGGGAGGTGGGTTCGAGCTCGCGCTCTCGTGCGACCTGATCTACGCCTCCGAGGGCACCCGGTTCGGGCTGCCGGAGATCCACGCCGGCACGCTCGCGGACGCGGCCACGGTGAAGCTCCCCAAGCGGATGCCGTACCACGTGGCGATGGAGCTGCTGCTGACCGGGCGGTGGATGCCGGCAGCCGAGGCCGCTCGCTGGGGGCTGGTGAACGAGGTGCTCGCCGACGAGAGCGCCGTACACGGACGGGCGTGGGAGATCGCTCGCATGCTGGCGGACGGCCCGCCGCTGGTCTTCGCCGCGATCAAGGAGACCGCGCGGGTCGCCGAGTCTCTCCGGTTCGGCGAGGCGATGGACCTCATCACCTCGAGCTCGCTCCCGACCGTCGCGACCTTGTACCGCTCTGAGGACCAGCTCGAGGGGGCTCGCGCGTTCGCCGAGAAGCGACCACCGCAGTGGAAGGGCCGGTGAGCTGGTAGCTGATCCTCCCGGCGACCAGGCCACCAGCCGACCCGAGCGTCGCGGATCTCGGCTGTCCTCAGGCGGCGAGGAGCGTGCGGTGCTGAGGGGCCGGCGGCTGCGGGTCGTGGTCGAGCTCGGGAGCCGGTTCCAACACGAGGGGCCGGGAGCGCCGGGAGCGCAGGGTCGTGACCGCCGACTGGACCGCGATGCAGACCCAGACGAAGTTCGCTCCCGCGCTCGGCCACGCGCCGTACACGGCGCTCGCGGTGCCGGCGAGGACCCCGGTCACGGCGTTCAGGCCGGAGTAGCGCAGGGACCGGGCCGCCCACTGCCCACGACTCAGCATGAGGTAGGCGCAGATGCCACCGATCGTCCCCGTCCACCCCATGACTGCCGCAATCATCCGTGTTCCTCGTCGTCCTCATACTGAGCCGACCGTCGGCCCGACGACCACAAGACTGACGGGTGATTTGCATTAGCGCAATTGCACATCTATGCACTCTGGATTTAGCATCACTAACATGAGGATCGACCCCGGCAGGTTGCGATTCCTGCTCGCAGTAGCGCGGTACGGTGGAGTCCTCGCGGCCGCCGATGAGCTGGCCGTGACGGCGTCGGCAGTCTCCCAGCAGATTGCCAAGCTGGAGAAGGAGACCGGGCACACGCTGTTGCGGCGCACGCCTTCCGGCAGCGTGCTGACCCCCGCCGGGCTGGCCCTGGCCGAGGCCGCCGAGGACGTCGAGCGCGCGCTCGCGGTGGCTCGATCACAATTGGCGGACACGGCGGCGGAGGTCACCGGCTCCGTGCGCATCGGCGGCTTCCAGTCCTTCCTCACCACGGTCCTAGCGCCGTCCTTGCCGGGCTGGCGGGAGCGCCATCCGGGCCTGCGGTTTGAGACCGTCGAGGCCGACCAGGCCGACCTGATCCGGGATCTGCGCCGCGGGGCGCTCGACGCCGTCGCCGTCGAGCTGGACTCGGGTGAGAGCTACGCACCGCCACGGGGAACCACCGACGTACCCCTCCTCGACGAGCCCTGGAAGCTCGTCGTCCCGATGGGCGCCCTCCGGTCGGTGGACATCATCGACCTGAACCGCCTTGGAATGCCCTGGATCGGCTTCGACCCTTCGGCCGCCGGTGCCGACGCCATGCGTCGGGTCCGCCGCGAGCTCGGCGGGGAGGAGTCCAATCAGCACACGTTCCTCAGCTACCACAACGGGCTCGCGCTGGTCGCCGCCGGCGAAGGGGTCACCCTCGTTCCGGCCCTAGCCCTGGAGTCCCTCTCGACCGAGGGCATCGACGTGCTCGACGTCCCGGGCCTGGGCATGCGCCGGGTAGTGCTGCGCCACCTGACTCGCAGCCGCACTGCCAGCCCCACGTTGGGCACAGCCACGCTGCTGATCCGCGAGGCCTCCGCGGCATTCTCCTACGAGTCCTCGGGCTGGTGACCACCTGACCGAGGCTACGCTGCTCGGCATGGTGCTGTTGATGACCAACGGGGAAGGAATGCGCGGTGGCGCGGTGCACCACACCATCGCCGAGCATCCGTTCCTGGGTGAGGTCGAGACGGCGCCGCGGTACCGCTTCTTCTCGGTGCGTGATGAGTTCCCGGGCCTGGTGTTGGTTGCTCAGGGGGGCAGCTCCGTCAAGGGTGAGCTGTACGACGTACCGCTCGAGGCGGTGCGTGACTCGTTCCTGCCGAGCGAGCCGGCGGAGCTCGAGCTCAGCGTGGTGGAGCTATCGGACGGTCGGGCGGCGCTCTGTGTCGCGCTGCGACCCGAGGAGGTCGCGCGGCACAAGGAGATCACCGAGTACGGCGGGTGGCGGGCCTACCGCGCGTCCCAAGGCTGACGGCGGCAACGATGCGGCCGGTGGAGCGGGTCATCGAGGCGCCCCGGGCCGTCGTGGACGGCCAGGTGCAGGGCTGCTCGGTGTTGGTCCGCGACGGTCGCCTCGTCGGTCTCGAGGGCCTCGGGGCGAAGGTGGGCGCGCGCGAGAGGACCCGGCTCGAAGATGATGTGGTGCTGCTTCCGGGTCTCGTCGACACCCACGTGCACTGCAACGACCCGGGCCGGGCGCACTGGGAGGGCTTCGAGCACGCGACGCGAGCGGCGGCCGCCGGCGGCGTGACCACGCTCGTCGACATGCCGCTGAACAGCGTGCCGCCGACCATCGACACCGAGGCGCTGTTCGCGAAGCGCCAAGCGGCCGAGCGTCGCTGCTTCGTCGACGTGGCCTTCTGGGGAGGTGCGATCCCGGGCAACAAGAACGATCTCCGACCGCTGTGGGACGCGGGCGTGCTCGGCTTCAAGTGCTTCCTGGTCGACTCGGGAGTGGGGGAGTTCCCAGCCCTGCCTATGGCTGGCCTCAACTCCGCAGCGGACGAGATCGCGTCCGTCGGCGGCCTGCTGCTCGTGCACGCCGAGGATCCGGGCACCCTTGGTCCGGCGCCGAAGAGCAACGACTACAAAGACTTCGCCGCCAGCCGACCCCCGCAGGCTGAGGTGGCGGCCGTCGAGGCAGTGGTCGCCGCGGCGAAGGCTTCCGGCTGCCGGATGCACGTGGTGCACCTCGCCGCGGCCGCGGCGCTGCGCGTCGTACGCGCCGCCCAGGACGCCGGCGTCCCGGTCACCGCCGAGACCTGCCCGCACTACCTGACCCTGACCTCGTCGGACGCGACCGAGGGCGACGCGGCCTTCAAGTGCTGCCCGCCGCTGCGCGACGACGCCAACCGCGACGGGCTCTGGGACGGGCTGCGAGACGGGACGATCGGCATGGTCGTGTCCGACCACTCGCCAGCGCCGACCGAGCTGAAGTCCGGCGGCCTCGCCGATGCCTGGGGCGGGGTCAGCTCGCTGCAGCTGGGACTGAGCGCCACCTGGACCGAGGCACGGCGGCGCGGGCACGAGCTGCCGGACGTGGTGCGGTGGATGGCGACCGCTCCCGCCGACCTGGCGGGTCTCGAGCAGAAGGGCCAGATCGCCGAGGGCGCCGATGCCGACCTGTGCGTGCTCGCGCCCGACGAAACGTATGTCGTCGATCCAGCGCGGCTCGAGCACCGGCACCCGGTGACGCCGTACGCCGGCAGGACGCTGACCGGCATCGTCCGCCAGACCTGGCTGGCCGGCCGCCCGGTCGATCTGGGAGCGAAGCCGCGCGGGCGGCTGCTCGGCCGAGGAGGGCCACAATGAGTGACGTGTTCACCGACCTGCCCGACCTCGCCTCGCGCGCGCTCGGAGGCGGGGTCGTCCACGCCAACGATGACTTCTTCGCACCACGGGAGAGCTTGGTGAGCCCGCTGCCGCCGGTCCACGACCCCCTTGCGTTCGGGCCGCGAGGCAAGGTCTACGACGGCTGGGAGACCCGCCGCCGGCGTACGCCCGGCACCGACGTGGCGATCGTGCGGCTCGGCGTGAGGGGCGCGGTGAGCGGCGTGGTCGTCGACACGGCGCACTTCATGGGCAACTACCCGCCCCAGGTGAGCGTGGACGGTGTGGACCTGCCCGGCTACCCCTCACCAGACGAGTTGCTCGACGCTGAATGGAAGCCGCTGGTGCCACTCTCGGATGTCAAAGGGGACACGGCCAACGCGTTGGTGGTCGAGGGCTTGCCGACGTGCACCCACGTCCGGTTGATGCTGCACCCCGATGGCGGCGTTGCCCGGCTCCGCGTGCATGGCCGCCCGTCGCCGCGAAGAGAGCTGCTCACCGGCACCATCGACCTCGCCGCGCTGGAGAACGGCGGCGACGTGGTCGACTGCTCCGACGCGTTCTACGCCTCGGCCCGCAACCTGCTGATGCCCGGCCGGGCGCGCACAACGGCGGATGGGTGGGAGAACGCACGCCGTCGCGACGGCGGCAATGACCACGTGACCGTGCGGCTCGGCGGCACCGGCACCGTCCGCCGCCTCGTCGTGGACACGTCGTGCTTCGTCGGTAACGCCCCGGCCGAGGTGCTGGCCCGCGGACGACTCGGCGCACCCAACGACCAGGCGGCAGACCGCTGGGTGACGCTGCTGCCGCGCCAGGCCGTGCAGCCCGACACCCGACAGGTGCTGACGGTCGAGGGCGACGCAGCGCAAGCGCCGGTCGACCTCGTCCGGCTCGACGTGTTCCCCGACGGGGGGCTCGCGCGGTTGCGGGTCCAGGGCGAGCTGAGCCCCTGATCTACCGCCCGTCGGCGCGGCGGAGTGGTAGGAAAGCCGGGAGGGGAGGGCGCCGTGGACCCGAGTGACGACGAGCTGCGCGCGTGCTGTGCCGCGGACGCGTGGCTCAGCCGGATGTCCGAGGCCCGCCCCTTCTCCTCGGCCAAGGCCGCTCGCGACCTCTCCGACGAGCTCGTCCTCGGCTTCGACGAGGCCGCCCTGGACCAGGCGCTCGGGGCGCACGCGCGGATCGGTGAGCGTCGACTGGGCAGCACCACCGAGGACCGCTGGTCCCGCACCGAGCAGGCTGGCGCACTGGCCGTGGAGACCGACGTGCAGGAGAGGCTCGCGGAGGGCAACCGCCGCTACGAGGAACGGTTCGGTCGGGTCTTCCTGATCCGGGCTGCTGGCCGGTCCGCCGAGGAGATGCTGGTCGCGCTCGACGAGCGGCTAGAGAATGACGACGACACCGAGCGGCACGTCGTACGACGTGAGCTCGCCGACATCGTCCGGCTCCGGCTGCTGAAGGTGCTCGAGCGGGGGGAGGACAAGTGAGCTTGTCCAGCCACATCCTCGACACCGTACGCGGCACCCCGGCAAGGGGCGTCGCCATCCGCTGGGAGCGCCGGCATGGCGACCAGTGGGAGAAGGTGGCCGAGGCCGTCACTGACGACGATGGCCGCGTCGTGGGCTGGGACGCCGCGACCACGACCGGGGTGCACCGGCTGGTCTTCGGCAGTGGCGACTACTTCAGTGCCCAGGGCACGAACGCCTTCTACCCCGAGGTCGTGGTCGTCTTCGAAGTCACCGACGCTGACGCCCACCACCACGTGCCGCTCCTGCTCAGCCCCTTCGGCTACTCGACGTACCGGGGCTCCTGATGCCGGCGCGCCTCGGGGACAACCAGTACGGCAAGGCGGAGATCCGCCTGATGAAGGTCGATCGTGACCGGCCGCGGCATGTGCTGCACGACCTGACCGTGAGCGTCGCGCTCGCCGGTGACATGGAGGCGGTCCACCTCGTCGGCGACAACCGGACGGTGCTGCCCACGGACACGCAGAAGAACACCGTCTACGCCTTCGCTCGCGAGCACGGCGTCGGCCAGATCGAGGAATTCGCCGTGGAGCTGGCTCGGCACTTCGTCGACACCCAGCGGGCCGTGCACCGCGCCACGGTGGGGATCGAGGAGCACCACTGGGAGCGGCTGGGCGACCACTCGTTCGCGCGGACCGGCCGCGAGACCCGGACGGCGATGGTGACGCACGGGGCGGAAGGCACTCAGGTCCGGTGCGGGCTCAAGGACCTGGTGCTGCTCAACTCCACCGACTCGGAGTTCCAGGGCTTCGCGCAGGACCGCTACACGACGCTCCCCGAGACCGACGACCGCATCCTGTGTACGTCGGTCGAGGCCCGCTGGCGGTACATCGAGCTGCCCGCCGACTGGCAGGCGTCGTACGACGCGGTGCGGGCGGCGCTGGTGACCGGGTTCGCCGAGACCTACAGCCGGTCCCTGCAGCAGACGCTGTTCGAGATGGGTTCGCGGGTCGTGGCCACCGGCGTCGACGAGGTGCGGCTGCGGCTGCCGAACCGCCACCACATCCTGGTCGACCTCGCGCCGTTCGGGCTGGACAACCCGAACCAGGTCTTCCACGTGGACGACCGGCCCTACGGCCTGATCGAGGCGACCGTCCTGGCCGAGGGCGCAGTCGCCGACGAGGGCGCGTGGTGACCGATGGACCTGCTGCAGCCGACGACGTGGGCTGAGGCCCTGAGCGTTCGGGCGGAGCGACCCGACCTGCTGCCCATCGCGGGCGGCACCGACGTGATGGTGGATCTCAACTTCGACCGCAGCCGCCCCGCCGGCCTGCTCGACCTGACCCGGCTCGAGGAGATCGCCGGTTGGTCGGTCGAGGCCGGAATCGTGCGGATCGGTGCGGGTGTCACCTACACGCAGGTTCAGTCCGACCTCGCCGACCTGGTGCCCGGACTCGTGATGGCCTCCCGCACGGTCGGCTCGCCGCAGATCCGCAACCGCGGCACCATCGCCGGCAACCTCGGCTCCGCCTCTCCGGCCGGCGACGCGCATCCGCCGTTGTTGGCGTCGGCGGCCACCGTCGAGGTGGAGTCGGTGCGCGGCACGCGCGCCATCGCAGCCGGTGACTTCTTCACCGGCGTGAAGCGCAACGCACTGGAGCCCGACGAGCTGATCCGGGCCGTGCACATCCCGGTCGCTGACGGGCCACAGCAGTTCGCCAAGATCGGCACCCGCAACGCGATGGTGATCGCCGTGGCGTCGTTCGCGCTCGCGCTGCATCCCGGCGTACGACGCGTGGGCACCGGTATCGGGTCGGCTGCGCCCACGCCCCGGGTCGCACCGGAGGCCGAGGAACAGCTCGCCGGCGAGCTCGACTGGGAAGGCCGGACGCCGCTGGCCGAGTCCGTCGTACGACGCTTCGGCGAGCTCGTGGCCGGCGCCGCGGACCCGATCGACGACGTCCGCGGCAGCGCGGCGTACCGCCGGCACGCGCTGGCCGTCATGGCTGCGCGCACGGCGACCTGGGCGTGGGACGAGTACTGCACGGGGGAGGCGTCATGAGGCTGCACTGCACGGTGAACGGCGAGGAGCGCATCGCCGACGACGTGTGGGCCGGCGAGAGCCTGCTCTACGTCCTGCGTGAACGGCTCGGGCTGCCCGGCGCCAAGAACGCCTGCGAGCAGGGCGAGTGCGGCTCGTGCTCGATGTACCTCGACGGCACGCTCGTCTGCTCGTGCCTGGTCGCCGCCGGGCAGGCGGAGGGCCGCAGCATCGTCACGGTCGAGGGCTTGGCCGACGGCGACCAGCTCAACCCCGTGCAGCGGGCCTTCGTCGCCGCCGGCGCGGTCCAGTGCGGCTTCTGCACGCCCGGGCTGGTGGTGGCGGTCCACGACCTGCTGCAGCGTGACCCTGCGCCAGCCGACGCCGACGTGCGCGAGGCGCTCGCCGGGAACCTGTGCCGCTGCACCGGCTACGAGAAGATCCTCGACGCGGTGCGCCTGGCCGCCTCGCCCGTCGGAGACATCTCATGAGCACGGTGATCCAGGGCTGCGCCGTCGCCACCGTGGACGAGGCGGGCACCGAGTACACCGACGGTCACATCGTCATCGACGGGTCGCGGATCACGACCGTCGGAGACGGCCCGGCGGAGGCGTCGGTCGTCGAGGACGCCGACATCGTGGTGGACGGCCGCGGCTGCCTGGCGACGCCGGGTCTGGTCAACACCCACCACCACCTCTACCAGTGGGCGACGCGCGGGCTGGCGGAGCAGGACAACCTCTTCGGCTGGCTCACCACGCTCTACCCGATCTGGGAGGGACTCGACGAGGACGTCGTCGGGTCCGCCACCGCTGCCGGGCTCGGCTGGCTCGCGCGCACCGGCTGCACGAGCACCGCCGACCACCACTACGTCTTCCCCCGCGACGGCGGTGACGTGCTGGGCGCGACCATCGAGGCTGCCCGCGAGATCGGGCTGCGCTTCCATCCGACTCGGGGCTCGATGGATCTGGGGAAGAGCCAGGGCGGGCTGCCGCCCGACTCGCTCGTCGAGAGCACCGAGGCCGCGTTGGCCGGTACGCTCCGGGCGCTCGACGAGCACCACGACGCATCTCCGGGCTCGATGCTGCGGATGGGCGTCGCGCCGTGCTCGCCGTTCTCGGTGACCGAGGACCTGATGCTGGAGGCGGCCGCGCTGGCCCGGGAGCGTGACGTTCGACTGCACACGCACCTGTGCGAGACCCTCGACGAGGAGGACTTCTGCCGCGCGACGTTCGGCTGCTCGCCGACCGAGCACGCCGAACGCCTGGGCTGGCTGGGCGACGACGTCTGGCTCGCCCACTGCGTGCACCTCGACGAGCCGGCCGTGAAGCGGGTCGCCGACTCCGGTACGGCGGTCGCGCACTGCCCGTCCAGCAACGCTCGCCTCGGCTCCGGGCTCGCGCCGATCGCGTCCTTGCGTGAGGCCGGTGTCGACGTGGGGCTCGGCGTCGACGGGTCCGCCTCCAACGAGGAGAGCTCCCTGGTGACCGAGCTGCACGCCGCGGTGATGGTGGCGCGACTGCGCGGCGGGCCTTCCGCGATGACCGCTCGTGACGCGTTGACGCTGGCGACGATCGGCGGCGCCCGCGTGCTACGGCGCGAGGACGAGCTCGGTTCATTGGAGCCCGGCAAGCTCGCGGACCTTGCCCTGTGGCGTCTCGACGGGCTCGGGCACGTCGGCTGCGAGGACCCGGTCGTGGCACTGGTCCTCGGCTCACGACCGCCGCTCGCGAGGCTCCTCGTAGGCGGCACCGCGGTCGTCGAGGACGACGTACTCCTGACGGCCGACGAGCGGCAGCTCGCGGACAGCGCGGCGAAAGCCACCCGCACGCTGCTGGCGAGGAGCGAACGGTGACCACGACCGAGACCCGGACGCGAACCCCGGGCGGCATCGGAAAGAGCACCTCGCGTCCCGATGGCGGGCTCAAGGTGCGGGGGGAGTTCGCGTTCTCCTCCGACCTCTGGATGGACGGCATGCTGTGGGGCTCGACCCTGCGCAGCCCACACGCCCACGCGCGCATCGCCGACATCCGCACGGCCGCCGCTCTCGCCGTACCTGGTGTGTTCGCGGTGCTCACGCACGAGGACGTGCCCGGCGTGAACGCCTACGGGCTCGAGCACCGCGATCAGCCGGTGCTGGCGCACGACCGGGTCCGCTACCAGGGGGAGGCCGTTGCGCTGGTCGCGGCCGATCACCCCGAAACTGCTCGTCGGGCGGCGGCCCTCATCGAGGTCGACTACGAGGAGCTGCCGCGGGTCACGGATCCTCGTGCGGCGGTGCGGGGGGTGTGCGAGCCGCTCCACGAAGGTGGCAACACGGTGCGGCACGTGCGCATCCAGCACGGCGACGAGTCCGGCCCGGCGGCCGTGGTCGTCACCGGTGAGTACGAGGTCGGAATGCAGGACCAGGCGTTCCTGGGGCCGGAATCGGGGCTGGCGGTGCCGGCTGTCGACGGTGGCGTCGACCTCTACGTCGCGACCCAGTGGCTGCACGTCGATCGCAGCCAGGTGGCCTACGCCTTGGGGCTCGACCAGGAGCTGGTGCGGATCACGCTAGCCGGGGTCGGGGGTGCGTTCGGTGCGCGCGAGGATCTGTCGATGCAGGTGCACGCGTGCATGCTCGCGCTGCGCACCGGTCGGCCGGTGAAGATGGTCTACTCCCGCGAGGAGTCGTTCTTCGGGCACGTGCACCGGCACCCGGCCTGGATGCGCTACGAGCACGGCGCCGACAAGGACGGCCGCCTCGTCTACGTGCGCGCGGAGATCGTGCTCGACGGCGGTGCCTACGCCTCCAGTACGCCGGCCGTGGTCGCCAACGCGGCGACCCTCGGCGCCGGCCCGTACGTCGTACCCCACGTCGCGATCGACTGCTACGGCGCCTACACCAACAACCCTCCCTGTGGTGCGATGCGCGGCTTCGGCGCGGTGCAGGCCGCGTTCGGTTACGAGTCGCAGATGGACAAGCTCGCTTTCCAACTCGGGCTGGACCCCGTGGAGATCCGGATCCGGAACGGGCTGGCCGAGGGCGACCAGGTCGCCACCGGACAGGTGATCGACTCGGCCGCTCCGGTCGCCGAGCTGGTACGCCGGGTGCGCGACCTGCCGTTGCCGCCGTCCGCCTCAACCGACCTCCGTTCGCTGCCCGGCGGTGTTGCGAACACGACGCACGGCGAAGGCGTCCGACGCGGCATCGGCTATGGGTTGGGCATCAAGAATGTCTGCTTTTCCGAGGGCTTCGACGATTATTCGACCGCCCGGGTGACGTTGGAGGTCGTCGGCGAGGAGCCGCTCGTCACGGTCCACACCGCCGCCGTGGAGGTCGGACAAGGGCTGGTGACGTTGCAGGAGCAGATCGCCCGCACGGAGCTTGGCCTCGCGCGGGTGCGTGTCGAGACCGCCGACACTCGAGTGGGATCGGCGGGGTCGACGTCGGCGTCGCGCCAGAGCTACGTCACCGGCGGCGCGGTGCAGGCGGCATGCCGCGAGGTCGCCGCTGAACTGCTTGCCCGGGCGCACGTCGTGTCAGGAGTGGTGGCGGACCTCTTGAACCTCGAGGACGGCCACGTCGTGGATCCGGCCGGCGACCGGGTCGCCTCCGTCGTCGATCTCCTCGGCGAGGACACGGTCGAGCGCACCGTCGAGTGGCGACACCGCCCCACCACGACCCTGGACCCCGAGACCGGGCAGGGCAACGCCCACGTGCAGTACGCGTTCGCCGCGCACCGGGCGGTGGTCGACGTGGACGTCGAGCTGGGACTGGTGAAGGTGGTGGCCCTCGACTGCGCGCAGGACGTTGGCCGCGCGCTCAACCCCAGCGCCGTGCTCGGCCAGATCCACGGCGGCAGCGCCCAGGGCCTCGGGCTGGCGGTCATGGAGGAGATCCAGGTCGTCGACGGGCTGGTGCGCAACCCGTCCTTCACCGACTACCTGATCCCGACCGTGCTCGACATGCCGCCGATGCAGGTCGACGTGCTCGAGCTGGAGGACCCGCACGCGCCCTATGGTCTGCGCGGCGTCGGTGAACCCCCCACCATCTCCTCGACCCCGGCCATCGTCGCCGCGATCCGGGCAGCCACGGGGCTCTCCCTCACCCGGGTCCCGGTACGACCGGAGCACCTCACGGGCACTTGACCGACGTCCTCATCATGACTGCTCGGCAGTCGAGAAGCGTCTTCGCATCCTTCTGCGTGGGCGAGAACTGCCGTCACAACTGCGGTCTTGCTCACAGTAATGGCCCACTCACGGCGCGGTGACTGGGCCTCGGACCTGCGAAGACGACTTGGCGGGGCCTGTAGGGCCGTCGCTGGGACTATCGCCCAGTATTCGCCTGATTGGTATGGCAGAAAGCATGGCACCGCGCAGTGGCGGCGCGGCAGCCTGGATGTGCTTGGCCAGATCCGCGAGGAACCAGCGGCAACCGCTGCTGCGGACGCTGTGGGCGCATGGGAACGGACCCGATGCCGGTCGAGTTGGCGGCGGGCGGGCCGGCGACAACAGCGCCGCGCGAGGCAAGCAATGCCCGATCCAACGATCCTTCAGGGCGGTGCGGAATGCCCTCGTCCGGGTGCGTGCCACTGCCCCGGCCCAAGGACCGGGGCAGCAAGTGGGGCAGCACGCGGGGCGTTCTGGGGTGGCGCCCTCGCCGCTGTCGCTAGGCGGCGGCGGGTGTGGCGGCGGGCGGAGCAAGTGCTGGGCTGGTCGCGCGGATGCCGATGGTGGCGAAGCCAAGGAGAACGACGGTTGTGCACAGGACCGGGGAAGCGACCACGGGAGCCACGACGGCGAGGACCGCGGTGACGGCGACTGCGGGGAGGAGAAGGCTGAGGATCCGGCCGCCCAGGCCGAGGGCGTTTCGGCGAATGGACGCGATGCCCAGCACGAGGGCGCTCAGGAACGTAACCAGCAGCCCGAGTAGCGCGGCGAGCCCAGAGACGGCGGCCCAGGGGCCGTCCGGATCGACACCTGCGGCGACCTCGAGAGGGTGGATGGCGATCTGGCCGGCAGCACTGATGACGAGTCCTGTGATGGCGGCCTTGCGAGCCGCACGCACGATGCCACGTGTCCCGGTGAACGCGCGCAACTCGCGCTGCAGGACGAGGGCACAGGCGGCGAACGTGAGTCCGAGCAGGGCGGAGATGGCAATGCCGGCGGCGGCGCTGCCGCGGGCGTCGTCGGTGATGAGGGTGGCGTGGCCGGTGATGGCGCGGACGACGGTGTCGACGGCGATGAGTGCAGTCATGAGGCCGGTGAGGGTGACGGCGAGGATATGGTGCTGCTTCATGGCGGTATCTCCTATCGAGGTTTGGTGCCCGCTGCGGTGGGGCTCCATGAGCCTCCTCGAGGAAGGGGCCGACCGGATCCATCGTGGGGCAGTGAGCCGGTTCTCCAGAGTGCGATGCGGGGTCCTCCTTGCGGAGGACCCCGTCTCACACGTCGGAGCGGTTCTAGCTGGCTAGTCCGGCGCGGTGGGCGAGCACCACGGCCTGCACGCGGTCGCGTACCCCGAGCTTGTCGAAAACCCGTCCCACATGGGTCTTGACGGTGGTCTCGGCCAGGAACAGCCGTTCGGCGATCTCGAGGTTGGAGCAGCCGGTGGCCATCGCCCGCAGCACGTCGAGTTCCCGTTCGGTCAGGTCGGCCAGTCCGGGCACGGTCATGGGCGGGGTCGGGGCGAGGCTGTCGATCAATCGGCTCATCACGGTGGGCCCGATGGTCGACTGGCCTGCTGCGCAGGCGTGCACCGCACGGATGAGGTCCACCGGTTCGGTGGTCTTGATCAGGAATCCGCTGGCGCCGGCGCGGAGCGCCTGAAGGACGTACTCGTCAGTGTCGAACATGGTCAGGACCAGTACCCGTGCCTCCAGCCGCGACTCGAGGATGCTGCGGGTCGCGGTGATGCCGTCACCGCCGGGCATCTCGACGTCCATCAACACGACGTCGGGCTTCAGCTCAACGGCGGCAGCAACGCCGGCAGGTCCGTGGTCAGCCTCGGCGACGACCTCGAGGTCGGGGTCGCTGTTCAAGACCGCGACCAGCCCCGCTCGCAGCAGTCGGTTGTCGTCGACCACGACCACGCGCACCGTCATCGCGGCTCCATCACGTGGGCACCTCGGACTCGTCGGCAACCGGCGTGTCGAGAGGCTCGGTGCTGTCGGGGAGTACCGCCTCGACGCGGAAGCCGCCAGCGGGTCCTGGCCCGGTGTCGAGGGATCCGCCGGCGTACTCGACGCGTTCACGGAGCCCGACAAGCCCGTACCCCCGATCCGCGGACCGTGGGCCGCCGGGTCCGTTGTCGGTGACGCGGACCGTTGTCGTCATCGCGTGGAGTCCGTGCTCCGGGTCGGCCTCCCGGATGACCTCGATCTTTGCCTGCGCTCCAGGAGCATGGCGCAGGACGTTGGTCAGGGCTTCCTGCACAATCCGGTACACGACTGGGAGCTGGTCGGCAGTGACCAGGTCCAGGCCGAACGTCTGGACCGCGGTGCCGGCGGCTTCCACCCGCGCAATCAGGGCGACCAGATCGGCGGCCGACCGAGCGCCCGGCCCGGCAAGAGGCTGGAGCCGATCCAGGTCATCCAGCGTGGCGGTGGCGGTGTCGTGGATGGTGGCCATCGCCCGCAGTGCGGCGGGCCGGTCGGTTGTCCACGAGACCTCCGCCGCGGCGGCCTGCATCGCGATCAACCCAACGGCGTGCGAGACCGAGTCGTGCAGCTCGCGGGCGAACGCGGCGCGTTCGGCGTGCACCGCGAGACCGCTGGCATGCTCGATGGTCGCTTCGCGCTGAATCGCCTCAGCCGTTTGACGGGCAGCCGCCTGCCGCACCAGCCCCGTCGTCCCGGCCACCAACATCAGCGCGGCGAGGATGGCGCAGGACATCGGCCCGTTGACCGGGTCGGTGAGCATCGTCGAGATAGCAGCCACGCCGGCGAACGTCACGCCCGCGCCGACATCGACCCACCCACGGCCCCGTCGTGCCAAGGTCGCCCACAGCAACACTCCGGCAAGGCCGACCAGCCACAACCCCACAAGCACGCCTTCACCCACAGCCGCACCAGCCAGGAACAACCCGGCCGCGACCATGCTGGCCCGGACCGGTGCGGATCGGTGCCAGACGGCGGTGAACGCGACGACCACGGTGAGCACCTCCGTCAGCCAGCCGCGGTCGGCGTACTCGGTAGCCCGTGCGGCCAGCGGCTCGGCCAATGCGACCGTCGCCAACAGAGTCCCGAGCAGCAGGTCGACGAATCGCGCCTGTGCCCCGAGGACTCGCCCCCTTCGGTCCGCTTCCGGCTCGGCGGCCGAGGGCGCCGGTCCGGGATCTCGCAGCAGGCCCAGATGTCGACGCAGTTCGCTCGAGGCCCGCCGGGCCCGGGCGTGAACCAGCCGAGCCGACGTCGCCCGCGGCGCGGCGAGGTCGGTTTCAGACAACACGCGAACCGCAGCCAGGTGCTCACGCAGGGAGGCGGCGGTGTCCGCCGCCATCCGCTCCCGTTCGCGACGGACGGCTACGGCCGCCGCGTCCTCCGCCACGATGGACCGGGCGACCTCGGCGCGACGGCTCTCCCGACGCTGAGCCCCCCCAGGCCGTGGCCAGTGCCCTTGCCACCAGACCAGCCCCCGCCACCAGAGCCGTGAAGAACACCCACTCGGCCGTCCCTGCATCCAGCGAGATCGTTGCTGCGCCCGCCACCAGCACCGCGGCAGCGACGAAAGCCCCGTCGAGGCGGTCCGGACGCTCCATGCGATCAGCCTACGAACCCCGAGGCCTCGTGGGGATCCTCCTTGAGTACCACCCGCCGACGCTCTGCCGTGCTCCGTGCGGCTGGATGGGCAGGTCGGCTGGCGGGGCGGTTCACACCGACCCAGCCTCCCCGGACGCGATCCCTAACCCACACATCAGTCAGCAGAGCCTGGCATCGGCCGAAATGAGAACCAGGTCAGAGGCTCGATAAGCCTCTGACCTGCGAAGTTGGTACGCCATCAGGGACTCGAACCCCGAACCCGCTGATTAAGAGTCAGCTGCTCTGCCAATTGAGCTAATGGCGCCCGGTGAAGCGCCGCCCAGTTTACCGCGCAGGATCGGCCCGAAGAAATCAGCGACCCCGGGCCCGACGCACCAACCGAAAGTGCTCGTGTTCGGCCTTTCTGACAGCAGTTTTGGTTGGTGCGACGGGAAACGGTCAGGCGGAGGCGAGGACGGCGTGAGCCGCGTTGTGGCCGCCGATGCCGGAGACGCCACCGGCGCGGCGGGCACCGGAACCGCAGAGGAGGACCGAGGGCAGGTGGGTGTGCACGCCCCACTGCTCGGCGGGGGTGTCGAGGCGGGCCCGGTTGGAGGCCCAGGGCCATTCGAGGTCACCGTGGTAGATGTGACCGCCGGGCATCGCCAGCTCCGCCTCGATCTCCGGCGGCGTCTTCACCTCGACGCACGGCTGCCCGTAGGCGTCGGTGGCCAGGCAGGTGGCGAGTGAGTCGACCAGGTGCTGGTCGATCGCGCTGAACGCTCGTCGGGTGATCTCGTCCTTGGCGCCCTCGGGGTCGGCCTCGAACAGGCCGCCGGGGACGCACAGGGCCAAGTAGCTCAGCAGGTGGATGCCGTCGGCGGCGAGGTCGCCGAGCACCGACGGGTCGGTCAGGGAGTGGCAGAACAGCTCACCGGGCAGCAGCTCCGGCAGCTGCCCGGCGGCCGACTCCGCGTGGGCCTTCTCGAGCTGTGGGTAGGACTGCCCGATGTGGACGGTGCCGGCGAAGGCGACGTTGGGGTTGATGCCCGACCGCAGCCGTGGCAGGCGCTCCACCAGGAGGTTGATCTTGAGCTGGGACCCCTGAGGCTTGCTGGCCAGGTCGTCAGGTGAGCCGAGCAGGATCTGCAGCACCCAGGGAGCCACGTCGGCCAGCACGAACCGGGCCGTGGCGGTGTGGGTGCCGTCGATGTCCTGCCAGGTGACCTCGGCGCCGTCGGTGTCGGCGTGTATCGCGCTCACGCCCGATGAGCTCTGGATGTCGGTGCCGGCCAGGTACGCGGCCCGCTCCAGCGCGTTGCTGACCGCACCCATCCCCCCGACCGGGACCAGCCACTCCCCGGTCCCGACGGCGTGGTGGAGGAAGGCCCGGTTCTGTGCCAGTGAGGGCTCCGACGGCCCGGCCAAGGTGCCGATCATCCCGTCCACTGCCAGCAGACCCCGCACCGCGTCGTCCTCGAAGCGCTTCTCGAGCACCTGACCCAAGGGCGTGGCCACCAGCTCGGTCCACACGCGCGGGTCCACCTCGGCCCGGATGTCCTTCTCGTACGGCACCGGTCCGAGCAGGGTCGGCCCCACGACTCTGGCCAGACTCTGCACGTCGCTGTCGAAGGCGCGCCAAGCCTCGTACTCCGACGTTCCGCCGGTCAGCACCCGGAACGACGCCCGGGTTGCGGCGCCCTCCGGGCGCTCGATCAGCAGCCCGGTGTGACGGCCCTCGCGAATCAGCGGGGTGTAGGAGCCGGTGGCCCGCGGGCGGAGCTTCAGGTCCAGCTCGAGGTCGGTCACCAGCTGGGGTGGCAACGCAGCCAGGTAGGCGTAGCGGGACACTTCCACGGGGTGGCCGGGGAAGGATCGCGCCGACACCGCCGCGCCGCCCACGTGCGGGAGACGCTCCAGCACCAGCACCGACCGGCCGGCTCGTGACAGGTAGGCGGCCGCGGTCAAGCCGTTGTGTCCACCACCGACCACGATCACGTCGTAGTGCTGTCGAGCCGATCCCACGGGCGCCAACCTAGCCGAGTGGACGCGCGGCGGTGACAACTCCGTCAAGCCGGAATATTCACCCTTCAACTACCGTTTGTGAGGTCACCCCGAGCGAGGAGCGCACCATGCCCGCCATCACCGTCGACGACCGCACGGTCCTGCCGCGTCTGAGCCGTCCGGGGCTGGGTGACCAGCCGCGTCCGGTGTGGCAGGTGTCCACCGCACCGACCGGGTTCGAGGGCGAGGGGTTCCCGGTCCGCCGAGCATTCGCCGGCATCGACCTCAGCCACCTCGACCCGTTCGTGATGATGGACCAGATGGGTGAGGTGGAGTACGCGCCCGGCGAGCCCAAGGGCACCCCGTGGCACCCGCACCGAGGCTTCGAGACCGTCACCTACATCATCGACGGCACGTTCGACCACCAGGACTCCCACGGCGGTGGTGGCACCATCACCAACGGCGACACCCAGTGGATGACCGCGGGCTCCGGGATCCTGCACATCGAAGCGCCGCCGGAGTGGCTCGTGCAGAGCGGCGGGCTCTTCCACGGCATCCAGCTGTGGGTCAACCTGCCCCGCACCGCCAAGCTGAACGACCCGCGCTACCAGGACCTGCGTTCGGGCACGGTGGCCCTGGCCACGACGTACGACGCGGGCGTCCTCGTCCGGGTGATCGCGGGGTCGGTCGACGGCCACCAGGGCCCGGGATCCACGCACACGCCCATGACCCTGGTCCACGCCACCCTCGAACCGGGCGCCCGGCTCGAGCTGCCGTGGCCGGTCGAGTTCAACGCCCTGGCCTACGTCTTGAACGGCTCGGGAACCGTCGGCATCGACGACCAGCCGGTGCACACCGGCCAGGCGACGCTGTTCGGCGCCGGAGACTACCTGACCGTGGCCGCCGACCGGGCCCAGGAGGGACGATCGCCCCAGCTCGACGTGATCCTGGTCGGGGGCCAGCCGATCCGCGAGCCGATCGCCTGGGCGGGGCCGTTCGTGATGAACACCAAGGACGAGGTGCTCACCGCCTACGAGGACTTCCAGAAGGGCCGGTTCGGCCACATCCCCGCCTGACGCGTCGGAGCGACGCGCAACGTCAGAGGGGCTTCTGGAACCAGGCGCTGGCGAACGGGTTGTCGTTGTAGCGGGGGATCCGCCGGTAGCCGGCTCGCTCGTACATGGCGATCGCCTCCACCAGGGTGGCGTTGGTGTCGAGCCGGACGACGCCATAGCCGAGGCGGCGGGTCTCCGACTCCAGGTGCCTGAGCAGCCGATGGCCGAGCCCGGCCCCCCGCCAGTCGGGGTCGACCCACATCCGCTTGATCTCTCCGACCCCGTCCTCGATGCCTTGCACACCGCCACAGGCGACCGGCTGGCCGTCGCTGACCGCCAGTGTGAACGTGCCGGTGGGCCTCCTCAGCGCGTTGGCATCCGCCAGCAGGGCGGGGCCGGGGTCGAAGCCACCGGGGAACCGGTCATCGAGCTCGGCGACGTACCGCCGCACCGCGTCCACCGCCGGTGTCGAGGTCGGCTCCACCTCTTCCAGCTGCACCATGGCCGCGCGGATCAGCAGTTCCGCGGTGCCCAGCGCCTCGTCGAGGCGCTCGCGCTGACGCGGTGTCAGCGGCGCCAGCAGCTCGCGCGCGAGCTGCTGGGAGCGGTCCTCGAGGTCGTGCCAGGCCCGCCGGCCGGCCTCCGTGGGCGTCACGAGGCGCCGGCGAGCGTCGGCCGGGTCCGTGCGCACGCGCACCAGAGCGTCATCCTCGAGCTGGCGCAGTAGCCGGCTGAGGTAGCCGGAGTCGAGGCCGAGCCGCCGGCGCAGATCCCGCACGGTGGCACCGTCGGGCCTGATCTCGAACAAGAGCCGGGCCGGGCCCGGACCTCGGCCGGTGCCGAGGAAGGACTCCTCCAACACCCCCACTCGCTGGGCCCAGGCCCGGTTGAACCGGCGCAGGGCGCTGACGTCGGTGCGTGTGCTCGGCATTCTCTGACTATAGTCAGAGAATGCCGCGAGGAGTATCTGCGAGCCAGGGTCCGACTCCTCCCGCGTACTACACGGCCGACTAGACCTCCCTGCACGTCGCGGGGCGCCCTCCCGTAGACTGGAGCTCTCGGGCTAGTCGATTCGATTTTGCATGGGGAGATCGTCGGTGCACCCGATCAGCAGTGGATGGTGCTTCGCGGTCCGTGGGACCGGGAGGCAGTGCCCGTGAGAGCCACGTCCTTGACGGCTGCACTTGCCGCGCTGCTGACCGCCCTTGCCCTGATGGCACCCGCCGACGCGATGCCAGCTGCCCGCAAGGCGCCGGGCAAGAACGTGGCAACCATGGTCACCCCGAACCGGGGCGCGTACTACCCGAACAAGGCCTACAAGATGGAACGGCTGTACGCCGGCCACGCCAACGTGGCCAGGATCTTCGACGGCGGCGAGCTCAAGACCTGGTCGGAGTACCCAGGCGCGGTGCGCGCCTACAACCACGGCGCCCGCATCTTCTCGTTCTCCTGGGCCGGGGTCAGCCACGACAAGCTGCGCGCCTTCGCCGCGTCGGTTCCCTCCAACGTGACGATCTACGGGACCTACCGCCACGAGCCGGAGAAGGACATCAAGAATGGGGAGATCACCCTCCGGCAGTGGAAGACCAACTTCATCTCTCAGGCCGCGGTGATGAGGGAGGTGGGCATCATCCCCACGCGGATCCTGATGGGCTGGACGCTGTTCCCGAGGAAGTCGGGTCGGAAGGTGGGCGCCTACGATCTTCCCGCCGGGACGATTGACGTGGCCGCATTCGACGCCCATGTCCGCGACAAGGACCCCGTACGCATGGCCAGGAAGATCGCCCGGGAGCAGCGCCGAACCGGCCTGCCCACCGCGATCCCCGAGACCAGCGGCAAGGCGGCGAACCTGCAGAGGTTCTTCTCCATCCTGCAGCGCCGGGGCGTCAAGGCGAAGTTCATCTGCTACTTCTCCCGGACCAAGATCACCAAGAACCAGTCCCGCGTGATGTTCGGGGTTCCCAAGTAGCAGGTCGACCGCGCCCCGCTCGCCGCACGTGCTGGCCCGGATCACGGGGGAGGGCTGAACGCCGTCAGGAAGGCGTCCCGGAACTCGTCCATGCGCTGCACCGGTGCGTCCGGCTCGGGCCGTAGCCCCGGCTGCCACCGCCACTCGCGGATGCTGTGGAGCACCGCCGGGTCCGTGCTGAGCACGGTCACCGGCACGTCCCGGTCGGCCGACGGGCCGGTGACGTAGCTGTGCGGCTGGTGGTCGCCCAGGGCCACCACGACCAGCTCGTCGTCGGCATGCCGGGCGAGGAACGACACCAGGGTCCGCCAGGAGTAGACCAGCGACTCCACATACAGGTCCTTGACCCGCTCCGGATCGCGGAAGGTCTCCTCGGCGGACGGCCCCACCGCCGCCGCTGAGTAGAGGCGGCCGTCGCCGAGGGAGTCCCAGGGCAGCAGGCTCGGCAGCGGCGTCCACGGGTGGTGGCTCGAGATCAGGTCGATCTCGGCCATCACCGGCGGCCGGTCCTCGGGAGCCAGCTCCAGTCGGTCGAACGCCGCCAGCGTGAACTGGTCGGGCATCGAGGCGTACCCGAGCTTCGGGCCGTGATACCCAACGTCGGAGGCGTCGTACAGCTCGTCGTAGCCGTAGAACGCGCTGCCCTGCGGCCACGGTCGGGTGTTGGCGGGCACCTGAAAGACCGTGCGCCACCCCTTCTCGCCGAACGCCCGGGTCAGGGTGAGCCGGTCGGTGGCCAGCAGCTGGTCGTAGCGCTGCTGGCTGTCCACCCACACCCCGGCCTGGAGCGTGGCGTGCGCGAGCCAGCTGGCCGCACCGAAGGTCGGGGAGGTGAGGAACGCACTGCGCATGCCGTATCCGCGGGCACGAAGCGTCGCGGTGCCGGCGTCGAGGGTCTCGACCACAGGCTCCGACAGCGGGCCGTCGACCGCGACCCGCCCGTAGCTCTCCACGAAGACCACGAGGACGTCCTTGCCCTCGAGCCCGGCGAGCAACGATCCGTCCACGGCCCTGGAGGCCAGGGGGTCGTGCTCGATCTCCCGGGCGAACCGGCGTCGGTCGGCGAGGTTGTCGCGAGCGTGCACCACTTGCGCGATGGCCAACGAGGACGTGCTCGACGAGGCCACGTCGACCCCTGGGACCACCTGCAGTCCGAGGCCGGCCCCCACCGCCCACACCGCGGTGAGACCGACGAGCACCCACCCGGCGCTGCGGCGATCGTCGTGGACCAGCCGGCGCAGGCGGAAGCCGGCCCAGGGAAGCGCGAGCAGGAGCCCGATCGCCACGATGGCCACTCCCGTCGCGGCGAGCAGAGCTCGGTCGGCTCCGACGGAGTCGGTGAGTACGCCGTACGCGGGGCCGATGTAGAACCAGTCATTCAGCGGGTCGAACGGACGGTCGAGGACCACCCGGAACGCGAGGTCGAGCAGCTTGACCAGGACCATCACCCCCAGCAACGCCCCGGCAGCGACGCCCACGACCCGGGCGGCCCGGACCGGCAGCACCAGCAGCAGCGCCAGCAGGGCGACCGCCTCCACGGGCACGCTCAGCAGGACGGCGGGCGACAGCTCCGAGGAGCGGTGCGGAAGGGTGAGCGCACCCCACACCAACAGGCAGGCCACCACGTTGGCGGCGCTCCACGTTCGCAGGGGCGGCGCCCCGCGCAGCGTCGGCTGCCGGCCCCGGTGCTGTTGCCACAGCACCCAGACCTGGCGGCCGAACGACTCGGCGAGGAGCGCCAACGCGCCCACGAGGGCGATCACCGTGACCGGTGGTGGCAGCAGGTCCGCGGCGGCGACCACGAGGACGACGCCCTGCACTGCCGCGACGACCTTGCTCCAGTAGCGCGGTGGGCTGGGGCGTCCGAGCCAGGGGAGGACGGCTGCGGCCGCCAGCAGCAGGTACCTCGCCGCCCCGATCAGGAGCACCCACCAGCCGATCGACGCTGCGACGTACCCGCTCAGCACCAGGATGAGCAGGGCGTCGACCTCCAGGTCGAACCGGGCGCCCAGCTCCGAAGCGGTGTCCGTGTGCCGGGCCACCCGTCCGTCCACGGCGTCGAGGACGAGCGCCACCGTCGCCAGGCCCACCAGCACCGCCGTCGAGCCGAGGTCGGTGAACGAGGCGCCGACCAGGGCCGTTACACCTACCACCAGACCCGCTCTCCCCAGCGTCACCGTGTTGGCCGGCCCGAGCCGGCCCTCCCGGCGCCGGTGCAGGGCGCGGCTGAGGAGCGTCGTCGTCCCGGCCGCGGCGACCAGCCCGGCCGCCCAGCCCACGGGACCGAGGCCCACGGTGGCCGACAGCGCCACGAGCAGCAGCAGCTGGCCAACCAGGCCGCACAGCGGCCCGCGCTGCACCGGTTGCACGATCCCTCCGGATTCGGGTACGGGAGTGAACGACGGACATCAAGCGTCCTGGTTCAATCGTTACCGGAAACCGAGTGTCGAACCAGGCCTCGGAGAGGAGCATCGCGTGGCAATCCCGGCACGGGCGTTCTGGATCCGCGAGCCCGGCGTCGGGGAGATCCGGGACCTGGTCGTCCCGGAGCCCGCCGCCGGGGAGGTGCAGGTGCGCACTCTGTGGACCGGAGTCAGCCGCGGCACCGAGACGCTGGTGCACCGCGGTCAGGTCCCGCCCGACCAGTACGACGCGATGCGCGCGCCGTTCCAGGAGGGGGAGTTCCCCGGGCCGGTGAAGTACGGCTACCTGAACGTGGGGATCGTCGAGCGCGGTCCGCGGGAGCTGGTGGGCCGCGAGGTGTTCTGCCTGTACCCGCACCAGACGGCCTACGTGGTCCCCATCGCTGCGGTCCACCCACTCCCGCCGGGGCTTCCGGCCGAGCGGGCGGTGCTCGCGGGCACGATGGAGACGGCCGTGAACGCGCTGTGGGACGCCCGACCGATGCTCGGCGACCGGGTCGGCGTCGTCGGCGCCGGCATGGTCGGCTGCTGCGTCGCCGCGCTCCTCGCCCGGATCCCGGGCACGCGAGTCACGCTGGTCGACGTGGACCCGGGCCGGGCCGTGGTCGCCGCCGCGCTCGGCGTCGCCTTCGCCTCCCCCGACGAGGCACCCGCCGACCTCGACCTGGTGGTGCACAGCAGCGCGACGGCGGCCGGCCTCCAGAGATCCTTCGACCTGCTGTCCGCCGAGGGCACCGTGCTCGAGCTGAGCTGGTACGGCGACGATCCGGTCGCGGTGCGGCTCGGTGGGAGCTTCCACTCGCGACGACTGCGCGTGCTCGCCAGCCAGGTAGGAACGGTGTCCCCCGCGCGAGGTGCCGCGTGGACCTCGCGCGACCGGCTCGCCCTGGCGCTCCAGCTGCTGGCGGACCCGGCGCTCGACGTGCTGCTCTCAGGCTCGTCGCGGTTCGAGGACCTGCCGTCGACGATGGCCGAGCTGGCGTCGGGCCTGCGTCCGGCGCTCTGCCACACCGTGGCCTACCCCGCAACCGCCCAGTCCCACCCCAGGCCCGAGGAGGAGCGGTGTTCAGCGTGACCGTCCGCGACCACCTCATGGTCGCCCACAGTCTTCGCGGCGAGGTCTTCGGGCCCGCCCAGGCACTGCACGGCGCGACGTACCTGGTGGATGCCACCTTCCGCGCCGCGGGGCTCGACGACAACGGCATCGTGGTGGACCTGGGGTGGGCCGCCGAACAGCTCCATGGGGTGCTGGCCGACCTGACGTACCGGAACCTCGACGAGGAGCCGTCCCTGCGCGGCCTCAACACGACCACCGAGGCGCTGGCGCGCGTGGTGGCCGATCGGTTGGTGGCCCGGCTGGCAGGTGGTGACGCGCCGCCGTCCGCGGCGGGGATCGACTCGCTGGTCGTCACTCTGCACGAGTCGCACGTTGCCTGGGCGAGCTACGAGCGGTCGGTGCGACAATGACGACGGTGCACCTGCTGCTCCCGCACGACATCGACGAGCCGGCCCGACCCAGCGGCGGGAACGCCTACGACCGCCGGGTCGCCCGAGGTCTGGAGGCTGCCGGTTGGCGGGTGCGGGAGACGGTCGTGAACGGGCCCTGGCCGCGCCCGGACGCTCGTGCGCAGCGGCGGCTCCATGACGCGCTGGCGCGACTGCCCGACGACGGCGTGGTGCTCGCCGACGGGCTCCTCGCGGCATCGGAGCCCGCAACGTTCCGCGAGCACGCGCACCGGCTCCGCATCGTCGTGCTGGTGCACCTCCCCTTGGGGGCCGAGTCGTCCGAACGTGAGATCCTCGCCGCCGCGACCGCGGTCCTCACCACCAGCGCGTGGACGCGGGACTGGCTGCTGGAGCACTACGAGCTCGACGAGGCACGCGTGCACGTGGCGCCGCCGGGCGTGGATCCAGCCCCGCCCGCCACGGCGT
This sequence comes from uncultured Nocardioides sp., assembly GCA_964551905.1. Lineage (GTDB taxonomy): Bacteria > Actinomycetota > Actinomycetes > Propionibacteriales > Nocardioidaceae > Nocardioides. The sequence goes on along the minus strand of CAZKEZ010000022.1, from coordinate 1,598 downwards.
CGGCCACCGGCGATCGGCTGCTGTACGTCGGTGCCGTGTCGCGAGTGAAGGGTCTCGACGTGCTGGTGGAGTCCCTGGCCCAGATCACAGAGCTGCCCTGGCGGCTCACCGTGGTCGGCTCGGGGCTGGTGGAGCCCGCGTACACGGCGCAGTTGCGCATCCGGGTCCGTGCCCTCGGGCTGGAGGGACGCATCGGCTTCACCGGTCCCCTCGACCGGGCCGCGGTCGGGGCGGCCTATCAAGCCGCCGACGTGCTGCTGGTCCCTTCTCGTCAGGAGACCTACGGTCTGGCGGTCACCGAGGCGCTGGCCCACGGGCTGCCGGTGCTGGCCTCGCGCGTCGGGGGAGTGGCGGAGTCGCTGGGCCGCGCCCCGGACGGGCAGCTCCCGGGGCTGCTCATCCCGGTCGAGGACGAGTCGGCCTGGGGCAGCGTCCTGACGGCGTGGCTCACCGACGAGCCGCTGCGGGAGCGGCTGCGAAGGGCCGCCGCGGCCCGGCGGCCGGCACTCCCGACCTGGAACGGCACGACCGAGGTCGTCTCCCGGGTGCTCGAAGGCGTCGCCAGGCGTGGGGTGAGGGCATGAGCACCTCGTTGGCGGGCCGTCCCGCACGCCGTGTCCTCGCAACGGGCTGGCGGATCGCTCAGGTGGGAGTACCGGTGGTGGTGCTGACGCTGCTGGCCCGCTCCCTGGGCGCCGAGCCGTTCCGTGCCGCCGTCGACGCGGTGAGCGCACCCGTGGTCCTGGCCGCCGTGGGGATCACCGGCGTCAGCACGGTCTGTGCCGCGTGGCGCTGGCAGCAGGTGGCCGCACAGCTCGGGATCCGGATCCCGCTGTCTCGAGCCGTGCCGGCGTACTACCGCTCCCAGCTCCTCAACGTGGCCCTCCCGCTCGGCGTGGTCGGGGATCTCCACCGCGGGCTCGGCAGCGGCCGTGAGAACGACGACGTGCCCCGGGGGCTTCGCTCAGTGGTCTGGGAACGCGTCGCCGGGCAGGTCGCGCTGGGGGTGCTCACACTGCTGGCACTGCTCGTCGTCGCCTCCCCGCTGCGCCGGCCGGCGGCGCTCTTCACGGCCGGTCTCGCAGTCACCGGGCTGGTCGTAGTGGTGGTGACGAGTCTGCTGTGCGCGAATCGACGGCCGCGCCGGTTGGTCGCGGAGCTCCGGTCGGCGGCCTTCGGGCGGCGCACCTGGTGGCGGGTGGGCCTGGCCTCCACCGGCGCGGTCGTCGGGCACACCGGCGTACTCCTTCTCGCCGTGGCCGCCACATCCTCGGAGGCGCTGGAGCCACGCCTGGTCCCCGTGGCACTGCTCGTGCTCGTGGCCGCGGCGCTGCCACTGAACCTCGCCGGTTGGGGACCGCGGGAGGGGGCCGCCGTCGGGCTGTTCTCCGTGGTCGGGATGTCGGCGGGACAGGGGTTGCAGGTGTCGGTGGTGTACGGCGTGCTGGCGCTGGTCGGCGTCCTGCCGGGACTCGCCGTGGTGTCTGCGGACGGGTGGCGGGCTTTCGCACAGCGGAGGGTGTTGCATGCCTGACCGGCCCTACACGGTCCTGTCCTGTGCGATCTCCCTGGACGGGTATCTCGACGATGCCTCGGAG
>CAZKEZ010000021.1:0-34270 GCA_964551905.1 uncultured Nocardioides sp. | reverse complement strand
CGCGCCGCCGGCTCGCGGTGCCGGGTCGCGACGTACGCCGAGGCCAGCACCCCGGCGGTGAGGCAGGCCGCGAACAGGTTGAGGGCGGGGTAGCCCCAGGAGCCCACGATCAGCCCGGCCACGGCGCCGGCCGCGGCCGCGGTGAGTCCCATCACCAGGTCGGAGGCGCCCTGGACGTCGGTGCGCGCGTCCAAGGGCACCTCGTCCGCGATCAGCGTCGAGGCCGCCACCAGCGCCATGGACCAGCCCAGGCCGAGGAGGAACAGCCCGACGAAGATCTGCCAGGACGTGCCCTGCGGCGACCGGCCGCTGAGCAGCAGGGCGACGAGCAGACACACGCCCCCGGCGGCCAGCACCGCGGCCCGACCGAACCGGTCGGCGGCGATCCCGACCAGCGGGGCGAACGCGAACATGCCGAGCACGTGCACCGAGATCACCATCCCGATGACGCGCAGCTCGGAGCCGCCGTGCTCCATGTGCAGCGGCGTCATCACCATCACCGCCACCATGACCGCATGCGAGAGCGCGAGTCCGACGGTCGCCGCGGCCACCGCGGGCCGCGCGACCATGACCTCGCGGACCCGTTCCCACGACATCCCGTGCCGGGTCCCCGCAGGGGCGCCCGCCAGCTCCCGGGCCAGCAGCAGCGGGTCGGGTCGCAGCATCAGCCAGGTGATGGCAGCGGCGGCCAGGATGCCGATGCTGCCGACGGCGAACGGTCCGGTCAGATCGGGGATGCCGAGCGTTTCGGCCAGCGCGCCCGCGACGCCGGTCAGGTTCGGACCGAGGACGGCCCCGATCGTGGTCGCCCACACCACGAGAGAGAGCGACCGGCCGCGATGCTCGGGAGCAGCGAGGTCCGAGGCGGCGTACCGGGCGCCGTTGCTGGCGGCCGTGGTGCAGCCCAGCAGCAGCGCGCCCACGAGCAGCAGGGTCATCGAGCCCGCAACGCCGGCGAGCACGGCCACCAGCGACCCGATGCCGCCCACCAGGAAACCCACCGCCAAGCCAGCCCGCCGACCGCGTGCCGACATCAGCCGAGCCAGCAGGTACGACGCCACAGCGGTCCCCAGCACCTGGCAGGTCTGCGCCAGCCCCGCCATCTTCTCGGAGCCGGAGAGGTCGCGGGCGAGCAGGGACGCGGTCGCGATGCCGATGGTGATGCCCAGCGCTCCCACGGCCTGGGCGACCACCAGCACCACCAGCGTCCGGCGCTGGACGGTCGCCACCGAGGACACTGCGGGGGTGGCGCTCATCGCTGTGCCGGCGGCAGCTCGAGGGCCCGCCACACCGCGCCCCACACCTGCTTCGGCGGCACCCCCTCGGTGAGCGCCTGCTCGGGGGTGCGCTCATCGAGGTCGGCCAGCACGACGCTGCCCGCCCAGTGCCGCGCGTAGGTGGGCCCCAGCGCGTGCTCCATCCGGGTCCAGAACTCCGTATGCCTCACCGCGACCCCGTGACGTCCCAGAGGTGGTGCTCGACGTCGTGCAGGTGGTAGCGGGCCAGCGAGTCCACCGTGAACACCGATCCGTTGCTGCGCCGACCGGGCCGGTCCCACTGGTCGTCGATGACCCCTGAGTACGCCGCGGCCGCGGTCGCCGCCGCCTCGACCAGCTCGGCGCGCACCCGATCCGGGGCCTGCTCGTGGTAGCGGTCCCGGAGCGCGGTCTCGTCCTGGTCCCAGTTCTCGAAGAGCGGGTCGTCCTCGGTCACCATCGCGCGCACCCGGTCGGCGAACACGCGGTGGACGTCGCGCACGTGACAGGCGTACTCCACCGGCGACCACACCGCCGGCTCGGGCCGGGCCCGCGCCCCGCTTCCCTCGAGCACGCGCGCAATGGCCTGCGCGTTGGCCACGATCCGCTCCGGGAGCGCCGCGCGCTCGACGGCGCGGGCGTCGTACCCGCACTCGGGGCACGGCCGGTCCAGCACCCAGGTCCAGTCCTTGGTGTCCGGCTCCACCGGGGCCGGCACTCCCTTCTCGGGCGGCTGCGTCATGCGCGCCATCCTTCCAGTCGAGGGCTCACTTGAGCAGCAGGCGGCCGAGCCGACGGCGCACCACCCAGAGCCCGACCAGCCCCATCGCGACGAGGTAGCAGACGGAGACGGCCGACGCCCAGGTCAGGACGCCGGTGGTCAGCTCCCGACACAGCACGACGCCCCGGTAGAGCGGGGTCGCCTCCACCACCCACCGCAGCCAGCCGTCGAAGGCGGTGATGGGGAAGAACGTGGCCGAGAACAAGAAGAGCGGCAGCTGGACCAACGTGATCTTGTCGAAGTCCTGCCAGGACTTCATGAAGGTCGTCAGCGCCATCCCCACCGCCGCGAAGGCGAAGGCGATGAGCAGCGCGGCGGGCAGCGCCAACAGCGCCCACCACGACGAGACCAGGCCCATCGCGGCCATCACCGCCAGGAACCCCGCGGAGTAGCTGCCGCCCCGGGCCAGGCACCACGCGATCTCGCCGCGGGCGATGTCGCCGGTGGACAGTGGCGTCGCGAGCATCTGGTCGTAGAGCTTCTCGAAGCGCAGCTTGAAGAACACGTTGAACGTGGCGTCCAGCAGCGCTCCGTTCATCGCGGAGGCGGCGAGCATGGCGGGGGCGACGAACTCGGCGTACGGGATCTCGTGGCCGTTGAACTCGAAGGTGTCGATCAGCTGCCCGACGCCGATGCCGATCGAGAACAGGTAGAACACCGGCTCCAGGAAGCCGGTCAGGAACAGCTTCCAGGCCGACCGGTACACCACGAAGTTGCGGTAGAGCAGCAATGACGTCGCGGCCGCCGGCCCCAGTGGGCGTGGCTGCGACGGACCCGGACCGGTCACTGATGCGGGGCTGGTGGCGGCCATGTCAGCTCATCAGCCTTCGGGCAAGGCCTGACACCGACCAGAACCAGCCCAGGACGAGCAGGACAACGAGCACCGTGATGTTGACCGCCGCCCAGCCCCAGTCCACCTGGTTCAGGGTGAACATCCGCGACAGGTTCACGCCGTGCCACAGCGGGGTCAGCCGCGCCACCAGCTCCAGCACCGGACCGAGGTTCGACACCGGGAAGAACGCGCCGGAGAAGAGGAACAGCGGGAACACCCCGAGTCGGTAGATGAGGCCGAAGCCCTCCTCGTTGTGCATCCGGGCGGTCACGCCGTACACCAGGGCGGCGAACGTCATCCCGACCAGCACCTGGGACGCGAAGGCGAGCAGCACCCCCCACCAGGTCTCGAACACCCCGAACGGGGTCAGCACCGCCATGAACACCGCGCACGTGGTGGCGAGCCGGAACAGCACGAACAGCAGGTGGCCGGCGACGACGTCGCGCACCGCCAGGGGCGTGGCGAGCATCGAGTAGTACACCCGCTGCCACTTGATCATCCCCATCACCGGATAGGTGGTCTCCCCCACCGCCGTCTGCATCGCGTGGGCGGCGACCAGGCCGGGCACGACGAAGGCGAGGTACGACGTCGCGCCCTCGAGCTCGGCGGGGTCGGCCTCCACGAAGCCACCGAGCAGCACGCCCATCGCGACGACGTAGAACAGCGGGGTCACGAACGACGAGATCACCGTGCCCCGCCAGGTCCGGCGGTAGACCGTGAGCCAGTAGTCGACCTGGCGACCGACTCCCTCCCCCACCGGCAGCATCCGCGGCGGCGCGTCCATCAGCTCCCTGGGTGTGGCCATCAGTCCACCAGGCTCCGCCCGGTCAGGTGCAGGAACACGTCCTCGAGCGTGGACCGGCGCACCAGAACCGCCTTCGGGCGCAGGCCTCGCTCGTGCACCTTGAGGGCGACCTCCTCGCCGTCCTGGCTGTAGACGAGCACCCGGTCCGGCAGCACCTCGACCCGCTCGCCGAGGTCGGCCATCTTCTCCGCTACCGCCTCGTGCTCGCCGACGCCGAACCGCAGCTCGCAGACCTCCCGGGTGGAGTGCTCGGCGATCAGGTCCAGCGGCGAGCCCTCGGCGACGATCAGCCCCTTGTCCATCACGACGAGACGATCCGCGAGCTGCTCCGCCTCGTCCATGTAGTGAGTCGTGAGCACCAGCGTCACGCCCTGCTGCTTGAGCCGGAACAGCCGATCCCAGAGCAGGTGGCGCGCCTGCGGGTCGAGGCCGGTCGTGGGCTCGTCCAGCAGCAGCAGGTCCGGGCGGTTGATGAGCGACCGGGCGATGGTGAGTCGGCGCTTCATCCCCCCGGAGAGGTCGTCGACCTTCGCCTTGGCCTTGTCCTGAAGCTGCACGAACTCGAGCAGCTCCTCGGTCCGCTGGCGCACCTCGTGCCGCGGGATCCCGAAGTAGCGCCCGTAGATGTAGAGGTTGTCGAAGACGTTGAGCTCGCCGTCGAGGGTGTCCTCCTGCGGGCAGACGCCGAGTCGGGCCCGGATCGCCGGGCCGTCGCGGGTCGGGTCCAGGCCGAGGATCCGCAGCTCACCACCGCTCGGGGGCGAGACCGCCGCGATCATCCGCATCGTGGACGACTTGCCGGCGCCGTTGGGTCCCAGGAACCCGAACGCCTCACCGCGGTGCACGTCGATGTCGATGCCGTGGACGGCCTCGAAGTCCCCGAACGACTTGCGCAGCCCGCGCGCCACGATCATCGACTCGGTCACGAGGACCGACCCTAGCGGCCGGTTCCGACAACCCCGAACAGGTTTCCCTACGCTGGGTGGCATGGAACGCCGCCACGCCAGCTCCGGTTCGCCGTACGAGGCTCCCATCGGGTTCAGCCGCGCCGTCCGGGTGGGTGACACGGTGCTGGTGAGCGGTACGGCGCCGGTGTGGCCGGACGGACATGTCGACCCCGACCCCGCGGTGCAGGCGCGCCGCTGCTGGGAGATCGCGCTGACGGCGCTGACCGAGCTGGGCGGGGCGGTCCCGGACGTGGTGCGCACCCGTCAGTTCCTGGTCGACGCGGAAGACGCCGACGCCGTGGGACTGGTCCACGGCGAGAGCTTCGGCGACGTGCGGCCGGCCAGCACCATGGTCGTGGTCGCCGGCCTGCTCGACCCGCGCTGGCGGGTCGAGGTGGAGCTGGACGCCGTCCTCGGTTGACGCGCCCGCGGGACGTCATACGGACGGAGCAGACGGGTCCACCGTCCGTATGACGTCCCTGTCGGTGGCATCGGCGAGGATGGAGCGGTGAGCGACCCCTCCACCTCGCTGGACCGGTTCAGTGGGGCGACGCGTGCGTGGTTCTCCGCGGCGTTCGCCGCGCCAACGCCGGCACAAGCGGGTGCGTGGGAGGCGATCGCCGGTGGTCACCATGCCCTGGTCGTCGCGCCCACGGGGTCGGGCAAGACGCTCTCGGCCTTCCTCTGGTCGCTCGACCGGGTGCTGACCACGCCGCCCGCGGACGAGCGGCTGCGCCGCTGCCGGGTGCTGTACGTCTCGCCGCTGAAGGCGCTCGCGGTCGACGTCGAACGCAACCTGCGCGCCCCGCTGGCCGGCATCCGGCACACCGCCGACCGGCTGGGCGAGACCACCCGGGACGTCCGGGTCGGGATCAGGTCCGGCGACACCACCCCCGCCGAACGACGGTCGCTGGCCACCCGGCCGCCCGACATCCTCATCACCACCCCCGAGTCGCTGTTCCTGATGCTGACCTCGCAGGCTCGGGAGACGCTGCGCGGCGTGGAGACCGTCATCGTGGACGAGGTGCACGCCGTCGCCGGCGGCAAGCGCGGCGCCCACCTCGCGGTGACCCTCGAGCGGCTCGACGCGCTCCTCGAGCGCCCCGCGCAGCGGATCGGGCTCTCCGCGACGGTGCGCCCGCACGAGGAGGTCGCCCGCTACCTGGGGGGCACCGCCCCGGTCCGGATCGTCGCCCCGCCCTCGGAGAAGCGCTGGGACCTGCGGGTGGTCGTCCCGGTGGAAGACATGACGGCGCCCGAGGAGTACGACGACGAGGCCGGCGACGGCCAACGGGTCACCTCGATCTGGCCGCACGTCGAGGAGCGGGTCGCCGACCTGATCGCCGCCCACCGGTCCACGATCGTGTTCGCGAACTCCCGGCGGCTGGCCGAGCGGCTCACCGCGCGGCTCAACGAGATCGCCGCGGACCGGGCGGAGGGTGATTTCGAGACGGTCGCTGCGCTCGCTCCTCAATCCAAGGGTTTCGAGACGCTCGCTGACGCTCGCTCCTCAACCAGCGGGGGGCGCTCCTCAACCAGCGGAGGGGCGCCGGCGCAGGTGATGGCCCAGTCCGGCCAGACCTACGGGGCACCGCCAGTGATCGCGAAGGCCCACCACGGGTCGGTGTCGAAGGAGCAGCGGGCCCTCATCGAGGACGACCTGAAGACAGGCCGACTGCCGTGCGTGGTCGCGACCAGCAGCCTGGAGCTGGGCATCGACATGGGCTCGGTCGACCTGGTGGTCCAGATCGAGGCCCCGCCCAGCGTGGCCAGCGCCCTCCAGCGGGTGGGCCGGGCCGGGCACCAGGTCGGCGAGATCTCCCGGGGGGTGCTGTTCCCCAAGCACCGTGGCGACCTGGCCCCGACCGCCGTAGCCGTCGAGCGGATGCGGACCGGTGCCATCGAGTCGCTGGCGATCCCCGCCAACCCCCTCGACGTGCTGGCCCAGCAGGTGGTGGCGGCCACGGCACTGGACGCCTGGGACGTGGAGGAGCTGTTCGCGCTGGTGCGCCGGTCCGCTCCGTTCACCGGCCTGCCCCGTAGCGCCTATGACGCGACGCTGGACCTGCTGAGCGGCCGCTACCCCTCCGACGAGTTCGCCGAGCTGCGGCCGCGGATCGTCTGGGACCGGGTGGCCGGGACGCTGACCGGACGCCCCGGGGCGCAGCGACTGGCCGTCACCAGCGGCGGGACGATCCCCGACCGGGGTCTGTTCGGGGTGTTCCTCGTCGGCGGCGAGGGACCCGGTCGACGGGTCGGGGAGCTCGACGAGGAGATGGTCTACGAGTCGCGGGTCGGCGACGTGTTCGCGCTGGGCGCGACCAGCTGGCGGATCGAGGACATCACCCACGACCGGGTGCTGGTCACGCCGGCACCGGGAGTGCCCGGCCGGCTGCCGTTCTGGAAGGGCGACACCCTCGGGCGCCCGGCGGAGCTGGGCGAGGCGGTCGGTGCGTTCGCCCACCAGCTCGCCGGCCTGTCGGTGGAGAAGGCGGAGGCCCGGGCCCGCGACGGCGGACTGGACGACTGGGCGGCTGCGAACCTGGTCGCCTACCTCCACGAGCAGCTCGACGCGACGCGGGTGCTGCCCAGCGACCGCACCCTGGTGGTGGAGCGGTTCCGGGACGAGCTCGGCGACTGGCGGTTGGTCGTGCACTCGCCGTACGGCACTCCCGTCCACGCCCCCTGGGCGCTCGCGATCAATGCCCGGCTGCGCGAGAGGTACGCCGTCGACGGGCAGGCGGTGGCCTCCGATGACGGCATCGTGGTCCGCATCCCCGACACCGAAAGCGAGCCGCCGAGTGGGGACGTGGTCGCGTTCGACCCCGACGAGATCGCCGAGATCGTCACCACGGAGGTCGGCGGGTCCGCCCTGTTCGCCGCCCGGTTCCGCGAGTGTGCCGCCCGCGCGCTGCTGCTGCCGCGCCGGGACCCGGGCCGCCGCTCCCCCCTGTGGCAGCAGCGTCAGCGGGCGGCCCAGCTGCTCGAGGTCGCCGCGCAGTACCCGTCCTTCCCGATCGTCCTCGAAGCCGTCCGTGAGTGCCTCCAGGACGTCTACGACCTGCCCGCCCTGACCGCCCTAATGCGGCGGCTGGAGCGGCGCGAGGTCACCATCACCGACGTGGCGACGGAGCAGCCGTCGCCGTTCGCGCGCACCCTGCTGTTCGGGTACGTCGCCCAGTTCATGTACGAAGGGGACTCCCCCATCGCCGAGCGCCGGGCCGCCGCGCTCTCCCTGGACCAGGGGCTGCTCGCCGAGCTGCTCGGTCGGGCGGAGCTGCGTGAGCTGCTGGACCCGGAGGTGCTGGCCGAGCTCGAGGCGGAACTCCAGCGGCTCACCCCGGACCGGGCCGCCCGCGACGCCGAGGGGGTGGCGGACCTGCTGCGGCTGCTCGGCCCGCTCTCGGAGGCGGAGGTCTCTGCGCGCAGCATTCCCGACGCCCCGGTGGCGGACTGGCTTGGGGACCTGGCCGGCTCCCGCCGCGCCGCCCGGACCCGGGTCGCGGGCGAGGACCGCTGGTGCGCCGTCGAGGACCTGACCCGGCTCCGGGACGGTCTCGGCGTACCCATGCCACTCGGCACCCCCGAGGCGTTCACCGAACCCGTCGAGGACCCGCTTGCCGACCTGGTGGGCCGGTTCGCCCGGACCCACGGACCGTTCCTCCCCGAGGAGGTGGCAACCCGGCTGGGGCTCGGGGTCTCGGTCGTGCGGCACACCCTCCAGCGGCTCGCCGCGCGCGGCCGGGTCCTGGAGGGCGAGTTCCGGCCCACCGGCTCGGGACCGGAGTGGTGTGACGCCGACGTCCTGCGCCGGCTGCGCAGCCGCTCGCTGGCCCGGCTTCGCAAGGAGGTGGAGCCGACCGACCCGGAGGCGCTCGGCCGCTTCCTGCCGGCCTGGCAGCGGGTGGGTGGGTCCGGTCGCAGCTCACTGCGCGGCGTGGACGGCGTGCTGGCCGCCGCCGAACAGCTGGCCGGCTGCCCGGTCCCGGCCTCGGCCCTGGAGTCGCTCGTGCTGCCCGCCCGGGTGGTGGACTACCAGCCGGCGTACCTTGACGAGCTCACCGCCGCCGGGGAGGTGCTGTGGGCCGGTCACGGTGCGCTGCCCGGAGCCGACGGCTGGGTCTCCCTCCACCTCGCCGACCAGGCCTCGCTGTCCCTCCCCGATCCGCTGGAAGCCGACTTCGGAGACCTGCATCGGGCGGTGCTGGCGGCGCTGTCTCCCGGTGGCGCCTGGTTCTTCCGGCAGCTGGCCGACACCGTCGCGGCCACGACCTCCGATCCGGTGGACGACGCGGCGCTGAGCGCCGCGCTCTGGGACCTGGTCTGGGCCGGTCGGATCGGCAACGACACCCTGGCCCCGCTCCGTGCCCTGGGTCGCGGCGGTCGGACCACCCACCGACCCCGACGGCCCGCTCCGCGCGCCCGGCTCACGGGTGGCACCCGCACGAGGGTCGGCCTGCGCGGTGGGCCCCCGGAGACCGCTGGGCGCTGGACCCTGCTCCCGGACCGCGACGACGACCCCACCCGTCGCGCCCATGCGACGGCCGAACGGCTGCTGGACCGGCACGGCCTGGTCACCCGCGGCGCGGTCGTCAACGAACGGGTTCCGGGTGGCTTCGCCGCGGTCTACCGGGTGCTGTCGGCCTTCGAGGAGCAGGGTCGCTGCCGGCGGGGCTACTTCGTCGCCGGACTCGGGGCGGCGCAGTTCGGAACGGCGGGGGCGGTCGACCGGCTGCGCACGTTCGCGGAGGTGACCGACCGGGCCGCGTCCGTGGGACCACCGGGGCTGGCGCTGGCCGCCACGGACCCCGCGAACCCCTACGGCGCCGCGCTGCCGTGGCCCGAGCGGGCCGGCGACGATCCGACCTCCCCGGGGCACCGCCCGGGCCGGAAGGCCGGCGCGGTGGTCGTGCTGGTCGACGGTGCGCTGGCGCTGTACGTCGAGCGCGGGGGCCGCACGCTGCTCACCTGGAGCGAGGACGAGGGCGTCCTCGGCCGAGCCACCGCCGCACTCGCGAACGCCGCCCGGCAGGGCGCACTCGGCCGGATCACCGTGGAGCGCGCCGACGGCGAGCAGCTGCTCGGGTCCGGCCCGACCCCGTTGCGACTGGCGCTCCAGCAGGCCGGGTTCGTGTCGACGCCGCGCGGGCTGCGGTTCCGCGCCGACGGTGTCGGTGCCGGCGGGCTCCGTGCCTGAGGGTGACACCGTCTGGCGGGCGGCCCGCACCCTGGACCGGGCGCTGTCCGGACAGACCCTCACCCGCACCGACCTGCGGGTGCCGCAGCTGGCGACGGTGGACCTGACCGGGGGCCGGGTCCGGCACACCGGGTCGCGGGGCAAGCACCTCCTGACCCGGATCGCCCACGCCGACCAGGCCTGGACGCTGCACACGCACCTCAAGATGGAGGGTGCGTGGCACGTCTATCTCCCCTCGCAGCGGTGGAGCCGGCCCGCCCACCAGGCCCGGGCGGTGCTGGGCACCGCCGAACGGATTGCGGTGGGGTTCTCGCTGGGCGTCATCGAGCTCCTGCCCACCGCCGAGGAGGCCCGGGCGGTCGGCCACCTGGGTCCGGACCTGCTCGGGGAGGACTGGGACGAGCAGGAGGCTCTCCGACGGGTGCAGGCCGATGGCGCCCGCCCCATCCGAGAGGCACTGCTCGACCAGCGCAACCTCGCCGGTCTCGGCAACCTGTACGTCGCCGAGCTGTGCTTCGTGGCCGGCGTCCACCCCGATCTGCCGGTGGGACAGGTGCCCGACCTGCCCCGACTGGTGCATCGAGCCCGGCAGCTGCTCCGGGCCAACGCGCAGCGCGCGGTCCAGGCCACGACCGGAGACCTGCGACAGGGCCAGCGGGTGTGGGTCTACCGCAGGGAGCGGCAGCCGTGTCGCCGCTGCGGCACGCCCGTCGAGGTGGCCACCAGGGGCGATCCCGCTCGCGAGCGCGCGACGTACTGGTGCCCGAGCTGCCAGCCGCCGGCCTGACTAAGCCCGGATCCGGGCTAGGCGGCGGAGGCGACCACGTCGCCGGTCGGCCGCGAGGGGACCGGCAGGGTGCGAGTCTCCGCGACCAGGGCGACCTCCCGCTCGGCGACGGCGACCGCGTCGCTCACCTCGCGCAGCACCTCCGAGAGCGGCGCGTCGAGGGCCGTGCACAGCGAGGCGAGCAGCTCCGAGGAGGCCTCCTTCTGGCCGCGCTCGATCTCGGAGATGTAGCCGAGGCTGACCCGCGCCTCGGCGGACACCTCACGCAGGGTCAGACCCCGGTGCATGCGCCGACGGCGGAGCACCTCGCCGAGCGAGCGGCGGAACAGCGCCATGCGGGGCCCTCTCTTCCGGTGAACGACTCCACGTTAGCCAACGTCGCAACGCGGCATTGGGGAGTCAACGCTACCCGAGGCCGGCCTGTTCCCCGGTCAGGACGCGGCGCAACGCGGTCAGCGCCGCGTGGCACACGCCCTCCTGGACGGTCGCCCGGTCCCCCTCGAGCACGAGCCGGTGCACCGCGCAGCCGTCCGATGTGGCCACGCCGACGAACGCGGTGCCCGGCGGTTGGCCCTCGGACCAGTCGGGGCCGGCCACCCCGGTGGTGCTGAGCGCGTACGTCGCGCCGGCCAGCCGCCGAACGCCCTCGGCCATCGCTCGCGCGCACGCCTCGGACACGACCCCGTGCTGCTCGACCAGCTCCGCAGGCACCCCGAGCAGGTCGATCTTGAGGTCGCTCGCATAGGCGATCACCCCGCCGCGGTAGCTCGCCGACGCACCGGGCACCGCCGTGAGCAGCGCGGCCAGCCGCCCGCCGGTCAGCGACTCCGCGGTCGCCACCGTCGAGCCCGCGGCCACCAGCGCCCGGTGGACGCCGGCGGCCAGCTCACCTGAGGTCATCACCTCAGCGGCGCTTCACCTGGATCACCAGGCTCTTCTGGGCCCGCTTGTGGGCGAAGTCGCCGCTGTAGACCACCTTGACCGTGTGCCTGCCCGGCTTCGAGAACTTCGCGAGGCGCAGCTGCGTGCGTCCGTTCGCCAGGGTCTTGGTGCGGTAGAGCTTGCCGTCGACCCGCACCGCCACCTTCCCGGTGGGCCGCAGCGCCGGGTCGCTGACCCGGATCACGAGCTTGGCCTTGGTCTTGCCCTTGACCACCTTCTTGGGGGTCTTCGTGATCTTGACCGTGGGCTTGGTCCGCACCCCGATCGGGACGGTGACCGTGGTCTCGCTCGGCAGCACCGTGAGGGTGAGCGTCCCTCCGGCCGCGAACGAGCTCGGCACCTCCAGATCCAGCTCGGCGGCCCCGTCCGCGACCGGGAAGAACCCGAGGGTCTCGGTGTCGGTGCCGTCGGTCGCGGTCACCTGGACGCCGGTCTGCACCGGGCTGCCCAACGAGGTCAGGTTCAGCCGCTCCAGCGAGACGTCGAGCTGCTGACCGGCGTACACCTTCGCGGGGAGCCCCGAGGCGTAGACCTGCTGCCGCGCGAAGTCGGGCGACAGGTTGGGGTGGTCCTCCAGGTAGGAGATCCACAGGTCCCGGTCGATCAGGCCCGTGTCCCGCGAGGTGCCGTCCCGGAAGGCCCGGAAGTTGTCGCCTCCGGTGCCCAGGAACGAGAACGTCGAGACCGTGTACGTCGCGCTGGGGTCAAGCGGCTCACCGTCAATGGTGACCGAGACGACCCGCTTGCCCGCGGCGGCGTCCGGGTCCAGCACCGTCTGCACGTTCTCGGAGAGGCCCAGGTGCAGGAACGGGCGGGACGGTGGCGGACCGCCCGGGTTGGTCTGCCACTGCTGCTCCAGCACGGTCTTCAGCTCGGCGCCGGTCAGGTCGACCAGCCAGATGTTGTTCATGAAGGGCAGCACCAGGTTGGCCTCCGCATAGGTGACCACGCCGTCGGTGTTCGCGGGGCTCGTCGTCGTGTCTCCCTCGTAGAGCAGGTCGTCGCGAACTCCGCCCGGGTTGACGATGCCGAGGTCAGGCTCCCCCAGGTCGGCCGGGATGCCGTCCTTCAGCGCGTTGGCGATCAGGTCACCCAGGGTCGACTCCGCCCCTCGGTCCTCCTCATCACCGTCGAACGCACGGGTGATGTTGTCGTTGACGCTGCCGACCGCGACGCCGCCGACCTCCTCCGCGTGGTCCAGTGCGTCGGTGACGATCTGGCTCACGTCGGCCACCCTGGGGTAGGCATCGATGAGCTGCTGGTCGGTCTCCGTCACGCTGGCGCGCTCCACGTTCCGCGCCTCGTGAGCGATCACCTCACCGGTCCCGGGGTCGAAGGTCAGCGTCACCTGGCCGACATTGTCGGCGTACTGGCCGGTCTGCACGATCGGCCGGACCGCGCCGGCTCCGCCGCCGGGGATCGGCGCGTCCCAGGCGTAGACCTGATGCGTGTGGCCGTTGAAGATCACGTCGACCGCGTCGTCCAGGTTGGCCATCGCGGCGAACTCGCCGCCCTTGGCGATCTCCTGGGCGTACGTCGAGCCGGCACCGACCTGGGCGCCGGCGTGGAAGCTGGCCACGATCACGTCGGCCTCGCCGTTGCCGGCGTTGCCGTCACTGAGCTCGCCGGCGACGCGGTTCACGGCGTCGATCGGGTCACCGAAGTCGAGGTCGGTGATGCCCGCGGGACTGACCAGGGTCGGGGTCTCCTCGGTGACCGCACCGACGACCGCCACGGTCACGCCGCCGAGGTCGAACTCGGCGTACTCGGGCAGCACCGGGTTCTCGGTGCCCTTCGCGTAGACGTTGGCGCCGAGGTACTCCCACTCCGCGTTGGGCGTCGTCTCGCCGATCACGCGGTTCCGGAGGTCGTCCCAGCCCTTGTCGAACTCGTGGTTGCCGACTGCCGAGGCGTCCAGCCCCAGGGCGTTGAGCACGTCGATGGTGGGCTGGTCCTCCTGGATCGAGGAGGCGAACTCCGAGGCGCCGATCAGGTCGCCCGCCCCGACCAGCAGGGTCGGCTGTCCGGCGTCGGTGGCGGCCTCGGTCAGCTGCTCGATGAGGCCGGCCCACTTGACGGTGGTGGCGTTGATCCGACCGTGGAAGTCGTTGATGCCCAGCAGGTTGATGGTCACGCCGACCGGGGCGGATCCGGGGGTCGGCGAACCCTCGGTGAAGTCGTTGGCGTTGTGGTCGGTGTCGGTGCCGGTCGAGTCGCGGGCCGCGGACTCGTTGGCCGCGAGGATCTCGCTGGTGGCCGCGCCCTCGAACGTCCCGGCCGGGCCGTAGCCCACCATGTCGACGAGCAGCCCGGTGAATGCGGGGTTGGTGAGCACGTTGCCGCCCTGGCCGGTCGGGACGGGCGTGGTCGAGTTCGCGAGGAACACCTGCGCGGAGTTGCCGTTCATCTGGATCGCCGGGTCGACGGTCAGGTTCGGCGCCGGCAGCGGTTCGCCGTTGTCGCCGGGCGCACTCATCTGCACCAGGTAGTAGCCGCCGGCGGCGACCACGTCGTCTGCGGGGAAGTCCACGACGATGGGGGCGCTGGTCCCGGTGCGGTACTGGAGGGAGAGGTCGTTCAGCGAGATCGGAGCGGCGGTCGGGTTGTAGAGCTCGACGAAGTCCGCGTCGAACGGTGCGGGGTTGCCGGTGCCGCCGCCGACGGCACCACCGACGGGGTAGACCTCCGAGATCACCAGCCCGGTGCCTGCCGGGTTGGCACCGGCGGGGCTGGGCGCGCCCAGTCCGATCGCGGTGAGCAGGGCGACCATCAGGCCGAGGACGGTGGTCAAGACGAGGCCGCGACGGCCGGACGAGACGCGAGCGAGCACAGTGGGGCCTTTCCCGGGAGGCGAGGGCGCAGCCACCCTAACCCTCGCCCCGGACCGTCCCGCCACCCCCCTTCGGACGGATCTCCGGAGTGGCCTAGACGGGCTAATCGGCGGTGGGGTCGGGCCGGATCGTGCCGCGTTGACGCCACACGTCGCGGAAGAACTCATACCCCGACCACATGGTCATCGCCACCGCGGCGGCGAGGAAGGCCTGGGCGAGGTAGAACAGCCAGGTCCCCACCGGGACGAAGGCGTCGAAGGCACCGCCGTGGGCGTCCCCGTGGGGCAGCGGCAGGATCAGCCCCGAGAGCGCCACCGCCTGGAGGGTCGTCTTGACCTTCCCGCTCTGGGCGGCCGGCAGCACGACGTGCTTGAGGACCGACAGTCGGAGCAGGGTGACGCTCCACTCGCGGAGCAGGACCAGGATCGTCACCCACCACCAGATGTCGCCGGTGATGGACAGGCCGATGAAGGCCATCCCGGTGATCGCCTTGTCGGCGATGGGGTCGGCGATCTTGCCGAAGTTCGTGACCAGGTTCCGGGACCGGGCGATGTCGCCGTCGATCTTGTCGGTGATCATCGCCGCCACGAAGATCACGAACGCCACGCAGCGCCACAGGATCGAGTCCCCACCGTCGACGAGCAGCGCCCAGGCGAAGAACGGCACCATCACGATGCGCAGGGTGGTCAGGACGTTCGGCAGGTTGAGGTTGCTGACCTGCGGTGCGGCGCCGGGGTCGGTCATGCCTGACCTCCGATCGGTACGGCGACCAGGTCGGGGCCGTCGGCGGCGATCACCCGGGCCGGCACGAGCTCCCCCACGCCGGCGGTGCACCCGGTGAGCCGCGTGGTGCCGTCGACGTCGGGGCCCTGGTGGGCGGCCCGGCCCCGGACCTCACTGTCGGCCGACTCCACCAGCACCGTGACCTCCTCGCCGACCCGCTCCTCGGCGCGTTGCCGGGTGAGCTCCTCCACCAGGTCGGTGACCCGGGCCACCCGGGCCCGGATCTCGTCCTCGTCGAGCTTCCCGCCCAGGTCGGCTGCCGCGGTGCCCTCCTCGTCGGAGTAGCCGAACACGCCGGTGACGTCCAGCCGGGCGGCGACCAGGAACTGGCACAGGGTCTCCAGGTCCGCCTCGGACTCCCCGGGGAACCCGACGATGACGTTGGACCGCACCCCGGCTGCCGGCGCTCGGGACCGGACCCGGTCGAGCAGGTCCAGGAACGCCTCGGCGTCGCCGAACCGTCGCATCCGCCGCAGCACCGGGCCGCTGGCGTGCTGGAACGACAGGTCGAAGTAGCTGGCCACGCCGGGGGTGTCGGCGATCGTTTGGATCAGTCCCGGCCGGGTCTCCGCGGGCTGGAGGTAGGAGACCCGGACCCGGGCCACCCCCTCGACCGCCGCCAGCTGCGGGAGCAGCGTCTCCAACGCCCGGAGGTCGCCCAGATCCTTGCCGTACGACGTGGAGTTCTCACTCACCAGGAACAGCTCGCGCGCCCCCTCGCCGGCCAGCCACCGGGCCTCGGCCAGCACGTCGCCCGGCGGGCGGCTGACGAACGCGCCTCGAAAGCTCGGGATCGCGCAGAACGTGCAGCGCCGGTCGCAGCCGGAGGCGAGCTTGAGCGCAACGGTGGGTCCCGGGCTCAGTCGGCGTCGCGCGGGGCCGGTCCAGGTGCGCACGGGTGTCGAAGGGTCGGCTGCCCGCATCCCGTGGCCAGGCACCGTCGCCTCGGTGTCCCGCCGCTCGACCGGCGCGATCGGGAGCAGCCGCCGTCGGTCCCTCGGGACGTGGGCCGGAACCGGTCGGCCGTCGAGCACGTCGCGCAGGCGGTCGGCGATGTCCGGGTAGGCGTCGAAGCCCAGCACCGCGTCCGCCTCGGGGAGCGCGTCGGCGAGCTCCGCGCCGTACCGCTCGGCCAGGCAGCCGACGGCGACCACCGCACGGGGGCGTCCGTCGTCCCTGAGGTCGGCCGCTTCGAGCAGGGCGTCGACCGAGTCCTTCTTGGCGGCCTCGATGAAGCCGCAGGTGTTCACCACCACGACGTCCGCTGCGTCGGCGTCGGTCGCCAGCCGGAAGCCGCCCTCGCCCAGCCGGCCGGCCAGCTCCTCGGAGTCCACCTCGTTGCGGGCGCAGCCGAGGGTCACCACCGCGACGGCGGGCCCGGGCTCCGCGACCGGATCGGCAGCGGCCGCGGCCTCGGCGCGGTCGGTGGTGGTGGTCATGATGGTCACGAGTATGCCGCCTGCACCGGCTGCGCTCGGCTGCGCGGGGTCGACCGAGGTGTCAGTCGGCGACGAAGGTGTCCGAGGCCGGCTGTCCGGTCTCGCCCAGCGGCCCGTGGTCCTGGCCGTCCACCACGACCTGCACGCTGCCGTCGGAGGAGCTGATCTTGATCGGTGGGCTCACCTCGAGCGAGCGCGAGGCCCCGTAGGCGAGATCCCCGGAGAAGGCGATCCGGTCCTCGCCGTCGCGGACCACGACGTGCGCGCCGCCGCCGGCAGCGCGGAGCAGCACGGGTACGGCGGTCCCGGCGCCGGTCGGGCCGGCGCCCACCCCGCCCGAGCCGGCGCTGAGGCCGGGGACCTGGTCGACCTCGACCGGTCCGTCCATCGCCAGCCGGGCCAGGGACCAGACCAGCACCACGGTCATCGCCGCGGCCACCAGCACCGACCAGTTGCGACCGCCGCGGGTGCCGCGGATGGTCCCGTGCGACCCGGTGGCCAGCTCGGCCTCGAACACCCGGCGGGGGTCGATCGGCGCGTCGGCGTACCGCTCGTCGTACTGCTCCAGCAAGGGGGCGGCGGGCTCGCCCAGCACCCTGGCCAGGGTCCGCAGGTGGCCGCGCGCGTAGAAGTCCCCGCCGCAGGGGGCGAAGTCGTCGACCTCGACCGCGTCGATCACGTGCGGCCGGATCCGGGTGCGGTCGGCGAGGTCGTCCACCGACAGCGACAGCCGCTCGCGGGCGGCGCGCAGCCGCGGACCGATGACCGGGTCGAGAGCGGGTTCGGCCGGCTCGTCGATCAGCGGCTGGGTCGCGGCCCCGGCGAGCCCGGCGAGCTCCTCCTCCGAGGGGGCGCCGGGGCGGAGCAGCTCGTCGGCCTCCGGCAGGATCACCTCGTCGGGCTCGGGCTGGAGGGCGAGCGCGCCGACGGTCACGTCGACCCGGCGGCCGGTCCGGGGCTCACGCAGCGGAGCCGGCGCGGGGCTCGCCGCCGGGGACTGCGACATCGCGGGGGCCGCCGGCGCGCTCGGGTCCGGCGTCGTCCGTCGTACGGCCGGACCCAGCCGGGCCGCGAGGTGGTCGATCCGCTGGGCGAGCACCGGCCGGAGGTCGCGGCGCCACCGGGTCGGCCCAGGCTCCGGCTCCGAGTCCGGCCCCGGCTCCTGGCTCGCGTCGACCTCAGGCTCCGTCACGAGGTGCTCTGGCTCCGCGGCGTCGCTGAGCTCTCTCAGCCGGTCGGCGAGCTCTGGCACAGGCACGTTCACCCGGGTGGCCAGCCCCAGCCGGAGGGTGGGGACCGGGTCCCCCACACGTGGGATGACGTCGAGCGACCCGTCCCGCCACCAGGCCCGCGGCGGAAGGACCTCCACTCCCCCGACCTCGGCCCAGCCCAGGCCGCGCCATGCGGATCCCCGCGAGCGGACCCGGATCCCGGTCCCGTCGGCGACCAGCAGCGGCGTCCGGGCGTCGAGCAGTCCGGCCAGGTGGGCGCAGCCGATGGCCGCGAGCAGGACCGTCAGCGTCCAGTCCAGCCAGGAGCCGGTCTCCCCCGCGCGGCGCAGGTAGGCGACGGCCAGCCCGCTCGCCGCCAGCCCGACAGCCCCGAGAAGGAGCCCGCTGCGGCGGACCTCGACGGTGTCGTCACCTCTCACATCTCCCCCTGCAACGTGGTCAGCACACTCTCGATCTCGTCGGGCTTGATGAGCACGTCGCGGGCCTTCGAGCCCTCACTCGGACCCACCACGCCGCGGCTCTCCAAGATGTCCATCAGTCGGCCGGCCTTGGCGAACCCGACGCGCAGCTTGCGCTGCAGCATGGAGGTGGAGCCGAACTGCGTCGACACCACCAGCTCGATGGCCTGCATCACCAGGTCCAGGTCGTCACCGATGTCGTCGTCCAGCTCCCGCTTCGCCGAGGCGGCGGCCGTCACGTCCTCGCGGTAGGCCGGCTCCATCTGGCCCTTGCAGTGACGCACCACCTGGTGGATCTCCGCCTCGGTGACCCACGACCCCTGCACGCGGACCGGCTTCGAGGCCCCCATCGGCAGGAACAGCCCGTCGCCTTGGCCCACCAGCTTCTCGGCGCCGGGCTGGTCCAAGATCACCCGGCTGTCGGCTAGTGATGACGTGGCGAACGCCAGCCGGGACGGCACGTTGGCCTTGATCAACCCGGTCACCACGTCGACGGAGGGCCGCTGGGTGGCGAGCACCAGGTGGATCCCGGCGGCCCGCGCCAGCTGGGTGATCCGGACGACGGCGTCCTCGACGTCTCGGGGGGCGACCATCATCAGGTCGGCGAGCTCGTCGACGACGACCAGGAGGTAGGGGTACGGCGCCAGGGTGCGCTCGCTCCCCGGCGGCACGGTGACCTTCCCCGCGCGGACCGCCTTGTTGAAGTCGTCGACGTGCCGGAAGCCGAACGTGGCCAGGTCGTCGTAGCGCAGGTCCATCTCCCGCACCACCCACTGCAGCGCCTCGGCCGCCTTCTTGGGGTTGGTGATGATCGGGGTGATCAGGTGCGGGATCCCCTCGTAGGCGTTCAGCTCCACCCGCTTGGGGTCGACCAGGATCAGCCGCACCTCGTCGGGGGTGGAGCGCATCAGCACCGAGATCACCATCGAGTTGATGAAGCTCGACTTGCCGGAGCCGGTGGCCCCCGCCACCAGCAGGTGCGGCATCTTGGCCAGGTTGGCCACCACGTAGCCACCCTCGACGTCCTTGCCCAGCCCGGCGAGCATCGGGTGGTGGTCCGAGCGCGCGGTCCCCGAGCGCAGGACGTCACCCAGCGAGACGATCTCCTTGTCCACGTTGGGGATCTCGATGCCGATCGCCGACTTCCCCGGGATCGGGCTGAGGATCCGCACGTCAGCGGACGCGACGGCGTACGCGATGTTCTTCGACAGCGCGGTGACCTTCTCGACCTTGACCGCGGGCCCGAGCTCGACCTCGTAGCGGGTGACGGTCGGCCCGCGGGTGTACCCGGTGACCTGAGCGTCGATCCCGAACTCCTCGAGCACCTGGGTAAGTCGGCCCACGACGTCGTCGGAGGCACGCGACCGCGGCTTGTGCGGCGACCCTGCCTTCAGCACGTCGCTGCCGGGCAACAGGTAGGCGACGTCCCCGGAGAGGGCGAGCTGCTCCTCGCGGCGCGGCATCTCCGCATGCGGAGGCGGCACGAGGGTGGCCGGCTCGGGCTCGGTGGCCGGCGTCGGCACCTCGTCGACCGCGGGTGCCGGGTCGGCCAGCACCGGGCTGTCGTAGGCGGGGTCGCCCATCTCGGGGTCGATGTCGGCGCCGCGCCGGCGGCGCCGTACCCGAATGGGCTGGGTGGCGTCCGGGTCCCCGTCGTCCGCGGCCTTGTCGACGCCCGGCACGTGCCCGAGCAGCCCGGAGACGCGGGCGCGCACCTGGTGGATCGGCGTCGCGGTCACCACGAGGATGCCGAACACGGCGAGCAGGAGCAGGAGGGGCACCACGAGGTACGGCGTGCGCAGCAGGTCGAGCAGCAGGCTCGAGACGACGAACCCGACGGCGCCCCCGCCCTCGGCGAGCGCAGTGGCGTCGCCCAGCTCGGGCTGCGGGTTGCCGTTGGCCAGGTGGACCAGGCCGAGCACGCCGAACGACAGGGCGCTCCAGCCGATCACCTGACGCCCGACGGGTCCGCTGCGCTCCGGGTCCCGCATCATCCGCCAGCCGGCGTACACCAGCAGCAGCGGCACCAGCCAGCCGACCTTGCCGACGGTCCCGCCGACGATGGTCCGGGTCGCCTCCATGATCGAGGCGGGGAGCTGCCACCAGACGGCGCCCGCCACCACGAGGGCGAGGCCGACCAGGAACAGCCCGACCCCGTCGCGCCGGTGCTCCGGCTCCAGGTCTCGCGCCGCGCCGCCCACCCGGCGGGCCACGGCGCCCACGGCATGGGCCAGGCCGAGCCACAGCGCGACCAGCCCGCCGCCCAGGGCGCGGAAGAACCGGAAGACCGGTCCCGGACCGGACCTGACCGCCGGCGGGGCGGTGCGCGCGAAGAGGCCGCGACCGCCCTTCGAACGGGCCTTCGAGCGCGGTCGCTTCTTGCGGCTGGTACTCCGGGATCGGGTGCTGGAGCCGCCCTTGGACCCACCCTTGGATCGGGACGTGCTCCTGCTCCGCGACCCCGGCGGGGAAGACGTACGGGTCGCCATGCTGAGACCCTAGGCGATCGTCACACCAGCATCACGCTTCACACGAGCGTGTCTGGGTTGAAACGTGCCTCCGGGCGGGTTGAAACGTGCCTCCGGGCGGGTTGAAACGTGCCTCCGGGCGGGCGCGCTCACCCCAGGTCGCGGAGGAAGGGGATCACCACCAAGACGGTGGGAAGCAGAACGACCGCCGCGGCGAGGAGCAGCACCAGGGTCATCTGGAGGCGATGGGTACGGCGGTCCGCGAGCAGTTGGATGCGGGGCAGCAGGGCCGCGCCGGCGGCGCCCACCGTGCCGACAGGGTGCCGGGCCTCTGCGAGCGCGACCAAGGCGGCGCCGAGCTCGCGTGCCCGTCCGGCGCGTACGGCGGCCCGGTCGGCCAGTGCCTCCACGAGCAGCGCCACCTCGCTCAGTGCCGATCGGGAAGAGACGGCGCGCGGGAAGGCCCGGCGCAGGACGGTGAACGCCTCGAGGACCAGGTCGTGCCGGGCCCGGAGGTGGGCGTTCTCGTGCAGCAGCACCGCCGCGAGCTGGTGTTCGTCGAGCGTGCGGAGCGCGGCTGAGGACATCACGATGCGCGACCCGGCCATCCCGGGCAGGCAGTAGGCAACCGGCAGCTCGTGCTCAAGGACCCGCACCCCGCCGTCGGAGACCCGCCGACCCACCAGGTCGACCTGCTGTCGGTGCCGCTGCCGGATCGCCCGCAGCTCACGGCCGACCACGTGGGCGCTGAACAGGAGCCTCGCCACGACCAGCAGGGTCAGGGCTAGCGCCAGCCCGGCGACGACGTACCCGCCCCAGCCTGGCTCCTCCCGCCAGGCTCGGTCGGCGCTCAGCGACAGGCCGGCACCCACTGCCGCGAGCACCGCGGACAGGGCCACCGCCTGCCAGAGGACGAGGCCGGCGCCGGGAGTGCGGCGGACCACCGGCAGGCGGGCCAGCAGCCCCGGCACCGGGCCGGCCAGGAGGACGGCCAGCGCCCCCAGCAGCAGCGGGGTCACTGCTGCGCGTCGAGGGCCGCCAGCGCGCTTCGGAGCGCCGCGAGGTCGTCGGGTGAGGCGTCGTCGACGAAGGCGACTAAAGCCTGTCCCCGGTCATGGCTGGTGAAGTCGTCCAACGTCTCACGCATCAGCTCGGCGGTGAGCTCTGCGCGCGTCGCCTTGGCTTGATACCGATACGCGCGGCCCTCACGCTGCTGTGCAGCCAGGTCCTTGCGCGCCAGCCGGTCCAGCACGGTCATCACCGTCGTGTAGGCCAGCGCCCGGTCCTCATTGAGGGCGGCGTGCACGTCGCGCACGGTCAGCCAACGGTCTTCGCTGGACCAGAGCACGTCCATGATCGCGCGCTCCAGCTCCCCGAGATGGGGCTTCGCTGTGTTGGCCATCGCACCAGGGTACGACCTACCCACCGGGATTACTACTCGGCCTCGTAGACGGGTGGCGCGGTTGTCGACGTACCAACCGTTTTGGTTCTTAGAACGGCGATCCGACAGCAATTCTGGTTGGTGAAACGCAAACCCCCCACTACGCCTCGATCACCACGGGGATGATCATGGGCCGCCGTCGGTGGGTGTTGCTGACCCAGCGGCCGACGACGCGGCGGACTGTCTGCTGGAGCTGGTAGGCGTCGTCGGTGCCCTCGCGGAGCAGGGAGTCCAGGGCCTCGCTGATCGGTTGGCGGATCTCGTCGAAGGCGGAGTCGTCCTCGGCGAAGCCGCGGGCATGGATCTCCGGTCCGCTGACGACCTTGCCGGTGACCGAGTCGATCACGACGACGACGGAGATGAAACCCTCCTCCCCCAGGATCCGGCGGTCCTTCAGTGAGCTCTCGGTGATGTCGCCGACCGAGGCCCCGTCGACGAACACATACCCGCAGTCGACCTTGCCGGCGATGCTGGCGCGCCCGTCGACGAGGTCGACGACGACGCCGTCCTCGGCAACCACGACGTTCTCGGCGGGTACGCCGGTAGCACGCGCCAGGTCGGCGTTGGCCCGCATGTGCCGGATCTCGCCGTGCACCGGCAGCACGTTGCGGGGCCGGACCACGTTGTAGCAGTAGAGCAGCTCGCCGGCGCTGGCGTGGCCGCTGACGTGGACGAGGGCGTTCCCCTTGTGCACCACGGTGGCTCCCCACCGGGACAACCCGTTGATGACCCGGTAGACGGCGTTCTCGTTCCCGGGGATCAGCGAGGAGGCGAGGATCACGGTGTCCCCCTCCTCGATGTGCACGAAGTTGTGGTTGCGCTGCGCGATCCTGCTCAACGCCGACAGCGGCTCGCCCTGGGAGCCGGTGGAGATGAGCACCTGGCGCTCGGGTGGCAGGTCAGCGAGGTCCTTCGCGTCCACCATCACCCCCGGAGGAACCCGGAGGTAGCCGAGGTCCTGGGCGATCGCCATGTTGCGCACCATCGAGCGACCGACGTACCCCACCTGTCGGTCATGCGCGACGGCGGCGTCGAGCACCTGCTGGACCCGGTGCACGTGCGAGGCGAAGCAGGCCACGATGACCCGCTGCCGGCTGTGCCGGAACACCCGGTCGAGGACCGGGCTGATGTCGGCCTCCGGGGTGGTGAACCCGGGCACCTCGGCGTTGGTGGAGTCGGTGAGGAAGAGGTCGACCCCCTCCTCGCCGAGGCGCGCGAACGCCCGGAGGTCGGTGATCCGCCCGTCGAGCGGCAGCTGGTCCATCTTGAAGTCGCCGGTGTGCAGGACCAGTCCGGCGTCCGTCCGGATCGCCACCGCCAGCGCGTCCGGGATCGAGTGGTTCACCGCGACGAACTCCAGCGTGAAGGGGCCCAGCGTGAGCCGGTCACCCTCGCTGACGACGTGGTGGATGGTCTCCTTCAGCCGGTGCTCGCGGAGCTTGGAGTCCAGCAGCGCCAGCGTCAGTCGCGAACCGACCAGCGGGATGTCGCCACGCTCGCGGAGTAGGTACGGCACCGCACCGATGTGGTCCTCGTGCCCGTGGGTGAGGACCAGCGCGTCGATGGCGTCGAGCCGGTCCCGGATGGCGTCGAAGTCCGGCAGGATCAGGTCGACGCCCGGGTGATGGTCCTCGGGGAACAGCACCCCGCAGTCCACGACGAGCAGCCGACCGTCGTACTCGAACACCGTCATGTTCCGGCCGATCTCCCCCAACCCGCCCAGGGGGATGACGCGGAGACCTCCCTCGGCAAGGGGCGGAGGCGCGGACAGCTCAGGATGGGGATGACTCACACGGGGCTCCCAACAGAGAAAAGGGTCAGAGATTGGGGGGTCACTGGTTGCTCAGATGAGACCGGACGCCGCCAGGCCGACGCGCAGGGCCTCGACCTCGTCGTCGTCCAGGGGGACGAGCGGGCTGCGCACGTTGCGGTTGTCGAGCACCCCGAGCAGCTGCAGCGCGGCCTTCGCGGTGGTCGCGCCGTAGTTGGGCACGCCCATGATCGCGTCGATCGCCGGCAGCAGACTCTGGTACGTCGCCAGTGCGCCGGCGTGGTCCCCGGCGAAGAACTGGTCGGCCATCGTCCTGAGCCGGTCGCCACACGCGTGTCCGGCCACCGAGACGAAGCCGACGGCACCGTGCGCCAGCCAGCCCAGGTTGGACGCGTCGTCGCCGGAGTAGAACGCCAGCCCGGTGTCCCGCATGATCCGGACGCCCCGGGCGAAGTCGCCGACCGCGTCCTTCACCGCCACGACGGAGTCCCACTCCGCGGCCCGGGCGTAGGTGTCGGGCGCGATCGCGGTGCCCGTGCGCCCCGGCACGTCGTACAGCATCACCGGCAGACCGGTCGCCTCCGTCACCTGGCGGAAGTGGTGGAGGACCCCGGCCTGGGACGGCTTGTTGTAGTACGGCGTGACGAGGAGCACGCCGTGCGCGCCGAGCTTCTCCGCCTGCCGAGCGAGCTCCACCGAGTGCGCGGTGGCGTTGGTGCCGACCCCGGCCACCACCTTCGCCCGGTCACCGACGGCGTCCATCACCGCCTGGAGGATCAGCCCGTCCTCCGCCACCGAGGTGGTCGGGGACTCCCCGGTGGTCCCGGACACCACCACCCCGTCGTGTCCGTGCGCGATCAGGTGCTCGGCCACGCTGGCGGTGCCCTCGGCATCGACCGAGCCGTCGTCGTGGAACGCGGTGGCCATCGCCGTGAGCACGGTGCCGAACGGTGCAGCGGTCATGTCCTCAGGTTATCGGCTGGGTCGCGGGGTTCCCTGCGCAGCGCGGTGACCCGTGCTGTTGAGTGTGCGCATGAGGTACGCCGGCTGGCTCGGCGTCGGCTGCCTGGCACTGGTGCCCGCGCTCGCCGTCGCGCCGCATCAGGACGCCGGTCCCGGCGACCCTTCCGCCCCAGCCGCGGCGATTCGGCTCGCCTCGGAAGACACCTCCCCCGAGGCGCCGTCGCCCGAGGTGCGCACGGTGACCGTGGCCCTCACCGGTGACGTCCTGGTCCACAACACCGTCTGGGCGTCGGCCGATCGGGTCGCGCCGGGACCGGCGCTGGACTTCCGGCCCATGCTCGCCCCGCTCCGGCCGGCCGTGAGCGGCGCGGATCTCGCGCTGTGCCACCTGGAGACACCGCTCGCTCCGAGGGGCGGTCCCTACCAGAGCTACCCGCTCTTCGCGGCACCACCCGCCTTGGTCCCGGCGCTGAAGTGGGTGGGGTACGACGGTTGCTCGACCGCCTCGAACCACAGCGTGGACCAGGGCTTCCCCGGTGTCGCCCGAACCCTCGACACCCTCGACGCGGCCGGTCTCGTGCACGCCGGGACCGCCCGGACCGCGAGGGAGTCCGCTCGCGTCACCGGCTTCCGGGTGAACGGGATGGACATCGCCTGGCTCTCCTACACCTATGGCACCAACGGCATGCCGGTCGACGCCGACAAGCCGTGGTCGGTCAACCTCGTCGACGTGCCGCGCGTGCTCCGGGACGCCCGCCGGGCACGCGCCGCCGGGGCGGACGCGGTGCTCGTCGCCCTGCACTGGGGAGATGAGTACTCCCACGCCCCGAGCGCCTACCAGCGCGACGTCGCGGAGCGGCTGACCCGCTCTGAGGCGATCACGCTGCTCTACGGTCACCACGCCCACGTGGTCCAACCCATCGAGCGGGTCAACGGCACCTGGGTCATGTTCGGGCTCGGCAACCTGCTGGCCGGCCAGAGCACCACCGCCCCCGGCGTGAGCGACGGCCTCATCGGCCTGGTGACGCTGCGCCAGCGCGGCTCCGGCCCGGTGCGGGTCGCGCGTCCGACGTACCGACCGACGTACATCGACGAGTCCGACGCCCGCGGCGAGTTCAAGGTGTACGACGTCCGCCGTGCGCTCGCCGACGCCGACACCGATGCGCGCACCCGCGCCGAGCTGCGCGCCTCCCTCGCCCGGACCCGCGCGGCCATCGGCTGAAGGGATCATCGTGTCTTTTCCGGCACCGAGCGCCGAGGATCCCACGATGTCGGGTCAGCCGGACCGCTCCCACCACACGAACGAGTAGCCGTCGTGGTCCTCGCGGCGGGTCTCGACCCACTCGGTGCGGTCCCAGCCCGGATAGAACGTGTCACCTGCGACCGGTTGGTGCACCTCGGTGAGCACCTGGTGGGTGGCGTCGGGCAGTGCGAGCGCGTAGATCTGGGCGCCGCCGGCGACCATGACGTCGCCGGGCAGGTCCTCGGCGAGCGCCAGCGCCTCCTGCCAGGAGTGGGCCACGAGCACCCCGTCAGCACGCCAGGCCGGGTCCCGGGTGATGACGATGGTGGTGCGTCCCGGCAGTGGCCGGCCGATCGAGTCGAAGGTGGCGCGTCCCATCACGAGCGTGTGTCCCAGCGTGGCGGCCTTGAAGTGGGCGAAGTCCTCGGGGATCCGCCACGGGATGTCGCCGTCGGCGCCGATCACGCCGCCCTCGGCGTACGCCGCGACCAGGACGACCCGCTTCCGGGTCACGGGCCGGGTCATACCGCGATGGGAGCCTTGATCCCCGGGTGCGGGTCGTAGCCGACGACCTCGATGTCGTCGAGGTCGAAGGCGTCCAGCTCGGCGACGTCGGGGTTGAGTCGCAGGGTGGGCAGCGGACGCGGTTCCCGAGTCAGCTGGAGCCGCGCCTGCTCGAGATGGTTGAGGTAGAGATGCGCATCGCCCAGGGTGTGCACGAAGTCCCCGACGCGGAGGCCGGTCACCTGCGCCACCATGTGGGTGAGGAGCGCGTAGGACGCGATGTTGAACGGCACCCCGAGAAAGACGTCGGCGCTGCGCTGGTAGAGCTGGCACGACAGCCGCGGACCGTCGGAGGAGGGCGCGACGTAGAACTGGAAGAACGCGTGGCACGGTGCCAGCGCCATCTGCGGGATGTCCGCGACGTTCCAGGCCGACACGATGTGCCGGCGCGAGTCGGGGTCGCGCCGGATCTGATCGACGATCTGCGCGATCTGGTCGATGTGCCGCCCGTCGGGTGCCGGCCACGACCGCCACTGGTAGCCGTAGACCGGACCGAGGTCGCCGTCCGCGTCGGCCCACTCGTCCCAGATCGTGATGCCGCGGTCCTGCAGCCACTTCACGTTCGTGTCGCCGCGCAGGAACCACAACAGCTCCCCGAACACCGACCGGGTGTGGATCCGCTTCGTGGTGACCAGGGGGAACCCGGCACTCAGGTCGAAGCGCATCTGGTGCCCGAAGACGCTCAACGTGCCGGTGCCGGTCCGGTCCCCCTTCTCGACGCCCTCGTCGAGGATCCGGCGGAGAAGATCGAGGTAGACCTGCACGAGCCCGACCCTACCCGCGCGGTGTCACATCCTGACCTCGCCACGCACGCAGCTCACCGCGTCCCCTCCCACCCAGACGGTCCCGTCCTCCCGGCGCAGGTGCACCCGGCCGCTGCACCCAGCCGGGCGCCCTGGGCGGCGACGTACGCCGGCGGCAGCACCCCGCTGCCGATCAGCCACTGGGCCAGGCTGGCGTTGAGGCTGCCCGTGACGGGGTCCTCGCCGATCACGCCGTCGAAGCCGCGCACCTCCACGTCGGCGCCGGCGGCCACGGGGTCGGCATGAGGGCCGACCACCCCGATGTCCAGGCTGCGCATCGCGACGTAGTCGGGCTCGATGGCCAGGACGGCCTCGGCGTCGGCGAGGAGTACGCCGATCCAGCCGGGCCCGTTGTCCACCCAGGCGGACTCCACCACGTCGGCCCGCCCGATCCGCAGCGACGCGACGACCCGGTCCATGGTGGCGTCGTCCACGGGCCCGGACCGCACCAGCGGTGGCGCGGCGAACGCCAGCCGCTCACCGCGCCGGAGCTCGACGAGACCGGCCCCGCACTCCTGCACCACACGGTCGGGCTCGCGGGGCACGCCGCCCGCCTCGAGCCAGGCGTGGGCCGAGCCCAGAGTGGGATGCCCCGCGAACGGCAGCTCCCGGGTCCGGCACCAGATCCGGACCCGGTAGTCGGCCGCCGGGTCCGTCGGTGGGAGCAGGAACGTCGTCTCGGACAGGTTGGTCCAGTCGGAGAACCGCGCCATCTGCTCATCGCTGAGTCCGGTCCCGTCGTGCACGACGGCGAGCGGGTTCCCCCGATACGGCTCGGCGGTGAACACGTCGACCTGGGTGAACGAACGCACGGTCATCACCCTAGAGAAGGACGGCAGTAGGGTCGCCGGATGACCGAGCGCGTGGTGCTGATGTCGTCGTCGGTGCTGGACGTCGTGGCGGGCGAGCTGGTGACGGACGTGGCGGTGGTGGTCGAGGGTGAGCGGATCGCGGCGATCACGACCGAGCCTCCGCACGAGGGTGCGGCCGTCGTCGACCTGTCCGGACACACGCTGCTCCCCGGTCTGACCGACTGCCACTCCCACCTGGTCGGTGAGCCCGACGGCGGCCACGGGTACGCCGAGCTGCTCACCAGGTCGGGCGCCCAGGAGGCGCTCTCCGGGGTCCGCAACGCGCGGGCCACCCTGCACGCCGGGTTCACCTCCGTCCGCGACGTGGGCACGTTCCGGGCCTTCGTCGACGTCGCGCTCCGCGACGCGATCGACGCCGGCTGGGTGGAGGGACCCCGGATGCGGGTCGCCGGCGCCTACGTCACCTGCTCGGGCGGCGGTGGCGACATCACCGGCCTCGCCCCCGACCTGGACGCCATGGTTCCCACCGACCTCCGCCTGGGCGTGGTCGACTCCGTCGACGATGTCCGCCGCGCCGTACGTCGGGTGCTCCAGGGCGGAGCCGACCACGTGAAGCTGATCGCCACCGGGGCGGTGATGACCACCGGCGGCGTCCCGGGCGCGCCAGAGCTGACCGAGGAGCAGATCCGAGCCGCGGTGGAGGAGGCCGCTCACTACGACGCGGACGTGGCCGCGCACGCCCACGGCACCGAGGGCATCAAGCGGGCCGTCCGGGCCGGCGTCCGCTCCGTCGAGCACGGCTCGATGATGGACGACGAGGCCGTCGAGCTGATGCACGACCAGGGGACCTACCTGGTCGCAGATGTCTACTGCGGCGACTACATCGCGGAGGTCGGCCGGGCCCAGGGCTGGAGCAGGGAGACCCTGCGCAAGAACGACGAGACCACCGAGGTGCAGCGGGAGAGCTTCGCGGCCTGCGTCCGGGCGGGGGTGCGGATCGCCTTCGGGACCGACAGCGGGATCTATCCGCACGGGCTCAACGCCCGCCAGTTCGCATATCAGGTGCGCTGCGGGCAGACCCCGCTCGACGCGATCCGCTCCGCCACGCTGTGGGCCGCCGAGCTGCTGCGCCGCGAGGACGAGCTCGGCCGGGTGGCCCCCGGCTTCCTCGCCGACCTGGTCGCGGTCGCCGGGGACCCGCTGACCGACGTACGCCTGCTCGAGGACGTACGGTTCGTGATGCGCGGCGGACGGGTCGTGAAGCCGTCGAGGACCACCGCCTAACCGTCTGCCGCGGGGCCGTGGTCGTGTTCAGGCCCGGATTTCACGGTTTCGGCGACCACAGAGGCGCGGCAGACGGTTACGGGAACGGCCGGGAGGCCCTCAGGGGTGGAGCGACATCGGCCCGTAGACCTCGCGCTCGTCCTCGAAGAGCGTCACCGCGTCCACGCCGCACTCGGCCAGCGCCGCCCACACCTCGCCGACCCACGACTCGGCGTCGGCCTGGCTGGGGAACCGCTGCCCGGCGTGCTCATCGGGTACGACGACCTCCGCGCCGGCCGCGTCCTCCAGCCGCCACCACCAGCGCCGCTCCGGCTGAGCCGCAGGCCGGAAGGTCGGCGGCTGGTCGGGAAGGGTCATGGCTGCAGGGTACGACGCGAGCCGCGGCTCAGGACTCCCGAACCGAGGTGTCCACGAACGGCAGCTTCACGCTCTGGAAGATCTCCCGCCGACCACGGACGTCCACACCGAGCTCGGCCTCGGGGTTCACGAACGACGGCACCAGGGCGAGCCCGATGCCCTTGCGCAGCGTCGGCGAGAACGTCCCGGAGGTGATGTCGCACAGCGGGACGTCCGGCACCAGGGTGACTCCCATCCCCGGACGCGGGATCCCACGACCGACGGCCAACAGTCCGCGCAGGGTCCGCTGCGGGCCGGCCTCCTTCTCGGCCACGATCACGTCCCGGCCCCAGAAGGACTCCTTCTTCCAGCCCACCGCCCAGCCCAGACGCGCCTGGTTGGGGGTAACGTCGATGGAGAGGTCCTGCCCGTGCAGGGGGTAGCCCATCTCGGTGCGCAGCGTGTCGCGGGAGCCGAGGCCGCAGGCGAGGATCCCGAACTCCTCCCCGGCCGCCATCAGCGCGTCCCAGAGCGGGCCGGCGATCTCGTTCCGGGCGATCAGCTCATAGCCCCGCTCGCCGGTGTAGCCGGTCCGGCACACCACCACTCCGCCGTGGTCGCCGAAGTCGGCCTCGACGAACGACATGTACTCGTGGCCGACCGGCATCCCGATCCGCGACAGCACCTCGTCCGAGCGGGTGCCCTGCACGGCAAGCACGGCGTACTCGTGGTGGTGGTTGTGGATCGTGATCCCTTCGGGCGCCTCCGCCTCGAGTCGGCGCACCACCTCGGCGGTGTTGGCCGCGTTCGGCACGAGCAGCACGTGGGAGTCGTCGTGGAAGTAGGCGATGAGGTCGTCCACGATGCCGCCGGTCTCCGGGTCGCAGCACAGCGTGTACTGCGCCTTCCCGTGCCCGATCTTGCCCAGGTCGTTGCTGAGGGTGGCATTGACGTACGCCGCAGCACCGTCCCCGCTGACCAGAGCCTTGCCGAGGTGGCTGACGTCGAAGACGCCCACCGACTCCCGGACGGCTGTGTGCTCCTTCACGATGCCGGAGGAGTACTCCAGCGGCATCGACCAGCCGCCGAACTCCGCGAACTTCGCGCCCAGCGCGACATGTCGGTCGTGGAGGGGCGAGGTGAGCAACTCGGCACCGGACTCAGCGTCAGCCATGGCCCTGAAGTTACCCCAGCCGGGTGCCGCGAGTGCCCCGCCCCGGCCGCTATCCTGCCCCGGTGACGACGTACGCCCTCCGCTCGGCCAGTCCCGCCAAGACCCGCGCCGACGCGGTGGTGGTGGGTGTGGTGCAGTCCGACAAGGGGCCACGGCTGGCGCCGGGCGCCGAGGACGTGGCCGAGGCGTACGGCCGCAACCTCCGGCCGCTACTCGCCAATCTCGGTGTGACCGGCAAGGCCGGGGAGACCACCCGGATCCCCACGAACCGCACCATCGTCTCCGGACTCCTGGTGCTCGTCGGACTCGGGAAGGCCGACGCGGACGACGCGGTCGACCAGGTCGCCGTCCGCCGCGCGGCCGGAGCCGCCGCGCGGGCGATCCCGAACGCGGCCTCCGTCGCGCTGGCGCTCCCCGCCGATCGGCCCGATCTGGTCCGGGCGGTGACCGAGGGCTGGCTGCTGGGCAGCTACTCGTTCACCGAGTTCAAGAAGGACACCGCCAAGGAGTCCAGCGACCCGGGCAGCGTGAGCATCCTCAGCCCCGTCGCGCGGCAGGCGGAGGCGATCGAGGCGTTCGAGTGCGCGCAGGTGGTCGCCGAGGCGGTGGCGGGCACCCGCGACTGGGTCAACACCCCAGCGGGCGACCTCACCCCGGAGCGGTTCGCGGCCGTGGTGCAGGAGCGGCACCGCGAGGTCACGAAGGGTCGGGGAGCGCCGAAGCTCACCCTCCGGGTGCGGGACGAGGCCGAGCTGGCCGAGCTGGGCTGTGGCGGCATCCTCGGGGTCGGCGCCGGCTCCAGCGCCCCGCCGCGGCTGGTCGAGCTCGGCTACCGACCCAAGAACGCAACGGCCCACCTCGCACTGGTCGGCAAGGGGATCACGTTCGACTCCGGCGGCCTCACCATCAAGCCCGCCGCCAGCATGACGACCATGAAGTGCGACATGGCGGGCGCGGCGGCCGTCCTGCAGGCCACCTTCGCCATCGCCCGGCTCGGGCTCCCCGTCCGGGTCACCGCCTTCGCGCCGATGGCCGAGAACATGCTGTCGGGAACCGCGATGCGGCCCGGGGACATCCTCACCATGTACGGCGGTCGCACGGTCGAGGTGCAGAACACCGACGCCGAGGGCCGGCTGGTCCTGGCCGACGCCCTGGTCCTCGCCACGGAGCAGGAGCCTGACGTCATCGTGGACGTGGCGACACTGACCGGCCACATGGTGCTGGCGCTCGGGGAACGGGTCGGGGGCGTGCTGGGCTCCGACGACGTCGTCCCCGCGGTCCTGGCAGCCGGGGAGACCGCCGGCGAGTCGCACTGGCCGATGCCGATCCCCGAGGACATGGTCGACCGGGTCCGGGCCAGCAAGCTGGCCGACCTGCTCCAGCACGACTGGGTGCGCTGGGGCGGCGGGCTCTACGCCGCGGCCTTCCTGCGGGAGTTCACCGCCGACCTCCCCTGGGCCCACCTCGACATCGCCGGTCCCGCGTTCAACAGCGGTGCCGCGACCGGGGAGACCACCGCCGGTGGCACCGGCTTCGGCGTGGCCACCCTCATCGAGTACGCCCGCTCGCTCGCCTGAGGCGGTGGCCGCGGGGGTCAGGCCCCGTCGAGCTTGCGGCGACGGTTGTAGTCACGCATCCGCTGCGGCACGCCGACCACTGCCGCGTCGTACGACGGCACCTGGTGGCTGTTGCAGAACTGGTGCGCCCACTGGACCGACGGCACCCGACGCCGGGTCCACTCACCATCGTGGGCGACCAGGAGCAGGGTCACATCGCTGACCGCCGTCCGAGGCTCGACGAAGCCCTCGACGCCGCGCCGGCTGGTCACGAACTCGGCCAGGTGCCGCTCGTCCTGCCGGCTGGAGCCACGCACGGTGGTCGAACCGGTGCGGGCGGTGTCGCCGGACGGCCGCCGCATGGCCGACCCCCGGCGGAAGCGATCGAACAATCCCATGGCACCAGTGTGCCTGCTCCCCCCGCGACCTGCTGCCGGTCACTCCCAGGAAGGTGCAAAGATGGGCACTCGCGGGTACCACCCGGTCCCGACCTCGGAAGGAACCAGTGTGGCCGACTTCGACGTGCTCGTCCTGGGCGCCGGGTCCGGTGGGTATGCCTGTGCACTGCGGGCCGCGCAGCTGGACCTGAAGGTCGGCCTGGTCGAGAAGGACAAGCTCGGCGGCACCTGCCTGCACGTCGGCTGCATCCCCACCAAGGCTCTGCTGCACGCCGCCGAGGTCGCCGACGCGACCCGGGCGGCGGGCCAGTTCGGCGTCCGGGCCACGTTCGACGGAGTGGACCTGCCCGCCGTGACGGCCTACCAGGACGGCGTGGTCTCCCGCGCCTTCAAGGGGCTGACCGGCCTGATCAAGGGCCGCGGGATCACCGTGATCGAGGGTGAGGGACGGCTCACCGGCCCGAAGACCGTCACGGTCGGCGAGACGTCGTACCAGGCCGACCACTTGGTGCTGGCCTCCGGCTCCTACCCGCGCTCGCTGCCCGGCCTGGACCTGGACGGGGAGCGCGTGATCACCTCCGAGCAGGCGCTGCGGCTGGACCGGGTCCCTGACTCCGTCATCGTCCTCGGCGGTGGGGTCATCGGCTGCGAGTTCGCCAGCGTCTGGGCCTCCTTCGGGGCCGAGGTGACGATCCTCGAGGCGCTCCCGCGGCTGCTGCCGGCCGAGGACGAGGCCTCCTCGAAGGCGCTCGAGCGCGCCTTCCGGAAGCGGAAGATCGCGCTCCGGACCGGCACCCCCTTCCAGAGCGTGAAGACCTCCGACAGCGGAGTGGCAGTCACCGTCGAGGGCGGCGACGTCCTCGAGGCGGAGCTGCTGCTGGTCGCGGTGGGTCGCGGCCCGGCGACCGACGGGCTGGGGTACGCCGAGCAGGGCATCGACCTGGACCGCGGCTTCGTGGTGACCGACGCGCGGCTGCGCACCAACCTTCCGGGCGTGTACGCCGTCGGTGACATCGTGGCGGGGCTGCAGCTGGCCCATCGCGGCTTCCAGCAGGGCATCTTCGTGGCGGAGGAGATCGCCGGCCTGGCGCCGGCACCGATCGACGAGACGACGATCCCCCGGGTGACCTACTCC
Organism: uncultured Nocardioides sp.; assembly: GCA_964551905.1. Taxonomy (GTDB): domain Bacteria; phylum Actinomycetota; class Actinomycetes; order Propionibacteriales; family Nocardioidaceae; genus Nocardioides. The sequence continues at coordinate 32 of CAZKEZ010000021.1, read as the reverse complement.
CACCCCGAGGTCGCCTCCGTCGGCCTGACCGA
>CAZKEZ010000020.1:1665-35664 GCA_964551905.1 uncultured Nocardioides sp. | reverse complement strand
GCGTCCTCGCCGTCCTCCTCGGCATCCGCCGTCTCCTGCGCGACCGCGCCCTCGACGACTGAGGTCTGCTCGGGTTTCACGTCGTACCAACCAAAATGGCTGCTCCCGCGCCCGATCTTGAACCATTTTGGTTGGTACGTCGGAAGCCGGGACCACAGCACCCCCAACGGGATTCGAACCCGTGCTACCGCCGTGAAAGGGCGACGTCCTAGGCCGCTAGACGATGGGGGCCAGCGGCTCGGCGGGTGATTGAGACCACCCGGGCGAGGCGCCGGACCAGCATAGGGTGCCGTCGCAGGGGCCACCAACCCCGATCATGATCGCCCAGCGGCTCTCCCACCGGACCGTCGCCGCACGCTGGCCGATTCCGCCGTACTCGAACTGCTCAGGTAGGGTGACTGCCGCCCCGTTGAGGGCACGGCCAGGTAGCTCAGTTGGTACGAGCGTCCGACTGAAAATCGGAAGGTCGGCGGTTCGACCCCGCCCCTGGCCACCACGCGAAGACGCCGTACCGCTGCCCCTGGACCAGCGCGTCGAAGCGTTTGCGAGAGTGGTCCCATGCAGCAGATGTCGCTCCGCGAGTACATCGACTCCCTCCGCCGGTCCGGCTACACCGTCCGCGACGACCACGGGGACGATCCGGTGCTCATCGGCCCCGACGGGCGCGCGGTCGACACGTGGCGGGAGAACTACCCGTACGACGAGCTGATGACCCGCAACGACTACGAGGTGGAGAAGTACCTCCTCCAGATCGAGCTGCTGAAGTACCAGTACTGGGCGCAGGACCACGGGCACCGGCACGTCATCGTCTTCGAGGGCCGCGACGCGGCCGGCAAGGGCGGCACGATCAAGCGGTTCATGGAGCATCTCAACCCGCGGTCGGCGCGGGTGGTGGCGCTGACCAAGCCGACCTCGACCGAGCTCGGCCAGTGGTACTTCCAGCGCTACGTCTCCCACCTGCCCACCGCCGGCGAGATCGTGCTGTTCGACCGGTCCTGGTACAACCGCGCCGGTGTGGAGCGGGTGATGGGCTTCTGCACCGACGAGGAGTACCGCACCTTCATGCAGCAGGCCCCGGCCTTCGAGCAGATGCTCATCGACTCGGGGATCCGGGTGACCAAGCTGTGGTTCTCGGTCACCCAGCAGGAGCAGCGCACCCGGTTCGCGATCCGCCAGATCGACCCAGTACGGCGGTGGAAGCTCTCGCCGATGGACCTGGAGAGCCTCGACAAGTGGGAGGCCTACACCGAGGCCAAGGAGGAGATGTTCCTGCGCACCGACGCCGACCACGCCCCTTGGCACTCGATCAAGAGCAACGACAAGAAGCGGGCCCGCATCAACGCCCTGCGGCTGTTGCTGAGTCTCTTGGACTACGAGGGCAAGGACCACGAGATGGTGCTGCCGCCCGACCCGAAGCTGGTCGAGCGGGGCCGGGAGGCGGTCGGCGACTAGGGTCGCGGCTGGCGCCCACCGCGAGCGGACAGTCTGCGTGCCTCGCGTGCTGCCAGCCGCTTGGCCCGCTCGCCCCGGGGAGTGACGAACGAGCGAGCGGCCCGATTGGCCCACCACAGCAACGGGACACGCGCCATCGCGATGCGCCACGACGGATAGTCCTCGGGCTTGCGGAAGACACCGATGGTGTCGCCCCAGTAGTGGTCGGCCTCGTCGATCAGCTCATAGCGGTGCCGTGGGCCGGTGGTCTTGGGCGGGAAGTCGGTGTGCGCACGGCGTACCTCGAGGCCCGAGAACGCGGCCATGGCGCGGATGCCGTCGGGGTAGTACCGCCAGCAGTCCACAGTGGTGTGGACGTGACCGCGCGAGGGCACCGTCATCAGGAACAGTCCCCCGGGCCTGAGCACGCGGGCGATCTCAAGCATGGACGCCCAGAAGAAGGGGATGTGCTCGAAGACCTGGCCGGACAGGACAAGGTCGACGCTCCCGCTCTTCATCGGCAGCCGATACGGCTTGTCCATGACGACGTCGACGTTGGGACCGTCGACGATGTCGACGCCGACGAGGTCGTAGTCGTAGCCATGATCGGTGAGCAGCTGGCGGTGCATCATGCGCTCTTGCTCGCGCTTCGGGCTGGTTCGTGAACCGAAGTCGACGATGGTCAGCTTCTTGTCGCTGGACACGAACTCGAGAACGGCCTCGCGCATGGTCAGGTGGCCGGATGGGTGCACGAGCCAGGTCCTCTTCGTCCCGAGTCATCCGATGGATGGCTGCAAGGCGGACGCTACTCCCCGCGCTGGGTCCGCCGATCGTCGCCGTCGATCGGCTTCACCGGTGGTACAGCAGCCGGAACCGCTCCAGCACGATCGGCATGTCCTCGGCGAACCCACGGTCGTGCTCCGCGTGCTCGGTGAAGAACCGCTCATGGACCTCGCGCCACATCGCCAGGCTCCGGTCGTCCTCACCCTCGAGGTAGGCGTGCTCCGCGGACACCTCGTCGAACGGGACGACCGCCACCTCGGTCGTCTCGATCAACGCCCGCGGGTGCCCGGCCCCGTCGAGGACGATGCTGAGCGCGCCCACCTGCGGGAGCTCCTCGCCCTCCGCCTCGTAGTCCCACAGCGCCGACGCCGTCGCCGTCTTGATGCCGTCGAGGACCAGTGCCAGCAGCTCGTCGGCATGCTCCGGCGTCGCCCCGAAGCCCCACGCCGGCGGGGTCAGCACCTCGAGCGGGTTGGGACCGAAGTATCCCGGGATGTCGGTGAGCCGGGCCTGGCTGCGTGCGATCGTCCAGAACGTGTCGATCTCCTCCTGGGACGGCCCTGGCTCGCTCACCCTCCCGAGGCTATCGGTTTCGGCTCGCATGCCAGGATCGGGACATGGCCGTCTCGTCCTCCACCACCGAGCTCTCGACCCTGCCCGACGTCACGCTCCCCGACCTCGACGGAGTCACCGTCACGCTGAGTGAGTACGCCGCCGGGCGGCCGCTGGTGGTCGTGTTCTCGTGCAACCACTGCCCCTATGTCCGGTGGGTGGAGGACGGCCTGGCCGCGGTGGCCGCCGAGCGCGGCGACGCCGCCTGGGTGGCGATCTGCAGCAACGACCCGGTGTCTTACCCCGACGACGACGTGCCGGGGCTGCGGGACCAGGCGACCCGCGCGGGCTGGGAGTTCCCCTACCTCGTCGACGAGACCCAGGAGGTCGCGCGGGCCTTCGGCGCGGTGTGCACGCCGGACTTCTTCGTCTTCGACGGCCAGGGCTGTCTCGGGTATCGCGGGGCGATGGACGACGCCCGTCCGCAGGGCGAGCCGCCGGTGGACGGGCGTTACCTGCGGGCCGCCCTGGACGCCGCGGCCACTGGCACCGCCGTACCCGATCTGGGACGGCCGGCCCTCGGCTGCTCCATCAAGTGGCGCTGACCCCACCCCGACTACCGCGGGGCTGCCGTCGCGAAACGACCCCATTTCGGCGCCAAGGGCGACGGTAGGCGCGCGGCAGTCGGGGGAAACGAGCAGACCTCAGCGGTTGAGGCGGGCGAACATTCGCTTCTGGCGGGAGTACAGCTTGGGGAACTCCGCGTAGAGGCGGTCGTACGTCGCGCGCTGGGCCGGGTCGGGGGTGAAGACCCGGTCGATCGGCACCAGGCCGGGGAGATCGTCGGCGGCGACCTCGCCGAGGGCCATCCCGACGGTGAGGCCGGCGCCGCGCAGCCCGGTGAGCAGCGGGTCGGCCACCCGGAGCAGGGTGCGGTCGCACACGTCGGCCAGGATCTGGCACCAGACGTCCATGCGGGCACACCCCCCGATCAGCCGCAGCGGGTCGAGCCGGCGGTCGGTGAAGTGCTCCGCGGCGGCCAGCAGCCACCGCATGTTGAACGCCACGCCCTCCAGCACCGCCCGGGTCAGCTCCGCGCGCCCGGTGGCGAGCGACAGATTGTGGAACCCGCCCCGCGCGTGCCGGTCGTCCACCGGGCTCCGCTCGCCGCTGAGCCACGGCGTGAAGATCACCCCGCCCGCCCCCGGCTCGGCCGAAGCCGCCAGCGCCTCGAGCTCCTCGAACGAGAGGTCCGGCGCGAAGCCGGTGCGGTACCACTCCAGGCACCGCCCCGCGTTGTCCTGGTTGTTGGCGAGCAGGTAGCCGCCGTCCAGCCCCGGCACCGACGCCATCTGCCGGATGACGTCGGTCTTCTTCATCGGCACCGGGCAGCTCACCCACGAGGAGGTGCCCAGCGAGACGTGCGCTGAGTACGGCGCGACGCAGCCAGACCCGACGGCGGCGTTCTGCAGGTCGGGCGCCCCGGTCGCGACCTGGGCCGTGGCGGGGATGCCGATGAGCTCGGCCACCTCCGGCTGGACGGTGCCCACGATCGACCCGGTGCGCACCAGCGGCGGCAGCCGGTCGGGGTTGACGCCGGCCATCTTGACCAGGACGGGGTCGTACTCGAGCCTGGACAGGTCGCGGTTGTCGGTGAGCCAGGCCGCGGTCATCGAGCTGGCGGTGGCGGCGGCGACCCCGGTGAACCGCATCGTCAGGTAGTCGACGGGCTCGAGGTACCACCGAGCCCGGTTCGTCACCTCGGGGCGGTCCCGCTCCAGGTGGAGCATGTGCGCGATCGGGTCGGCGCCGGTGGGGCTGGGCATCCCGCCGGAGCGCCGCAGCCAGGTGGCGAGCGGCCGGGCGGCGTACCCAACGACCGGGCCCCCGAACAGCCGCGCCGAGTGCTCGGCCCCGCGGGTGTCGCTCCACATCAGGCACTCGCCGACCGGCCGGCCGGCCTCGTCGACGGGGACCGTGCTGGCCCACTGGCCGGTGACCGCCACCCCCACGACGTCGCGGCCGTCGACGCCGCCCTCGCGCAGCCCGCGCCGGGCCGCGGCCACGATCGTGTCCCACCACGCGTCGGCGTCCTGCTCCTCGGCGCCGCCGACGGCGTCGGCCCGCTCGTACCACCACCAGATGGTCTCGCCTGTCAGCGTCACGTACCCGACCTTCGGGCCCCCGCTGCCCAGGTCGACGGCCAGGACGAGCCCACTCATGCGGGCGGCGCGATCGGCTCGCCCGGATCGGTCGGACCGCCCGCCTCGGTCGGCGCGGGCAGCGGCGGCAGCGCCTGCTGGGCGTCGAGCATCGCGTCCATGAACATCACGATGAAGTCCTCGGCCTCCGTCGTGAGCCCGCCGGCGACCCCGCCGTAGATCGCACCGGACTCCGCCGAACGGCCGGCGGCCGACTCCGCGGCGGCGTACTTCACCGCCTCCGCGAGGTCCGCCGCGAACGCCTCGGCCACGCCCGGCTGGGTCTGCGGGCGGGTGACGGCCATGTGGATGGCGTTGGGGTACTGCTGGCCGTTGAACCGCCAGCCGCGGGGTCGCATGAAGTCCGCCACGTGGTAGATGTCGAACTCCTCGGAGGTGAACGAGAAGCAGAACGTCGGGCTCCCCATGATCCGCAGCTCCGGGTGCGAGCGGACCGCTGCCATCATCTGCCCGGCGGTCTCGAAGATCTCCCCGGCGTAGCGGCGGTAGCCCTCGCGACCCAGGTGCACCATCGACGCCCAGGTGGCCGCGAGCAGCCCGCCCGACCGCGACCCCTCCATGCCCGGCGACATGTACTTCCCGCCGGACCAGCCGACGACGTGGAAGTACTGCGCGTTCCGGATCGCCTTGTCGCGGAACACGACCACCGAGGAGCCCTTGAACGCGTACCCGTACTTGTGGGTGTCCGCCGAGATCGACGTCACCCCGGGCACCCGGAAGTCGAAGGGGGGTACGTCGTAGCCGAGCTCCTCGCCGAACGGCAGGATGAACCCCCCGAGGCAACCGTCGACGTGCAGGCCGACGCCCCGCTCCAGGGCGAGCGCGCCGAGCTCGGCGATCGGGTCGATGGTGCCGTAGGGGTAGTTGCCGGCCGACCCCAGGATCGCGATCGTGTCGTCGTCGATCTGCTCGGCCATGGTGGCGGGGTCGACGAGGGTGGTCACCGGGTCGACCGGAACGGTGCGGCACTCGATGCCGAACAGGTGGCAGGCCTTGTCGAAGGCGGGGTGCGCCGTCTCCGGCTTGACGAAGTTGGGCCGGGTGATGCCGCGGGTGGCGGCGGCGTGGTCCCGGTAGGCGAGCAGGGCGTGCAGGATGCTTCCGGTGCCGCCGGTCGTGACCATCCCGACCGGGTCGGTGTCGGTGACCGCGTCGGCGTGCATCAGGTCGAGCACCATGGCGATCACCTCCCCCTCGAACCGGGTGGCCGAGGGGCACATGTCGCGCTGCAGGGCATTGACGTGCGCGAACTTGCCGAACGCCTCGGTGAGGAAGGCGTAGTGCTCGTGGTCGCCGCAGTACATCGTCCCGGACACCTTGCCGGTCTCCCAGAACGCGTCCTCCTCGGCCGCCATCGCACCCAGCTCGGAGAGCACCTCGCTGCGGGGCCGACCCTGCTCGGGAAGGCTGCGGTTGACCGGGAAACGCTCGGCGTACGGGTAGTCGGACATCGACCCTCCTGAAGCTGTTGTCTAGAGCACAAGGGAAAGCCGCGGCGGTTCTCGTGCGGCGCTCCTTCGCTGATGCACATACTCTCCCGACACTCCTTGGCGGGCAGACCCGGGCTCCCCACACCTGGGTCCGCCCGCCGATGTGAGTCGCGTGTCGGCGCGGGAAGTGAGTGCGAATACTCAGCGGCGTTTGAGCAGCGGATCGGCTCACCCGGCGGGCCCCGCGACGGGAGAATGGACTCATGTACGCCGACCCGACCCGCTGCCCCGAGTGCCGGGCGCCGATCCCGCCGCACCCGGTGGCCTGCTCTGCCTGCGGTCTGCGGCTAACCGGGACCGACGCCGTGGACCTGTTCCTCACCCTCCAGCGCGCGGACACCCTGGTCGCCAAGCTGCGCGCCGCCCCGGCCACGTCGGTCCAGCAGCCTCCGTCGGTCGAGCCTGGCTCGGCGGTCGAGCCTGTCGAGACCCCGGCCACTGCTGCCCCGCCGGTGCGGCGTGGCGTCAGCGGCGCGTCGGTTCCCAAGATCCTGCTGGGGCTGGGAGCGCTCTGCCTGCTGGTCGCCTCGATGATCTTCCTGGCGGTCGCCTGGGCCTGGCTGGGCGTGGGCGGCCGGACGCTGATCCTGCTCACCCTGACCGGGCTGTCGGCCGGCGCCGCCGCCTGGTCGGCTCGGCATGGCCTGCGGGTGGCCGCCGAGGCGTTCAGCGTGGTGGCCTTCGGGCTGCTGGCGCTCGACGTCGTGGGGGCTCACCTGTCCGGCTGGCTCGGCGGGCTGGACGAGGGCGGGGTGACCGCGGTGACCGGGATGCTGGTCGGCGGGCTGGGGTACGGGCTGACCTGGGTCAGCGCCAAGACCGGGATCCCGACCGGGCACGCCGCGGTAGCCAGCCCGCTGGCCGGCCCGCAGCTGGCCGCCGGGGTCGGGCTCGGCGTCGTACCCCTCGGACTCGTGGCCACCGCGGACGCGCCGGCGACCATCCTCACCGTGAGCTGCCTGGCCCTGCTGGCCCTCGGCGTGCTTGCTCACCGCGAGCGGATCGGGTGGCTGCGCTGGGCGTGCTTCGGCCTGGCGGCGCTGTGGTGGCTGCCGCTGGTCTCCCTGGGTGCCTCGCGGTTGGTGGACCATCCCGAGTGGCGCGAGCTGTGGCTCGACGGCCAGGCCGGCGCGGCCCTCGCCGCCGCCGCGATCACCCTCGTCGGCGCCGTCCTGCTGCGCTCCCGGCCGCCGCTGGCGGCGGCCCTGGCCGGGCTCGGCGCCACGCTCGTCACCCTCACCGTGGCTGTTCCGCCGCTGAGCGAGGGCGTCAACCCGGCAACCCTGACGATGCTGCTGTTCGTGGCGATCTGGGCCGTGGCCCTGCTCGCCGCCCCGCGCCCCTGGCGCGCGCTGCCGGCGGTGCCCCTGCTCGCCTCGGCTGCGGTCCCGGCCGCCGTCGGCCTGGCCCTGGTGGCGGAGATCGCGACGGCCGTGCTCGAGGTGGCCGAGCCGTGGACCGCGCCCGTCTCCGTCCGGCTCCCGGCGACCGACACCCTCGGCGACCCGCTGCTGCTCGTGGCGATCGCCGTGGTCGGTGGCTTCGCGGTGGTGGCGCTGGCTCGGTACCGCAGCGAGCCGCTGCAGTTCGTTCAGCGGTACGTCGCGTTCCTGGCCGCTGCGGTCGCTTTGTCGGTGGTGGTCGCGCTGTCGGCGTACGCCATCCCGTTGGCGGCCAGCGTCGCCGGGCTCCTCGTCGTCGCGGCCGGGCTGCTCGCCTGGGCGCTGCCGCGCACCGACGGCCTGGGGTCGGCCGGCCTCCTCGTGGCGCTGCTCGTGAGCCTGGGCGGCGTGCTCGCCGCGCTCCCCAGCGTCGGCCTCACCCTCGCGGTCGCCGTCGTGGTGCTGGCCGGAGCCGCGGCCGTCGCCGTCCGGGGCGCCACGCCGATCCACCGCCTGGCCGGCACCGTCGCGATCCCGCCGGCCGCGGGGTTGGCGGTCTGGGCGGCCGCGGAGCTGGCCGGGCTGGACGACGCCTGGCGCGGCCTGCCGGTGCTGCTCGTGCTCGGCGCCGCCTGCCTCTTCCGGCCGCGATTGGAGCTCGAGATCCCGGCCGCCGCGGTGGCGGGTCTCGGGTCGGCGGTGGCCGTCGCTGCGGCGTACGACTCCAGCCGCGCCGACTGGCTGCTCTCCCTCACCCTGCACCTCACGCTGGCCGGTGCCCTGGTCTGCGCCACGGCGCTGCTCCACCCGTCGCGACGGCGGGTTGCGCTCGCCGGCGGGCTGCTGCTGACCGCGGCGTTCTGGGTGCGGCTCTGGGACGTCGGCGTCACGACCCCCGAGGCGTACACGCTGCCCATCGCGCTCGTCCTGCTGGCCCTGGGGCTGCGCCGACTCCGCCAGGAGCCCGCCGCCTCGACGCTCAGCGCGCTCGGCCCGGGACTGGTGCTCGGCACCGTGCCCAGCCTGATCACGATGCTCGGCGAGGACCCCGTGTCGTGGCGGGCACTGCTGCTCGGACTCGGCTGCCTGGCGCTGGTCCTGGTCGGCACCCGGCTGCGGTGGAACGCCCCGCTCGTGATCGGCGCCGTGGTCGGTGCGCTCGTGGTCCTGTGGGAGGCGGCGCCCTACGCGGCCGAGATCCCGCTGTGGGTCGTGATCGCGGCCGCCGGGGCACTGCTCACGCTCGTCGGGGTGACGTGGGAGCACCGGCTGCAGAACATGCGCGACACCTCGGCGTACCTGGCCCGACTCCGCTGACCGCCGTACCCCCGACTCGCCGTACCCCCGACTACCGCGCCCGCCCTACTCCGACTACCGCGCCCTTACCGTCGCTGCGCAGGCCAATTCGGGGGGATTTGGCGACGGTAACCCCGCGGCAGATGGGGAAAGACGTGCACCCGGAGGGGCGGGGGAGAGAGTGGGGGCTGGGGGTGAGTTGAAAACTCGAGCTCGGTGCGGCCCCCATATACCGCACCGGACCCGTGTACGTTCCCGAGTCCGTCGGCCCAGGTCCCGGCCAATCCTGCAAACCGGTTGTCGCCCGTGTGGCGACCGACCCAAGCTGAGGCTCAGGTTCGCAGGTTTCGGGCCGCCGATCCAACCGGACTAGTCCACCTTGACGAGCGTCGTGAGATAGGGCAGCGGCCGGTCACAACGGGCCGGCACCCGCGCTCGAAATCAGCCCCAGAGGGCATGACGAAGACCCGCCGCGGGTGCTCCCACGGCGGGCGGTTGGCGTGGTCTGTCAGTCGCGACTCAGTCGCGACGGGGGTCGGCGTAGTCGGACCACTGGTCGTAGCGGTCCTGCTCCGCCTGCTCGGCGTCGGTGTCGTCGCCGTGCAGCTCGCGCGCCAGCGCCCCGAAGTCCGTCTCGTGCGTGCGGTACTTCAGGTCGCGTGCGACCTTCGTCTGCTTTGCCTTTGCTCGGCCGCGCCCCATAGGGTCCGACCCCCTCGCACCTTTGGCCGGGGTCCACACGGTGGCCCCGGTCTGACTGTCAGTATCTTCGTGGGGGCAACGCTACCCGGTTGGTGGGTGTTCCCGCACACCTCGACCGAATTGCGGCGTTCGCCCGTTGCGAACGCATACCCACCACCGGCGTCACCAACCCGGGTGCTGACCCCGCAGCCGGACCGAGCCGCCGTCGTCGTCCCCGGCGGCCCTCACCTCGCCGGCCACCCAGGCGGCGATGCCGTGGTCATCGAGTACGTCGATTGCGCGCGCGACGTCGTCGACCGGGAGCAGCGCCACCATCCCCACCCCGCAGTTCAGGGTCTGCTCGAGGTCGTCCTGAGCGATGCGCCCGACGCCGCGCACGACGTCGAAGACCGCCGGCGGGGTCCAGGTGCCGCGGTCGAGGGTGGCGGTGAGCTCCTCGGGCATCACTCGGGACAGGTTCGCCGCGAGCCCGCCGCCGGTGATGTGCGACATGGCGTGGGTGTCGGTGGCCTCAGCCAGGGCGAGGCAGGCCTTGGCATAGATCCGGGTCGGCTCGAGGAGCTCCTCGCCGAGGCTCCGCCCGAGCTCGGGTACGTCGCGATCAAGTGCCCAGCCGGCCTGCTGCAGCAGCACGTGGCGGACCAGGGAGTAGCCGTTGGAGTGCAGCCCCGACGAGGCCATCGCGAGGACGACGTCGCCGGGCCGGACCCGCCCCGGGCCGAGCAGCCGGTCGGCCTCGACGACGCCGGTGGTGGCACCTGCGACGTCGTACTCATCGGGCCCGAGCAACCCCGGGTGCTCCGCGGTCTCGCCCCCGACCAGGGCGCACCCGGCCAGGACGCAGGCCTCGGCGATGCCCTTGACGATGGCGGCGATCCGCTCGGGCACCACCCGTCCGGTGGCGATGTAGTCGGTCATGAACAGCGGCTCGGCGCCGCACACCACGAGGTCGTCCACGACCATGCCGACCAGGTCGAACCCGATCGTGTCGTGGACGTCCATCGCCTGGGCGATCGCCACCTTGGTCCCGACGCCGTCGGTGGAGGTGGCCAGCAGCGGCCGCTTGTAGCGGGTCAGCGCCGAGGCGTCGAAGAGACCCGCGAAGCCACCGAGCCCGCCGATCATCTCGGGCCGCCGGGCCTTGTCGACCCACACCTTCATCAGCTCGATGGCCCGGTCGGCGGCATCGATCGAGACACCGGCGGCCGCGTAGGCGTTCTGGCCGGGCTGGGCCTGATCGGGCTGAGCCTCGGGCTGGGCCTGGTTCACGGCAGGATCCACCTCAGGGGTTGTTGAGGATCGGCAGGGCGGGGCGGCTGATCGACGCCTCGAGGAGGTGCTTGCCCAGCTGGGAGTCCTCGGGGAGCGCGATCGGGTACTCGCCGGTGAAGCAGGCGCCGCACAGCTCGCCAGCGGGCTGCCCGGTGGCCGCGATCATGCCCTCCATGGAGATGTAGCCCAACGAGTCGGCCCCGATGCTGGCCCGGATCTCCTCGATGTCCAGGCCGTTGGCGATCAGCTCGGCCCGGGTGGCGAAGTCGATGCCGTAGAAGCACGGCCACTTGACCGGCGGCGAGGAGATCCGCACGTGCACCTCGGCCGCGCCCGCCTCCCGCAGCATCCGCACCTGCGCGCGCTGGGTGTTGCCACGCACGTTCGAGTCGTCCACGACCACCAGCCGCTTGCCGCGGATCACGTCCTCGAGCGCGTTCAGCTTCAGCCGGATGCCCAGCTGGCGCAGCGTCTGGCTGGGCTGGATGAACGTGCGGCCGACGTACGAGTTCTTGACGAACCCCTGGCCGAAGGGGATGCCGCTCTCCTCGGCGAACCCGGTCGCCGCCGGCGTACCCGACTCGGGCACGGGCATCACCATGTCCGCCTCGACGGGGAACTCGCGGGCCAGGCGCCGGCCCATCTCCACCCGCGCCTCGTGGACGCTGCGACCGCGGATGGTCGCGTCGGGGCGGGCGAGGTAGACGTACTCGAACACGCAGCCCTTCGACGCCGGCGGCGCGAACCGGTGCGAGCGGAGCCCGTCCTCGTTGATGACCAGCAGTTCGCCCGGCTCGACCTCCCGGACCGTGCTCGCACCCACCGTCGCCAGCGCCGACTGCTCGCTCGCCACCACCCAGCCCCGATCCAGCCGGCCCAGCACCAGCGGCCGGATGCCCTGCGGGTCGCGGGCGGCGTACAGCGTGTGCTCGTTCATCCACACGAACGAGTAGGCGCCGCGCAGCAGCGGCAGCAGCTCCACGGCCCGCTCCTCCACCGACTGCCCAGCGTGGTGGGCCAGCAGCGAGGTGACGATCCCGGTGTCGTTCGTCGTCTCGGTCGGGAGCCGGACCTGGAGCTCGAGCTCGCCCTCGAGCTCGCCGAGGTCCTCGACCATCTTGGCGAGGTCGGTGGTGTTGATCAGGTTCCCGTTGTGGGCCAGCGCGATCGAGCCGTCCAGGGTGGGGTGGAAGGTCGGCTGGGCGTTGTGCCAGGTCGACGCGCCCGTCGTGGAGTAGCGGGCGTGCCCGATCGCCAGGTGGCCCTTGAGCGACTCGAGCGTGGACTCGTCGAAGGCCTGCGAGACCAGGCCCATCTCCTTGTAGACCAGGATCTGCCGGCCGTTGCTGACCGCGATCCCCGCCGACTCCTGGCCGCGGTGCTGCAGCGAGTAGAGGCCGAAGTAGGTGAGCTTCGCGACATCCTCACCGGGGGCCCACACGCCGAAGACGCCGCACACGCGAGCGAGTCTACGGGTACGTCGCGGCGAGTCGGCGCAGCAGCAGCGCCTCGGCCAGGCAGACCCGCTCGAACTCCGCGAGGTGCAGGCCCTCGTTGGCTCCGTGGGCGCGGGTGTCGGGGTCCTCGACGCCGGTGACCAGCACCGATGCGTGGGGGAAGGCCCCGAGGAACTCGGCGATGAACGGGATCGACCCGCCCACGCCCATGTCGATGGGCGCGGTACCGTCCCACGCCTCGGTGAAGGCCGCGCGGGCGGCGTCGTAGGCCGGCCCGGTGGCGTCGATGACGGTGGCCTCGCCGGTGTCGACCGCGGTGATCGACAGCTCCGCGCCCCAGGGGACGTGCTCCTCGAGGTGCCGGCGCAGACAGGCGTCGGCGTTCGCCACCGTGTCGCCCGGGGCGATCCGCATCGAGATCCGGGCCCGGGCCGCGGGCACCAGGGTGTTGGACGAGCCGGCGACCTTGGGTGCGTCGAGCCCGATGATGCTGAGCGCCGGCCGGGTCCAGAGCCGCTCGACCGCCGACCCCGACCCGATCCAGTGGGTGCCCGGCAGGGCACCGGACTCGGCGCGGAGCCGCTCCTCCGGGTAGTCCACGTCCGCCGCCGGCCCGCTGTGCAGCCCGGCCACCACGACGTTGCCGTCGTCGTCGTGCAGCGTGGCGATCAATCGGCTCAGCGTCATCAGGGCATCGGGCGCCAACCCGCCCCACATGCCGGAGTGCACGGCATGGCCGAGGGTGCGGACCTCGACGTCCACCCGGACCAGGCCGCGCAGACTCGTCGTCAGCGCGGGCACGCCGATGTCCCAGTTGCCGGAGTCGGCGATCACGATCACGTCCGCCTCGAGCAGCGCATGGTGCTCGGCGAGGAACGCCGGCAGCGAGTCGCTGCCCACCTCTTCCTCCCCCTCGACGAACACCACCAGGTTCACCGGGAGCTCGTCCCCGAGCATCCGGACCGCCGCCAGGTGCGCGGCGATGCCCGCCTTGTCGTCGGCCGCCCCGCGCCCGAAGAGGCGGCCATCGCGCTCGGTCGGCTCGAACGGCGGGGAGTCCCAGGTGGCGTGGTCCCCCTCGGGCTGCACGTCGTGGTGGGCGTAGAGCAGCACCGTCGGTGCGCCCGCCGGCCCGGCCTTGTGGGCCACCACCGCCGGCGCCCCGCCGTCGGCGGAGAGGATCTGGGCGTCGAAGCCCTCGGCGGCGAACAGCGCCGCCACGGCCTCGGCACTTCGACGTACCTCCCCCAAGCGGTCGGGGTCGGCGCTGACCGACTCGATCCGGACCAGGTCCTCGAGGTCGCGGCGGATTCCGGGGAGTACGGCGCGCAGCCGCTCGCGCAGAGTGTCGTCCACGACGACCATGCTAGGAGGGTCTACGTTCCGAGCATGAGGTCTCGACCCCTGCGGTCCCTCTTCCCCTTCGTTCTCCTGACCCTCGGCCTGCTCGGCAGCGTGCTCGCCGGCGTCGGCCAAGTCGCCGCGGCCGTGGACACGGTCGACGAGGTGAAGTACTCCTACGGCGCGGCCCCGGGCGAGGTGGTGCTCAGCTGGCGGGGCGCCGAGACCACGCTCGAGTACGGGCTCGACGACACCTACGGCCAGCAGGTGACCGCCACCCCCAGCGCGATCACCCCGGTCGACATCGCCGGCCCCTTCATGGAGGCGCGGATCACCGGACTGGCGCCAGGGACGGAGTACCACTACCGGATCGGCGCGACCGGCACCGACCACACCTTCCGTACGGCGGCAGGCGCGGGCCAGAGCTTCCAGGCGATCGCGATCGGGGACACCCTCGCCTCCACCTGCCGGCCCTACCAGTCGCAGACGTTCGCGCTGCTGGCGGCGCAGAACGCGGACTTCGTGCTGCACCACGGCGACATCTCGACCGCCAACGAGTGCGGACCCGGGTCGGTGCACCGCTTCTTCCTCGACATCGAGGGGAGCTTCAGCCGGAGTGCGGCGTTCATGCCGGTCTGGGGCAACCACGAGTACGGCAAGCCCACCGCCAAGGCACCCTCGGGAACGGTGCGCGACACCCTCGCCAACTACAAGGGACGGGTCGCGATCCCGAACCCCCAGACGGTGCCCGGCGACACGGCCAAGAAGACCGGGAACCCCGGCTGCGGAGCGGAGATCGGCAGCCGCACCAACACTTGTCGGGGTGAGGACTGGGGTTGGTTCCGGGCCGGCGGAGTCGTTTTCATCGCCGTACCCGAGCCGTGGCCGAACGCGATCAGCGACTGGCGCGTCAAGGCCGGGGCCGTGCTGGCCCAGGCCCAGGCCGACGAGTCGGTGGACTTCGTGGTCACCTACGGCCACCGCCCGCTGCGCAGCAGCACCTCCTACACACCGCCGGCGGGCTGGGCGGCGGCGTTCGACGCGCTGTCCGGCGCCTACAGCCCGTCGCCCGCGAGCCCGGACGGCAAGTACGTGCTGCACCTGACCGGGCACCGGCACACCCTCGAGGTGTTCGGCGAGATCGGCGGCACCATGCACGTGGTCAACGGTGGCGGCGGGCAGGGGCTGATCAAGTTCGGCGCCCCGGCGACCGGATCGACCTGGCGGATGAAGCACCTCGGCTTCGTCACGCTCGGCTACGACGCCCCCGCGCGCGAGCTGCGGCTCGATGTCGTCTGCGGCCCGAAGGCCCCCTACGAGGTCGGCTCCTGTACGGCGGGCTCGACCCTCTACTCCGCCACCTTCACCCGGCCCCCTGGCGAGCCCGATCCCTCCTGAGCGCCGGCTTCCGTGTGATTCCGTCTGATTGTCGGACAATATTTGCCAGTACGGCGGTCGCGGTGAGACGATGTGACCATGGCCACGCACCCCCTTCAGGACGGTCTCAACGAGACCTTGACCCACATCGAGCTGACCGAGGACTTCGCGGCGCACAACTACCATCCGCTGCGCGTCGTGCTCGCCTCCGGCGAGGGCGCCTGGGTGACCGACGTGGAGGGCCGGCGCTACCTGGACTGCCTCGCCGGCTACTCCGCGCTGAATTTCGGGCACAGCCACCCGCGACTCATCGAGCGGGCCCGCGAGCAGCTGGAGCGGCTCACGCTGACCAGTCGCGCGTTCTACAACGACCAGCTGGGGCCCTTCGCCCGGGACCTGGCCGAGCTCACCGGCAAGGAGATGATCCTGCCGATGAACTCCGGCGCCGAAGCCGTCGAGACCGCGATCAAGGTGTCCCGGAAGTGGGGCTACCTGGTCAAGGGCGTCCCGGAGAACCAGGCCACCATCGTCGCCATGGAGGGCAACTTCCACGGCCGCACCACCACGATCGTGTCGTTCTCCACCGACTCGGTCGCCACGGTCGGCTATGCGCCGTACACCCCTGGCTTCAGGCTGGTGCCGTACGGCGACTTCGAGGCCCTGGAGGCGGCGATCGACGAGACCACGGTGGCCGTGCTGCTCGAGCCGATCCAGGGCGAGGCGGGCGTCATCATCCCGCCGGAGGGCTACCTGCAGCAGGTGCGTTCGCTGTGCAACAGCTCCGAGGTGCTCATGGTCGCCGACGAGATCCAGTCCGGTCTCGCGCGCACCGGCCGCACCTTCGCGTGCGACCACGAGGACGTCATCCCCGACATCTACATCCTCGGCAAGGCGCTGGGGGGCGGGCTCTACCCGGTCTCCGCGATCGCTGCCGACGACGACATCCTGGCCGTGATCACGCCCGGCACCCACGGGTCCACCTTCGGTGGGAACCCGCTCGCGGCGGCGATCGGGCGCGAGGTGGTCGCGATGCTGAACGAGGGCGAGTTCCAGAAGCGTGGGCAGGCGCTGGGTGAGTACCTGTCCGACGCGTTCCAGCCGCTGATCGGACAGGGCATCGACGAAGTCCGCAGCCGCGGGCTGTGGGCGGGGGTCGACATCAACCCCAGCCTGACCACCGGCCGGCACTTCTGCGAGCGGCTCATGGAGCAGGGCATCCTCGCCAAGGAGGCGCACGGGCAGACCGTCCGGCTCGCACCCCCGCTGGTGGCGACCGAAGAGGACCTCGACCTGCTCGTCGACGGGTTCCGGTCCGCGCTCGCTGCGGGCTGACGCCGGCGCGCTTTCGCCGACCCGGCGCAAACGGCGGGCGACCCGGCGCAAACGGCGAGTCGCACCGCCCCAAGTAACGTTTCAACCCGCCCCGAGGCACGTTTCAACCCGCCCGGAGGAACGTTTCAACCCGCCCGGAGGCACGTTTCAACCCAAGGGGAGGTGGGGGGAGAGGTCGGCGCGTTCGCCGGAGGCGCGGACCCGGCCGGAGTCCAGGGCGTCGTCCCAGGTGAGGGAGCCGGTGGCGAGGGCGATCCAGGTCTCGGCGTCGAGCTCGACCACCGCGGGCGGTGTCCCCCGGGTGTGCCGGACGCCGGGGATCGCCTGGGCGGCGGCGTACGGCGGGACGCGTACCTCCACCGACCGGCCGGGCGCGGCCACCGTGAGCAGCGCCAGGAAGTGCTTGGTGAGCAGCCGGAGCTCCGCCGACGATGGCTCCCCCGCTGCAACCGCGTCCAGTGCCGCCGCCACCTCCTCGGGGTCGGCCGGGCGGAGCGGGGCGGGCATCCCGCCACCCTAGACGGGCTCGCTGCCGGGTTCCCGACTACCGCGGGGTTGTCGTCGCCGATCGGGTCCTGAGCCGGGCCTTCGGCGACGACAACCCCGCGGCAGTTGGAGAGGTGGGGGGCGGGAGGTGGGGGTACGCGAGGTGGGGTGCGGGGGCGGGTGGGGTGCGCCGGGGCGACGTAGCATGCTCCTCACTGGCGCAGCCGCCAGCGGCGGAAGGAGCAGCGTGCAGGTCCCGGCCCCGATCGAGTACGAGCGGGCGACCAGCGTCGAGCACGCGATCGAGCTCCTGGACCGCCTCGGCGAGGAGGCGCGGCTGATCGCCGGCGGCCACAGCCTGCTGCCGATGATGAAGCTGCGGCTGGCCAACCCGGAGTACCTGGTCGACATCAACGACCTGCACGGCGACCTCGGCTACATCGACATCCGGCCCACGGAGGTGCGGATCGGCGCGATGACCCGGCACCGGGAGCTGCTGGAGTCCGAGGAGCTGGCGGCGGTGTGCCCGATCTTCCGGGACGCCGAGCGGGTGATCGCCGACCCTCCGGTGCGCAACCGCGGCACCCTCGGCGGCGCGCTCTGCCAGGCCGACCCGTCGGAGGACCTCTCCTCGGTATGCACCACTCTCGACGCCAGCTGCGTGATCCGCGGGGTCGACGGGCAGCGGGTGGTGTCGATGCACGACTTCCACCTGGGTCCGTACGAGACGGTGGTGGGGCACGCCGAGATGCTCACCGAGGTCCGGATCCCGGTCCGCCCCCGCGGCAGCAGCGCCTACGCGAAGGTCGACCGTCGGGCCGGGGACTGGGCGGTGACCGCGGCCGGGGCGGCGCTGTGGCTGCACGAGGACGACACCATCGCCGACGCCCGGGTCGGGCTCGCGGCGGTGGGCCCCAACACCACCGGGATCCCGGCGGTCTCCGCCGCGCTCCGCGGTCAGGCACCCAGCGAGGAGGCGTGGGACACCGCGGCCACCATCGCCGCCGAGAGCTGCCGGCCGGTCACCGACAGCCGGGGAACCGCCGACTACAAGCGGCACCTGGCCGGCGAGCTCACCCGCCGTACCCTCCGCACCTCCTGGGAGCGGACCCGCCGCGGGACGGCCGCCTGATGGAGGTCTCCCTCACCGTGAACGGCGAGCCGGTCACCCGCGACGTGGAGGCGCGGCTGCTCCTGGTGCACTTCCTGCGCGACGAGCTCGGGCTGACCGGGACGCATTGGGGCTGCGACACCAGCAACTGCGGGACGTGCGTGGTGCTGTACGACGACGAGCCGGTCAAGTCGTGCACGGTGCTCACGGCGATGGCGGCCGGGCACGACGTCCGGACCGTCGAGAGCCTCGAGTGGGAGGGCGAGCTGGACCCAGTGCAGCAGGGGTTCATGGAGTGCCACGGCCTCCAGTGCGGCTTCTGCACCTCCGGGATGCTGATGTCGGCCCGGGCGCTGCTGGACCGCGACCCCGACCCGGACGAGCACACGATCCGCGAGGCGATCTCGGGCCAGATCTGCCGGTGTACCGGCTACTCCTCCATCGTCCGGTCGATCCAGTGGGCGGCGGCGCACCCCGATGGCAAGGATCCCGGCGACACGGACTCCGCCAGCAAGGATCCGGTGGAGTCGGCGTGACCCAGACGAGCCGGCAGTTCGTGGACAACGACCAGCGTCCGCTGGGGCACGGGCGGATGCTGCGCAAGGAGGACCGGCGGTTCGTGCGCGGGCTGGGGAGGTACGTCGACGACGTGGCCCTGCCGGGCATGCTGCACCTGGCGATCCTGCGCGCCCCGGTGGCGCATGCAAGGATCCGGTCGGTCGACACGCTGGCCGCCGAGGCGCACCCGAAGGTGATGGCGGTCGTCACCGGGGCGATGCTCCAGGAGCGCGGCCTCGCCTGGATGCCCACCCTCTCCGGCGACCGGCAGGCGGTGCTGGCGACCGACAAGGTGCGCTTCCAGGGACAGGAGGTCGCGTTCGTCGTGGCCGAGGACCGCTACTCCGCCCGGGACGCCCTGGAGCTGATCGACGTGGAGTACGACGAGCTGCCGCCGCTGGTCGACGTACGCCGCGCCCTCGACGCCGACGCCCCGGTGATCCGCGACGACATCGACGGCAAGTCCGACAACCACTGCTTCGACTGGGAGACCGGCGACCCGGCCGCCACCGACCGGGTCTTCGAGCGCGCCGAGGTGGTGATCACCCAGGAGCTGGTGTTCCCGCGCGTGCACCCGGCGCCGATGGAGACCTGCGGCGCGGTGGCGTCGTACGACCGGGTCGAGGAGAAGCTGACGCTCTGGTCGACGACCCAGGCCCCGCACGCGCACCGCACGATGCTCGCGATGTTCGCGGGGCTGCCCGAGCACCGGATCCGGGTGATCTCCCCCGACATCGGCGGCGGCTTCGGCAACAAGGTGCCGCTCTACCCGGGCTACGTGTGCGCGATCGTCGGCTCGATGCTGACCGGCCGGCCGGTGAAGTGGACCGAGGACCGCACCGAGAACCTGGTCGCCTCGGGGTTCGCCCGCGACTACGTGATGACCGGGGAGATCGCCGCCACCCGGGAGGGCCGGATCCTGGCGCTGCGCAGCCACGTGCTCGCCGACCACGGCGCGTTCAACGGCACCGCCACCCCGCGGAAGTTTCCGGGCGGGTTCTTCGGGGTGTTCACCGGCAGCTACGACCTCGAGGCGGCGTACTGCTCCATGACCGCCGTCCACACCAACAAGGCGCCCGGCGGCGTGGCGTACGCCTGCTCGTTCCGGATCGCCGAGGCGGTCTATCTCGTGGAGCGGATGGTGGACCTGCTCGCTACCGAGCTGGGGCGCGACCCGGTCGAGCTGCGGCAGCAGAACTTCATCCGGCCCGAGCAGTTCCCCTACACCAGCCGCACCGGCTGGGTGTACGACTCCGGCAACTACCGCGCCGCGATGGACGAAGCGCTGCGGATCGCGGGGTACGACGAGCTGCGCGCCGAGCAGGCGGCGAAGCGGGCGCGCGGGGAGCTGATGGGGATCGGCGTCTCCTTCTTCACCGAGGCCGTCGGTGCGGGACCGCGCCGGGACATGGACATGCTGGGCCTCGGGATGGCCGACGGGTGCGAGGTGCGCGTGCACCCGACCGGTTCGGCGGTGGTGCGGATCTCGGTGCAGACCCAGGGGCAGGGGCACGAGACGACCTTCGCCCAGCTGATCGGCGAGGAGCTCGGGATCCACCCCGACGACGTGGACGTGGTCCACGGCGACACCGACCACACGCCCTTCGGCCTGGGCACGTACGGGTCGCGTTCGACGCCGGTGTCCGGTGCCGCGGCCGTGCTCGCGGCCCGCCGGGTCCGGGAGAAGGCGCGGCAGATCGCGGCCGGGATGCTGGAGGTGGCACCCGAGGATCTGGAGTGGACCAAGGGCCGGTTCGACGTGCGCGGGGTGCCGGGGATCGGGGTGAGCATCCAGGAGGTGGCGATGCGCGCGCACGGGCCCGACGAGCTGCCCGCCGGGGTCGAGGGCGGGCTGGACGCGCAGGTCTCCTACAACCCCGACAACCTGACCTACCCGTTCGGCGCCTACATCTGCGTTGTCGACGTCGACCCGGGTACGGCGACGGTGAAGGTGCGCCGGTTCATCGCCGTCGACGACTGCGGCACCCGGATCAACGAGATGATCGTCGAGGGGCAGATCCAGGGCGGGCTGACCGACGGGGTCGGGATGGCGCTGATGCAGTTCATCGGGTTCGACGAGCAGGGCAACTGCCTGGGCGGGTCGCTGATGGACTACCTGATCCCCACCGCGCTGGAGGTGCCGGACTGGGAGTGCGGGACCACGGTCACCCCCTCACCGCACCACCCGATCGGCGCCAAGGGGGTGGGCGAGTCGGCCACCGTCGGCTCCCCGCCCGCGGTGGTGAACGCCGTGGTCGACGCGCTCGCGCCGTACGGTGTGCGGCATCTCGACATGCCACTCACCCCGTCACGAGTCTGGGAGGCGATGCAGGGCCGTGCGACCCCTCCGTTCTGACCGACGTCTGGTGCTCGGAGCCTCCCGATGACGCCCACCCAGCTGCGCGCCTTCGCGTCGGTGGTGCGGTTCGGCTCGGTCAAGGGGGCCGCCGCCGACCTCGGCGTCACCGAGGCGGCCGTGTCGCTGCACGTGGGTCAGCTGCGCAAGGAGCTGGGCGACCAGCTGTTCCGGCGTACGTCGTCAGGGCTGGCCTTCACCCCCGGCGGACTGCGGCTGGCCAGCCGCGCGGTGGAGCTGCTCGGCCTCCAGGACCGGACCGTGCTGGAGGTACGGGCGGCCGGCGCCGGACGCCGGATGCTGCGGCTGGCCACCACCTCGCTGTTCGCGGAGTTCTCCGCGCCCGGGCTGATCGAGTTCTTCGCCGACCGGGCCCGCGACCTCGACGTCGAGCTGAGCGTGCACCGGCCGCGGGACTTCGAGTCGCTGCTGCTCACCCGCTCCGTCGACGCCACTATCGGCCCGCGGCAGCCGGTCTCGGACCCGGCGGTGGTCAGCACCCTGTTCCTGAAGTACCAGATCCTCGCCGTGGTGGCCCCCGAGCACCCCCTGGCCCGGGCAGGGCAGCCGGGGCCGTCGCTGCTGCGGGCCCAGACCTGGCTGCTCGGCCCCGCGGCGGCAGACGATGCCGGCGTGATCCCGGACATGCTGCACCGGCTGGGCGTACCCGAGGAGCAGCAGCAGATCTTTCAGAGCCACGCAGCCGCCGTCGAGGAGGCCAAGCGCGGAGCGGGGATCACGCTGGTCGTGGCGTTCGCCGTCACCCAGGACCTGGCCGCCGGGACGCTGGTGCGGGTGCCCGGCCGCTCCGTCCACGGGGAGGGGTCGTGGAGCATCTCGATCCTGGGTGGACAGCAGGCGCCACCCGCCGCCGAGGAGATGGCGCGGTTCGTGACCACCCCGCGCGCGACCCAGGCGATGCTGCGCGGCCGCGGCGTCACCCACGGCCGCTTCCGCCCCGCCGTCCACGTGACCCTCTGGAGCTGACCCGGCCGGTACACCGCGCGTGGGCGATCATCGTGTGAAATTCCGCAGTATGTGCCGGAGATCCCACGATGTTCGGGCGACTGGGCTCGCCTAAGCGTTTCATTGATCTGGGGTTGTCCGACGATGTGATGGCGGGCACAGTGGCTGCATCACCCCAGGTCAGAGAGGTGCATGTGCCGATGGAGTCGGACGGCCATAGTCGCGGCAACCCGCGGATGTACGAGCTCATCGAGAACGCACCGAAGACCGGCAAGAGCCCGACCGTGTGGGCCTTCCCCCAGTTCGTGGACTTCCTCAAGGTCGCCGGGCAGCCGGTGCAGGGGCCCTGGCCGCCGCACCAGGAGCCGCGCCCCGACCCCACCGACGTGGATGTGCTCCCGGTGGCGATCCCCGACCCCGAGGCGGCCACCCCCTTGGAGCCGGACTTCCCGGTCGACGACGGACAGGAGGGCTGAGCCCGTGTACCCCTCCCGGTTCGCCTACGAGGCGCCGCGCAGCCTGGACGAGGCGATCGGCCTCCTCGCCGCGGGCGCCGGCGAGGCCAAGGTGCTGGCCGGCGGACAGAGCCTGATCCCGCTGATCAAGTTGCGCTTCGCCGCCCCCGAGCTCCTCGTCGACATCAACAACATCCCCGGCCTGGACCGACTCGAGTTCGCCGCCGACGGCGGGATCCGGGTCGGGGCGCTGGTCCGGCACCGCGACCTCGAGCGGTCGGCACCGCTGACCGCCGCGCAGCCGGTGCTGGCCGCGGCCGCCCCGCTCATCGCCGACCCGATCGTGCGCACCCGCGGGACGCTGGTCGGCTCGCTCTGCCACGCCGACCCCCAGGGCGACTGGGCCGCGGCGGTCACCGCCGTCGGCGGCCAGGTGGTCGCCCAGGGCCCGCGCGGCCGCCGTACCATCCCGGTCGCCGACTTCGTGACCGGCCCGTTCCAGAACGTGCTCGCCGACGACGAGATCGCCGTCGAGGCGGTGATCCCCGCGCCGCGGGCCACTCCCGTCGGCGGCTTCCTCAAGCTGGAGCGGCGGGTGGGCGACTTCGCCACAGCCGGTACGGCGGTCGCCCTCGAGCTCGACGGCGACCGGGTCGGCCGGGCCGGCATCGCCCTGACCGGGGTCGGCAGCCGCACCATCAACGCGACCGCGGCGGCCGAGTCCCTGGTCGGCCAGACCCTCACCGCCGACGCCATCGCCCGCGCCGCCGACCTCGCGGCGGAGGCGGCCCAGCCGAACTCCGACCACCGAGGCAGCGCGGCGTACAAGCGCCACGTGATCCACACGTTCGTGACCCGGATCCTGACCCGCCTCACCACGACCACGGAGAGCGCCGCATGAGCACCCTGTTCGAAGAGGTACCCGCCACCACCGACGCCACCGTGCCGGTTCGCCGGGTGACGGTGACCCTCAACGGCGAGCGGCGGGCCGCCGACGTGGAGCCGCGGCTGCTGCTGGCCCACCTGCTGCGCCAGGGGTTCAAGCTGACCGGCACCCACACCGGCTGCGACACCACCAACTGCGGCGCCTGCACGGTCCTCGTGGACGGGCTGCCGGTCAAGAGCTGCACGATGCTCGCCGTCCAGGCCGACGGTCACGAGGTGACGACGGTGGAGGGGCTGGCGGGGGCCAGCGAGCTGCACCCGCTCCAGGAGGGCTTCAAGGACGAGCACGGCCTGCAGTGCGGGTTCTGCACGCCGGGCATGATGCTGGCCGCCAAGGCCCTGCTGGAGGAGAACCCGAACCCCACCGAGGACGACGTCCGGTTCGCGCTGTCGGGGAACCTGTGTCGCTGCACCGGCTACCAGAACATCGTCAAGGCGGTGCTCTGGGCGGCCGAGAAGATGCGCCCCGCCGAGGCGGCTGCCGACGAAACGGACGGAGCGGCAGCGGAAGGCGGTGACGCGCAGTGACCACCACCGAGCCCGCCGTCGAGCCCACCTCGCGGGCGCTCGACGAGATCAAGATCGGCGGCATGGGCGCCAGCCGGCGCCGGGTCGAGGACAACCGGTTCATCCGCGGCAAGGGCCACTACATCGACGACGTGGTGCTGCCCGGGATGCTGCACATGGAGATCCTGCGCAGCCCGGTCGCGCACGCCCGGATCGTCTCCATTGACGCCAGCGCCGCCTGGGACATCCCGGGGGTCCGGCTGGTGCTGACCGGCGACATGATGGCGACCCGCAACCTGGCGTGGATGCCGACGCTGAGCTACGACACCCAGGCCGTGCTCGCCACCGACAAGGTCCGGTTCCAGGGTCAGGAGGTCGCCGCGGTCATCGCCGACGACCCCTACATCGCCAAGGACGCCTGCGAGGCGATCGTGGTGGAGTACGAGCAGCTGCCGGTGATCGTGAACCCGACCCAGGCCCTCGCCGAGGACGCCCCGGTGATCCGCGACGACAAGGAGAACCAGCCCGACAACGTCTGCTTCACCTGGCAGGTCGGGGACCAGGCCGGGACCGACCGGGCGTTCGCCGAGGCGGACGTGGTGTCGCGGATCGAGATGCACTACCCGCGCTCCCACCCCTCCCCGCTGGAGACCTGCGGGTCGGTCGCCGACTTCGACCGGGCCACCGGCAAGCTGACCGTCTACATGACCACCCAGGCGCCGCACATCGTGCGGGCCGCCGTCGCGCTGATCGCCGAGCTTCCGGAGCACATGATCCGGATCGTCAGCCCCGACCTCGGCGGCGGCTTCGGCAACAAGGTGCCGGTCTACCCGGGCTACGTCATCTCGATCGTCGCCTCGATCCTCACCGAGCGGCCGGTGAAGTGGATCGAGGACCGCACCGGGAACCTGACGTCGACCGGATTCGGCCGCGACGTCTACCTCAAGGGCGAGCTGGCACTGCGCAAGGACGGCAAGATCCTCGCGGTCCGGATGCACACCGACTCCGACCACGGCGCCTTCTTCGGCGACGCCCAGCCCAGCAAGTTCAAGATCGGGCTGCTGCACTCGGCCTTCGCCTGCTACGACATCCCCACCGCGCACCTGACCGCCCGCGGCGTCTACACCAACAAGGCGCCCGGCGGGGTCGCCTACCGGTGCTCGTTCCGGGTGACCGAGGCGATGTACTTCCAGGAGCGGATGGTCCAGGCCGCCGCCGACGACCTGGGCATGGACCAGGCGGAGTTCCGCCGGATGAACTTCGTGCGCGACGACGACTTCCCGCACCGGACGCCGTTCGGCTTCCTCACCGACTCCGGGCAGTACGCCAAGTGCCTCCAGGTCGGCCTGGACGCCATCGACTACCCGGGCTTCCTGAAGGAGAAGGAGGAGGCCGCCAAGCAGGGGCGCCTCCTGGGCATCGGCATCTCGTGCATGACCGAGCCGCTCGGCGCCGGCAACAGCCGCGAGTACGACATCCTCGGCATCAAGATGTTCGACTCCGCCGAGCTGCGGGTGCACATGACCGGCAAGGCCATCCTGCGCACCGGCGCCAAGACGCAGGGTCAGGGGCACGAGACCACCTGGGCGCAGATCGTGGCCCACGAGCTCGGCCTCCCCGCCGACGACATCCTGGTCGAGGAGGGCGACACCGACACCGCGCCGTTCGGGATGGGCACCTACGCCTCCCGCAGTACGCCGGTCGCCGGGGCCGCGGTGGCGATGGCCGCCCGGAAGGTCCGCGCCAAGGCCCGCAAGCTGGCCGCGCACCTCCTGGAGGTGTCGGAGGAGGACGTCGAGTGGGAGCTCGGCCGGTTCTTCGTGCGCTCCGCGCCGGACCGTGGCGTGAGCATCCAGGAGTGCGCGATGGCGGCGTACTCCAACATGCCCGACGGCCTCGAGCCCGGCCTGGAGGCCAACGCCTACTACGACCCGCCGAACCTCACCTGGCCGTTCGGCTGCTACATCACCACCGTCGAGGTCGACCCGATGACCGGCGTGTGGGACGTGCTGCGGGTCGTGGCGGTCGACGACTGCGGGGTCCGGATCAACCCGATGATCGTCGAGGGCCAGATCATGGGCGGCCTGACCGAGGCGTACGCGATGTCGAGCATGCAGTTCATCACCTTCGACGCCGAGGGCAACTGCATCGGCTCGAACTTCATGGACTACCTGCTGCCCACCGCCTGGGAGACGCCCGGCTACGAGCTGCACGAGGTGGTCACCCCCTGCCCCCACCACCCGATCGGCGCCAAGGGGATCGGCGAGTGCGCGACGGTGGGTGGGCCGGCGGCGTTCGTCAACGCGGTGATGGACGCCCTGAAGGGCCACGACGTGCGCAACATCGACATGCCGCTGCTGCCCGACCGGGTGCACGAGGCGCTGACCACCCGGTCCGACGTCTCCGGCGCCCCACCGATCAGGACCGACCGATGACCGACCACCATCCGCCCGACGACGCCGCCGGCGACGACCTCGACCAGGTCGGTCGCGAGCTGACCCGACGCGGCGTGGAGTACGTCGTCGCCACCGTCGTGTGGCGGCAGGCGCCCTCATCGGGCCAGATCGGGTCGCGCGCCATCATCACCGCCGAGGGCCGACTGCACGGCTGGATCGGCGGTGCCTGCGCCGAGCCGACGGTGATCCGCGAGGCCCAGCGGGTGATCCGCAGCGGCGAGGCCCAGTTGCTCTATCTGGGCGCCAGCGAGGACCTGGTGCTGCCCGAGGGGATGACCGCGATCCCGATGTCGTGCCAGAGCGAGGGCGCCCTGCAGATCTACGTCGAGCCGGTGCTGCCGCCGGTGCACCTGCTCGTGATCGGCCACTCGCCGATGGCGCGGACCCTCATCGAGCTCGCCCTCACCCTGGGCTGGCGGGCCGAGGTGGTCGCCGGCGCCGACTTCACCCCCGGCTCCCTCGACGAGCGGTCGGTGGTCGTGGTGGCCACCCAGGGCCACGGCGACGAGGACGTGTTGGAGCAGGTGGTCACCGCGCTGCCGGCGTACGTCGGCCTGGTCGCCTCGCACAAGCGCGGCGAGGCGGTGCTCGGCTACCTCGCCGAGCGCGGGGTGCCGCGGCACCTGCTGGACCGGGTGCACACCCCGGTCGGGCTCGACCTGGGCAGCACCACCCACTCCGAGATCGCGGTCTCGGTGCTCGCCGAGCTGGTGCAGCAGCGCGCGGCCGGGGCCTTCGCGGTCGAGGAGGGCGCCTCCTCGCCGGGCGCGCGCACCGCGCTGCCGGTGCTCGAGCCCGCCGAGGCGCTGGACCCGGTGTGCGGGATGACGGTGCCGGCCGACGCCGCCCACTACCCGCACGAGCACGACGGCACGACGTACCACTTCTGCTGCGTGGGCTGCCGGGACGCCTTCGCGGCCGACCCCGACCGGTTCCTGGCCGGCGCCGCCAGCGGTGGAGGAGAGGACTAGATGCTCATCACCAACGAGTTCGAGGTCGCCCAGCCGATCGAGAAGGTCTGGGAGTTCTTCGGCGACATCCCCGGGGTGGCGGCCTGCCTGCCCGGGGCCGACCTCACCGAGGACCTCGGCGACGACGCGTACGCCGGCACCGTCGGGATCCGGATGGGCCCGGTGAAGATGGAGTTCGCCGGCAAGGCGAAGATCCTGGAGCGCGACGACGCGGCCAAGCGGATGGTGCTAGACGCCTCCGGCTCCGACCTGAAGGGACGCGGCCAGGCGGCGATGACCGTCACCGCGAGCCTCGCCGCGGCCGGGTCCGGCACGAAGGTCACCATGGCCCAGGACCTCCAGCTGTCGGGGGCCGCGGCGCAGTACGGCCGCGGGATGATCACCGACGTCAGCACCGTCTTGATGGGCCAGTTCGCCGACAACGCCCAGCGCCGGATCTCCGCGCTCGAGCGTGGCGAGTCGGTCGACGCCCTGGCCGCGAAGCCGGCCAGCGGGTTCGCGATCGGCCTGCGGGCGATGCGGCTCGCGCTGGCGCGGGTCTTCCGGCGCTTCTTCCTTCCCTACCAACCCAACCCGAGCTGAGGAGGCACCCCGATGTGGTGGATCGGCAACGCCGTGCTGCTGCTCATCGTCGTACCTGTGCTGGTGGCCCTGCTCAACCGGGTGCTGGCCGCCCTGGAGCGGATCCGGGCCGCCTCCGACGGCATCCTGGCCGGGGGTGGCGCGCTCGCCGGCGAGCTCGAGGGCGTCCCCGAGACCCTCGCCGAGACCGGGGCCACGGTCGGCGCGGTCTCACAGGGCGCGGTCAGGTACGCCGGCTCCGTCGCGAAGCTGCTGGGGTGATCTGATGCCTGCCGAAGCCTGGGTGACCATCGTCCTCGCGACACTCATCATCGCCGCCGCCGCGCTCGGCCTGATCCGCGTGATCGGCCACCTGCGGGCGGTCACCGCCACCCTCGACGGCGTCATCGCCGGCGTCGGGGTGGTGGCCGACCGGACGGCCACCGTGCCGGCCTCGGTCGAGGCGGTCAACGCCAGTCTCAAACCGGTCCGCGACTTCTGCGAGGGGGTGTAGCCATGACGGTGCTGGCGGAGACCGGCTGGATCGTGGGCTACACGATCGGGATCATCGTCGTACTCGTCGTCGTCGCACTGGTCGTGCCGATCCTGCTGCTGGCGCACCGGATCGGGAAGCAGGCCGGGGCGATCGACGAGTCGCTGCAGCAGTCGGTGACCAACACCGCGGGCCTGGCCGGCCTGGAGACCACCATCGAGAGTGCCGAGGTGATCGTCGCGGGCCTCAACCGCGGCCGGACCCGGCTGGGAGGCTGACTGATGACCGGTGTGGAGCTGCTGCTGACCGACACCCAGCGGTCGCTGTGGTGGGGTGCGATCATCGCGGGCTTCGTCGTGGTGCTGGCCGTGGCCGCGCTGCTGACGATCCTGGTCATGTCGGTGCGCACGATCGAGCAGCGGGTGGCTGCCGTGAAGGCGACGCTGTTGGAGGCGGAGAAGAACACCGATGACACCGCCCTGATCGCACAGACCGCCGCGGGAGTCGACGCGGTGCTGGGCGAGGGGCTCGAGCACCACCTCTTCCTCGGCCGGGTCCTCGGAAAGGTGCGGATGTGAACACCCTCGTCGTCCTGACCGTCATCGACATCGCGCTGCTGATCGCGGGGCTCGCGTTCTACCTGTACGTCGTGGGGTCGCAGCTGACTCGCGTCGCCACCGACCTCGAGGAGTGCCGCGAGATCGTGGACCGGATCGTCGTCAACGCCGAGCCGATCATGCCGGGGCTGCAGCACATCAACCGCACCGGAGGCGTCGTGGCCGGTGCGCTGCCGCTGCTCTACGGCATGGCCGAGGGGATCGTCGACGGCGCGACCTACGAGCCGCCCGCGTCCACCGAGCGGCCGCCGGCCGTGCCCGCCTCAGGCCGCCGGCGTTCCCGGCTCCACGACGCGGTCGGCTACGAACCCGTCGGCTGACCCGTCACCGCCGGTCGAGCTTGTCGAGACCCCTCGCCCGCCGGTCGAGACCCGCCCGCCGGTCGAGCCCGTCGAGACCCCTCGCTGGTTGAGGAGCGAGCGCCAGCGAGCGTCTCGAAACCAACCCCAACCACAACCGCGCACATGAACGCTCGCGTACACCAAAGTCGGCGATTCCGGCCCCGGGGACCCCCACAACCGCGCACATGAACGGAAACGTCACCTGATCCATGCACCCCCGCACCAGCGGGAGCTGGTTGAGGAGGTCGCGACCCGCCCCCGGGGTCTCGAGACGGCCTCGTCCCTCGGCCTCCTAAACCAGCGACACCCGCCGGGTCAGGGAGAGCCGGGGTCTCGGCCGGTGGTGAGCGGACCGGTCGTGGGTGCTTCGTAGGAGCCGATCCAGTGGTCCTGCCAGGCGGACTGGAGCTGCTCGTCGTTGCACTGGGGCCGGTAGACCGAGAGCAGCTCGTCCACGATCTGCTGGCGGTGGCCGGCCAGGCCACCCGGGATCTGGTACGTCGCCACGTGGACGGCGTACCTGCTCCCCGCCCGTCGCACCCAGCACGGTGCGGCCGGATGCCGGAACGGGAACCCCTCTGCCGATAGGTCCGCGCTGTGCCCGGCGTAGATGACGGCGTAGCGCTGCGACGCGCCCTGCGGGTCGGGCCGGTAGAGGATCACGTAGACGCCAGCCGCCTCCGGCGGGGTCCAGCCGGCCAGCACCCGCGGACCGTCGAAGGGGTAGCCCGCGAGCGAGCCGAGGCGGATCACCGCAGCGCCGCCAGGTGGTGGGCGAAGTCCTCCAGGCCGGCCAGGTCGCGGGCCGACATCAGCGTGTCGACGTACGGCCGGACCACCGTCATCCCCAGGCATGGAGAGCCGCCGGAGTCGGCATGCGGGTCGAGCCACACGATGTGGTGGCACTGCCGGGCGAGGCGCTGCATGGCGGACTCGAGCAGCGCCGGGTCGCCGCGGTCGAGGCCGTCGGAGCAGATCACGACGATCCCGCCGCGAGCCACCCCGCGCCGACCCCAGTCGTGCACGAACGCGTCGAGCGAGGCCCCGATCCGGGTGCCGCCCTCCCAGTCGACCACCGCCTCGGCGGCACTCGCCAGCGCGTCGTCGGGGCGCCGGTGCTCGAGCTGGCGGGTGATCCGGGTCAGCCGGGTGCCGAAGCAGAAGACCTCGACCCGGCGGGCGGCGCGCGAGGTGACGTGGGCCCACTGGAGCAGCGCGCGGGAGTAGTCGGCCATCGAGCCGGACACGTCGAGCACCAGCACCAGGGGTCGTTGCCGCAGCCGGCGGCGACGCCAGCGCAAGGTGGCCGGGTCGCCGTGGGTGCGCATCGCCGCCCGGACGGTACGGCGCAGGTCGGGGCTGCGGCCGTCGGGGGCGGGAGCGGTACGGCGGGAGCGACGTCGGGGCGGCGCGAGCCGCACGGTGCGCATGATCCGGCGCAGCGCGGCGAGCTCGGCCGGGGTGCACTCCCCGAACGACCGGGTCCGCAGGGTGGCGACGTCGGATCCGACCAGGCCCATCTCCCCGCGCCGGTCCTCGCGCTCCTCGCCAGGACGCTCGGGCTCGGGCAGCTGCAGGCTCGCCTCGGCCTCGGCGCGGGCCCGGTCGGTGAACGGCCGCTGCTTCGTCGGCTCGCCGGGCACGCCGAGGAACCACTCGCGGAAGACCCGGTGGTAGACGGGGATCTGCTCGCGACGCGACACCAGGGTGGTGCGGCCGGCCCAGTAGAGGTCCAGCAGGTCGGTGGGGTCCAGCGGGTCCATCGCGGCGCAGTAGGTGACGACGTCCCCGGGGCCGACCGGCAGGCCCGCCTCGCGCAGGGCGCGGCCGAAGCCGACCAGGGTCCCGAGGAAGTCGTCGCCGGGATCGGTCGGCGGCGACTCGGCCGGCGGGTCCGCGACGTCAGCCACGGGCGAGCTCGTGCAGGTGGCCCCGCACCACGTCCAGGTCCTCGCGGTCCTTGACCGCGGCGCCGAGGGTGTCCACGATCGCGTCGCCGTCGAAGTCCTCGGCGTCCTCCACCCCGACCGCCCCCAGGGTCTGCACCCAGTCGATCGTCTCGGCGACGCCTGGCGCCTTGGCCAGGTCGAGCTCGCGGAGCCGGTGCACGGCGGCGACGACCTTGCGGGCCAGCGCCGCGGAGACGCCGGGCTCGCGGATCTGCACGATCTCCAGCTCCCGCTCGGCGCTGGGGTAGTCCACCCAGTGGTAGAGGCAGCGCCGCTTCAGGGCGTCGTGCAGCTCACGGGTCCGGTTGGAGGTGAGCACCACCAGCGGCGGGCGTTCGGCGCGGATCGTGCCGAGCTCGGGGATGGTGATCTGGAACTCCGAGAGCAGCTCGAGCAGGAACGCCTCGAACTCGTCGTCGGCGCGGTCCACCTCGTCGACCAGGAGTACGGCGCCGTCGCCGGTGCGGACCGCGTCCAGCAGCGGCCGCTCCACCAGGAACCGCGGACCGAACAGCGCGTCGACGGCTGTCTCGTCCTGGAGGTCGTGCTCGGCCAGCGCCCGGATCTGGAGCAGCTGCCGCGCATAGTCCCACTCGTACAAGGCCTGGCTGGTGTCGATCCCCTCGTAGCACTGGAGCCGGATCAGTCGCCGCCCGAGCACGGTGGCGAGGGTCTTGGCGATCTCGGTCTTCCCGACCCCCACCTCGCCCTCGAGGAGCAGCGGCCGGTCGAGGGTCAGTCCGACGTACGCCGCGGTGGCCAGGCCGCGGTCGGCGAGGTACCCACCCTCCCGCAGGAGGTCGGTGAGCTCGGCGACGCTCCCCGGGCGGCCCATCGTCGCGCTCAGCCGCGGCGCGCGTCGGGCCCGAGCACGAGGTCGCGGATGCTCTCCCCGGACCCGTCGTACTTGCCCTCGCGGACCAGGAGCTCGCGCCAGGCCTCCCGCAGGTCGGTGCCCGGCTCGGCCAGTCCGTCGAAGGACATGCCGCGGGTCCGCTTGCAGACCTTGGCCGGGGTGGCCTCGTCGAGCTCGAGCGCCGCCTCGGTCGCCTCCTCGGTGGACCAGAGCGCGCTCAGCACCGCCTTCGTCGGTTCCTCGCTCATGACTGCTCCCTCCGGGGCTTTCGCTGCTGCCCTCCACTGTAGGTCGCGGCCGACCGGGGCGGGAGGGTTGCTTAAGGGAACGCTGAGGTGGCCGTTGACCGCCGCTGCCCGTGGAGCGAGGGTGGGCGCGTGGGTGACTCCGCGGCCGTGACCCTCGCGGTGCTGTGTGCGCTGGCGGCGACGTACTGCCTGGCCCGGTGTCTCGTGCCGCGCTGGCGCGGCGACCACCCGATCGCGGTGGACGCCTGGCACGTGGTGATGGGGGCGGCGATGGTGGTCATGCTGCTCGCCCCCGTCGGCCGGCGCTCGGCCGCCCTGCAGGCCGGGGTGTTCGCCCTCGTCGCGCTGTGGTGCGGCGTGCACCTGCTGGCGCGGGCGGGCTCCGGCGCGCATCTGCGGCTGGGCGTGGCCTGCGCGGTGATGGCCGCGATGCTGGTGCCCGCCGCGGTTCCCGTTGCGGCGAGTGCGGCGCACGCGGTGGCGCCTGCGGGCTCGCCGGGCGCGTCGGACTCATCGGGGGCCCACGGGGCGCACCAGCATGTGGCGGGGATGGACATGTCGGCGGGCTCTGCTGCTGACCCGATGGGTGGCGTCCACGCTATGCCGATGGCACCGGTGTGGCTGGCCGTGCTGATGCTGGCCGGGGTCGCCTACGTGGTCCTGGCCGCCGTACGCGCCGCTCTGCTTGGGGCGGAGCGGCGCCCCACCGCCCGGCTCGCTCTCGGCGGAGAGATCGTGATGGCCCTCGCCATGGGCTGGATGGCCGCCCTCGCGCTGGGTGGCTGAACTCCCTCCTGGCGCGGAGACCTTCAGGAGCCTGGGGTGATCCGGTCGAGGACCTCGAGCGTGGCGGCCCAGGCGGCGGAGGCGGGGTCGATCACGCCGAAGTGGCCACCGGGGACCTCGACCAGGTGGGCGGGGGCGCCGGCGGCGCGGGCGCGCGCGACGTACTCCGCCGACAGCGCGAACGGCACCGTGTCGTCATCGCGGGCGTGCACGCACCACACCGGGACCTCCAACGGCGGCTGGCGACTCGGGTCGGCCAGGTCGTAGGCGGGGTCGCCCGGCTCGACCCCCAGGAACCGGCCGACCGCGCCGTCGCCGGCACCGGCCTGGTACGCCGACGCCAGGTCCAGCACCCCGGCCTGGGACACCACCGCGGTGACCGGGACCCGGACCGGTCGCCACCGCTCGTGCCTGCCCCGTCCGGCCGCCCAGACTGCGAGCTGGCCACCGGCGGAGTGTCCCAGCGTCACCACGGTCGACAGGTCCAGCCCGTCCTGGTCGGCGAGGGCGTCGATCCCGGCGGCGACGTCGTCGAGGGTGTGGGGGTAGCCGCCGCCGTTGCCGACCCGGCGGTACTCCAGGTTCCACGCCGTCCACCCGTCCGCCACCAGGGCCTGGGCAAGCGGCCGGCCGAGCGCCGCGTCGTACGCCGCCTTCCAGAACCCGCCGTGGATGACGACGACCACCCCCCGCGAAGACC
>CAZKEZ010000020.1:0-1565 GCA_964551905.1 uncultured Nocardioides sp. | reverse complement strand
CGCGCGGTGGGCGGACTCGGAGAAGAGACCGACGAACGGGTCGCCCTCGAGCGTGACCCGTACCCCGACCCCGTGCGCCAGGCAGGACTCGACCAGCGCCTGGGCCAGCCCCCCGTCAGCAAGGTCGTGGGCGCCAGCCAGGATGCCGGAGCGCGAAGCGTCGATGAGCAGCCGACCCAGGTTGCGTTCCGCGTGCAGGTCCACCGCCGGCGGCTGGCCGCCGAGGTGCCCGTGCACGACGTGCGCCCACTCCGACCCGGACAGCTCCTCGCGGGTCTGCCCGAGGTGGACGACCGCGAGGTCCGGACCGGGGAAGCCCAGCCCGGTACGGCGGGTCACGTCGTCGATCACGCCGAGCACCGCCACCACCGGGGTGGGCAGGATCGCCACGTCACCGGTCTGGTTGTAAAGGCTCACGTTCCCCCCGGTGACGGGGATGCCCAGCTCGAGGCAGCCGTCCTTGAGCCCGCGGCACGCCTCGGCGAACTGCCACATGACCGACGGGTCCTCCGGCGAGCCGAAGTTCAGGCAGTCCGAGATCGCGAGGGGGGTGGCGCCGCTGACGGCGACGTTGCGGTACGCCTCGGCCAGCGCCAGCTTCGCCCCGCCGTACGGGTCGAGCTTGGTGAACCGACCGTTGCAGTCGGTGGCCAGAGCGACGCCGAGACCCGTCTGCGCGTCGACTCGGACCATCCCGGCGTCGGAGGGCTGGGCGAGGACGGTGTTGCCCCGGACGTAGCGGTCGTACTGGTCGGTGATCCACGACTTGTCGCACAAGTTGGGCGAGCCGGCCAGGTGCAGCACCGTGCTGCGCAACTCCTCGCCGGGGCCTGGCCGCGGCAGCGCCTCGGCCGGGTCGGCCTGTAGCGCGTCCTGCCAGTCGGGGCGGGCGAAGGGGCGGTGGTACGTCGGTCCGTCGTGGGCCACCGACCGGGGTGGGACGTCGACGACCCGTTCGCCGTGCCAGTCGATCTCGAGCCGTCCGGTGTCGGTGACCTCGCCGATGACGGTGGCGTCGACGTCCCACTTGGCGCACACCGCGAGGAACGCCTCGACGTCCTGCGGCTCGGCGACCGCCATCATCCGCTCCTGCGACTCGCTCATCAGGATCTCCTCCGGGGACAGCGTCGGGTCCCGGAGGGGGACCAGGTCGAGCTCGACCCGCATCCCGCCCTCGCCGGCGCTGGCCAGCTCGGAGGTGGCGCAGGACAGCCCGGCGCCGCCGAGGTCCTGGATGCCGGTGACGAGTCCCGCCGCGAAGAGCTCCAGCGTGCACTCGATCAGCAGCTTCTCCATGAAGGGGTCGCCGACCTGGACGCTGGGCCGCTTCGCAGGCCCGGCTTGGGTCGAGCCGGTCGAGGCCTCGAAGGTCTCGCTGGCCAGCACCGACACCCCGCCGATGCCATCGCCGCCGGTGCGCGCGCCGTACAGGATCACCTTGTTGCCGACGCCGGATGCCTTGGCCAGGTGCAGGTCCTCGTGCCGCAGGACGCCCACGCAGAGCGCGTTCACGAGCGGGTTGCCGAGGTAGGACGGGTCGAACACCGCCTCGCCGCCGATGTTGG
>CAZKEZ010000019.1:12673-36103 GCA_964551905.1 uncultured Nocardioides sp. | reverse complement strand
CCGAGCAGCAGGCGGTCGCGCACCGGTTGGCAGACCTGGCCACCGACCTCGAGGCCGCGCGGCTGCTGGTGTACGCCGCCGCGAGTGCCTACGACGCCGGCGAGGAGCCCGGGCTGCAGAGCCGACGTTCGGCGATGGCCAAGCTACACGCCACCGAGACGGCCCAGCAGGTGATCGACGCCTGTGTGCAGCTGCACGGGGCGGTGGCCCTGCGCAAGGGGCACCTGCTCGAGCACCTCTATCGTGACGTCAGGTCGCTGCGGATCTACGAGGGCGCCTCGGAGATCCAGCGGACCATCATCGCCCGCGATCTGTTCCGTCGGTCCGGGCAGTCGCAGGCAGAGCCAGGCGAGGGAGAGCGATGAGCGACGACTACCGGTTCCGGGGCTCACCCCGGCTCACCGAGAGCTGGGCGCACTTCGACTTCGCCAAGGTCGACGGCGTCGCCACGGTGACCCTGAACCGGCCCGAGAAGCTCAACCCGCTCACCTTCGAGAGCTATGCCGACCTGCGTGACCTGCTGGCCGAGCTGCCGCACCACCAGGACGTACGCGTGTTGGTGATCCGGGGCGAGGGGAAGGCGTTCTGCGCCGGGGGGGACGTCAACGAGATCATCGGCGAGCTCATCGCCATGGACGCCCGCGACCTGATGCGGTTCACCAAGATGACCGGCGACGTGATCCGGGCGATGCGGGAGTCCCCGATCCCCATCATCACCGTCATCCAGGGCATCGCCGCCGGAGCCGGCTCCGTGATCGCACTCGCCTCGGACTTCCGCATCGTCGGGGAGTCGGGACGCTTCGCGTTCCTGTTCACCAAGGTGGGCCTCTCCGGTGGCGACATGGGCGCGGCGTACCTCCTGCCCCGCATCGTCGGCCTGGGCCGGGCCACCGAGCTCCTCATGCTCGGCGACACCATCGACGCCGCCACCGCCGACCGGTTCGGCCTGGTGACGAGGCTGGTCGCCGACGACGAGCTCGACGCCACCGCCAACGAGCTGGCCCGCCGGCTCGCCGACGGTCCCACCCTCGCCTTTGCGCAGACCAAGTCGCTGCTCACCCGCGAGCTCGACATGCCGATCGGCAGCGCCATGGAGCTCGACGCGATGACCCAGGCCCTGCTGATGACCAGCGCCGACCATGCCGAGTTCCACGCGGCGTTCAACGAGAAGCGCAAGCCGAACTGGCAGGGCCGCTGAGCTCCCCGTCGAGTGCGGCCGCTCTGCTGCGCCCTTGTGCCGTCTCCCGCGCCCCTACCGTCGGCGACTGCCCGCCATTCCGGCCATTTGCCGACCACAGACCCGCACCAGACGGGACCGGCGGCACCTGGCGCCCCCGGCTCCTCAGTCGGGGAGTACGGCGCACCCCTGCACCTCGACCAGGGCATCGGTGTCCCAGAGCCGGCTGACGCCGATGCCAGCCATAGCGGGATAGTCGGTGCCCACCAGGCGGCGCCAGACCCGGCCGATGTCGCGGGCGTGGGCGCGGTAGTCGTCCATGTCGACGATGTAGACGGTCAGCGACGTCAGCCGGTCCGGCGTACCGCCCGCGGCTCGCAAGGCGGCGAGCAGGTTGCTCAGGGCGAGCTCGAACTGCTCCACGACCGTGTCGCCCACGATGCTGCCGTCGGGGGCCATCGCGGTCTGTCCGGCTAGGAAGACCGTCGTCCCGCGGGCGACCACGGCGTGAGAGAAGCCGGCGGGTGGCGCCAGCTCTTCGGGGTTGACCCGCTCGATGCTCATGGGGCGATCATGCCTGCACCGCTCCCCCGTCCACGACGACGCCCTGACCGGTGACGCCGCCGCTCGCGACGCAGAAGCACACCGCCTCGGCCACCTCGTCCGGTGTGATCAGCCGACCGATCGGCTGCTTCTCGGCCAGGATCCGCCGGGCCTCCTCCTCGCTGCGCTGCGAGACGGCGACGATCCCGGCCACGGTCTGGTCGGTCATCTCGGTGTCGACGTACCCCGGGCACACCGCGTTGACGGTCACCCCGGTCCGGGCCAGCTCCGCAGCGGCCGAGCGGACCAGGCCGAGGACCCCGTGCTTGCTGGCGGTGTACGCCGCGATGTAGGGCTCGCCGACCCGGGCGGCGACCGAGGCGACGACGACGATGCGGCCCCACCCGCCCTCACGCATGGCCGGGATTGCGCGGCGCAGGCACCGGAACGGCGCGGTGAGGTTGAGGTCCAGCATCCGCTGCCAGTCCTCGTCGGTGATCCGGTCCACCCGTGCGGAAGTCGCGGCGCCGGCGTTGGCGACCAGCACGTCCACCGGCCCCCAGGCCGCCTCTACCGCCCCGAACAGTCGGTCCGGTGCCGCGGGGTCGGTCAGGTCGTCGGGAAGGACGACGGTCGGCCCCTGGCACTCCTCGGCGGTGCGGGCCAGCTCCCCCTCGCTGCGGGCGGTGAGCGCGACCCGGTGCCCCTCGGCGCTGAGCCGCACGGCCACCGCGCGGCCGATACCGCGACCGGCTCCCGTGACCAGGGCGACCCGTCCCGGACCGTCGGCGCTCACGGGCGCCACCGCTGATGTGCGGTGCCGGTCTCCCCGGCCCGGATCAGCTCCAGCCGCGGCGGCGGCCCGTCGCTGCGTCCGGTCTGGGGCCGACGCGCACCGGCCTGCCAGGGCTTGGGCCAGGCGACGGCGGGACCGACGTACTCCTGCTCGGCAGCCGCGTGCAGCGTCCAGTTGGGGTTGTAGAGGTGGGCGCGACCGACCAGGCAGAGGTCGGCCCGGCCGGCCAGCAGGATGGAGTTCACGTCGTCGAAGGAGGAGATGATCCCCACCGCCATCGTGGCGATGCCGGCCTGGTTGCGGATCCGGTCGGCGTAGGGGGTCTGGTAGGACCGGCCGTACGCCGGGCGCTCCTCGGCCACCACTTGGCCGCTCGACACGTCGATCGCGTCGGCGCCGGCGGCGGCGAACGCGCGGGCGATCTCCACGGACTCCTCGGCGTCGACCCCGTCGGGGAACCAGTCCGTGGCCGAGATCCGTACGCTCATCGGCTTCTCGTCCGGCCACACGGCGCGGACTGCGGCGAAGACCTCGAGCGGATAGCGCAGCCGAGCGGTCAGCGAACCGCCGTACTCATCGGTGCGGTGGTTGGTGAGCGGGGAGATGAAGGAGGAGAGCAGATAGCCGTGGGCGCAGTGCAGCTCCAGGAGGTCGTACCCGGCCCGGTCGGCTCGGCGGGCGGACTCGACGAATTCCGCGCGGATCGCCGCCATCTCGGCGTGGGTGAGCTCGTGCGGGACCTGGTTCACGCCGGCGCGGTAGGGCAACGGTGACGGCCCGACCACCGGCCAGTTGCCCTCGGGCAGCGGCTCGTCGATGCCCTCCCACATCAGCCGTGTCGAGCCCTTCCGGCCCGAGTGCCCCAGCTGCATGCCGATCTTCGCCTGGGACTGGTCGTGCACGAAGTCGGCGATGCGCCGCCAGGCGGCCTCCTGCTCGTCGGTGCACAGGCACGCACAGCCGGGGGTGATCCGACCCGTGTCGGAGACGCAGACCATCTCGGTCATCACCAGGCCGGCGCCGCCGAGGGCCTTGCCGCCCAGGTGCACGAGGTGGAAGTCGCCGGGGACGCCGTCGGTGGAGCAGTACATGTCCATCGGCGACACGACGACCCGGTTGGCCAGCTCCATCCCGCGCAGCCGGAACGGCTGGAACATCGGTGGGCGTACCTCGCCGGACCCGAACCCGCGCGCGGCCTCGTGCCGGGCGAACCACTCGTCGATGCTGTCGACGAACTCCGGGTCCCGGACCCGCAGGTTGTCGTAGGTGACGCGGCGGCTGCGGGTCATGATGTTGAACGCGAACTGCTCGGGGTCCTGGTGGGTGTACTGCCCGAGGTTCTCGAACCACTCGAGGCTCGCCTGCGCCGCGCGCTGGGTGGAGAGCACCACGGGGCGGCGCTCGTCCTCGTACGCCGCGAGGGCGATCGGCAGGTCGGGATGCTCGTGGAGGCAGGCGGCGAGGGCCAGCGAGTCCTCCATGGCGAGCTTGGTCCCCGAGCCGATGGAGAAGTGCGCGGTGTGTGCGGCATCGCCGATGAGCACGATGTTGTCGTGGCACCAGGTCTCGTTGCGGACCGTGGTGAAGCTGATCCACCGGGAGTTGTTCAGGTGGACCTCGTGCCCCTCCAGCACGTCGGCGAACATCTCCCGCACCACCTCGACCGACTTCTCGTCGGACTCCCCCGGCGCGAACTCACGGTCGGCCAGCGCGTCGAAGCCGGCGCGGCGCCAGACCGCCTCGTTCATCTCGATGATGAAGGTGCTGCCCTGATCGTTGAACGGGTACCCGTGGACCTGCATCACGCCGTACGGCGTCTCGCGGATGTAGAACTTGAACGAGTCGAAGACCTTCGACGTGGCCAGCCACATGTACTTGCACTGCCGCACGTCGAGGCTGGGGCGGAAGCTGTCGGCGTACCGGTTCCGGACGATCGAGTTGAGCCCGTCCGAGGCGATCACCAGGTCGTAGTCAGCCGAGAGCTCCGCCACGTCCGGGGCCAGCGTCCGGAAGTGGATCGTCACGCCCAGCTCGGCGCAGCGCGCCTGCATGATCTGGAGCAGCCGCTGGCGGCTCATCGCGGCGAACCCGTGCCCGCCGCTGGTGAAGACCTGGTCCCGGAAGTGCACGTCGATGTCGTCCCACCGCGCGAACTCGGCCTGCATCCGGGCGTAGATCTGCTCGTCGGCGGACTCGATGCCCCCGAGCGTCTCGTCGGAGAACACGACACCGAAGCCGAAGGTGTCGTCGGCGGCGTTGCGCTCCCAGACCGTGATCTCGTGGCTCCGGTCCAGCTGCTTCATCAGGGCCGAGAAGTAGAGCCCGCCCGGGCCTCCTCCGATGACGGCGATCCTCATCCGGTGCTCTCCTGCTGGGCGGCGAGCTCGCGCAGGCGGAACCGCTGCAGCTTGCCGGTGCTGGTGCGCGGCAGGCTCTCGATGAACTCGACCGCGCGGGGGTACTTGTAGGGGGCGATGGTCTGCTTGACGTGGTCCTGCAGCTCCTTGACGAGCTCGTCGCCGGCGGTGAACCCGGGTGCGAGCACGACGTAGGCCTTGACCAGCTGGCCGCGCGCCTCGTCCGGCGCCCCCACCACCGCGCACTCCTGGACCGCCGGGTGGCCGACGAGGGCCTCCTCCACCTCGGGGCCGCCGATGTTGTACCCCGAGGACACGATCATGTCGTCGCCGCGGGCGACGTAGAAGAAGTAGCCGTCGTCGTCCTTGAGGAACACGTCGCCGGTCAGGTTCCAGCCGTGCTGGACGTACGCGAGCTGGCGCGCGTCGGCGAGATAGCGACAGCCCGTCGGTCCCTTCACCGCCAGCCGTCCCGCCGTTCCGGTCGGCACCTCGTTGCCGTCGTCGTCGAGGATCGTGGCCCGGTAGCCGGGCACCGGGACACCAGTCGCGCCCGGGCGGATGTCGTCGTCCGCGGCCGAGATGAACACGTGCAGCAGCTCGGTGGAGCCGATCCCGTCGATCAGCCGGACCCCGGTCGCGTCCCGGAACTGCTCCCAGGTGGTTCGCGGCAGGTGCTCGCCCGCCGACACCGCCCGTCGGAGGCCACGGAGCTTCTCGGCGCCGTCGCCGGCGAGCATGGCCTTGTACGCCGTCGGCGCGGTGAAGCACACCGTGGCCTGATGCGCGGCGATGTGCTCGGCCAGCTCGGCGGGCGTGGCCCGCTCGATGAGCAGGGCGGACGCCCCCACCCGCATGGGGAACACCACCAGCCCGCCGAGCCCGAAGGTGAACGCGAGCGGCGGGGTGCCGGTGACCACGTCGTCCGGCTCGATCCGCACGATGTGCTTGCCGAAGGTGTCGGCGTTGGCGAGGACGTCGCGGTGGAAGTGCATCGTCGCCTTGGGCCGGCCGGTGGTCCCAGAGGTGAAGGCGAGCAGGGCGACGTCGTCGGCCGCGGTGTCGACCGGGCCGTCGTCCTCGGCGGGCTTGGTGGCCGCTCGGGTCCGCAGCTCCTCGGTGGTGACGATGGTGGCGTCGCCGAGCTCGGCGGCCTGCAGGTCCTCGACGAACCTGTCGTCGCACAGCGCCAGGTCGACCTTGGCGATCTCCGCGACGGTGGTGAGCTCCAGGGGTCGCAGCAGCGGCATCGTCGTGACCGCCACCGCACCGACCCGCAGCGTCGCCAGCCAGCAGATCACCAGCCACGGGTTGTTGGGTGCACGGAGCAGGATCCGGTTCCCCGGCACGATGCCGTGGTCCTCGGTGAGCACCCGGCCCACCTGCGCGACCTCGTCCCGGACCTCGCCGTAGGTCCACCGCTCCCCGGCTGGGGAGAGCAGGCACGGTCGATCGGCGCCACGCTCCTCGATCACCCGATCCAGCAGCTCGGCGGAGCAGTTCAGGCGTTCGGGGTAGCGGACGTCGGCGATCTCGAAGACGAGGTCGGGCCACTGGTCGGCCGGCGGCAGGTTGTCTCGACAGAAGGTGTCGACGTGCGCAGACGTCGCCAGGCTCTCCCACGGCATGGGGTTAGTATGCCGTCATCATGACGGTAGTCAAGAGAACGCCAGACGAGGTGGTCGTCGCGCACCCGCCGCGGGCGCTGATCTTCACCCTGTTCGGGCTCTACGCCCGGGAGCGGGGCGACTGGTTCAGCGTCGCGTCGCTGGTGCAGCTCCTCGGCCACCTGGGCGTTCCCGAGACCGCCGTACGCTCGTCCATCTCGCGGCTCAAGCGCCGTGCCGTGATCCACCCGGCGCGCGTCGACGGGGCGGCCGGCTACACCCTCGACCCCCGCACGCACCATCTGCTCGATCTCGGTGACCGCCGCATCTTCGCCACGCACCGCGCCCGACTGCGCGACGGGTGGCTGCTCGCGGTGTTCAGCGTTCCCGAGTCCGAGCGGGAGAAGCGACACCTGCTGCGCACCCGGCTCGGGCGACTCGGGTTCGGCACGGTCGGCCCGGGGGTCTGGGTCGCGCCTCGGCATCTGGAGGACGAGGCCCGCGAGGTCCTGGTCAGCGACGGGCTCGAGGGCTATGTCGACCTCTTCCACGCCGAGCACCTGGGGTTCGCCGACCTGAGAGACGAGGTCGCCAGCTGGTGGGACTTGGCGGAGCTCGACCGAGGGTACGCCGAGTTCCACGCCACCCATGCCGAGCTGTTAGCCGCGTGGTCCGGCCGGGGCCGGGGCCGGGATGCCGAGCACCAGGCCTTCGTCGACTATGTGCGTACGCTCACCACCTGGTGGCGGCTCCCCTACCGCGACCCCGGCCTGCCGCTCGAGCTGCTCCCCTCGGGCTGGTCCGGGACCGCGGCCGCCGACACCTTCCACGCCCTCCGTCGGCGGCTCGAGAAACCGGCCCACCGTTTCGTCGACCGGGTCGCCCCCTAACCCCCAACTCCCGCGGGGTTACCGTCGCTCGCGCGGCGGGAACGGGCCCGTTTGGCGACGGTAGCCGCGCGGGAGTTGGGAGGTCAGCCGGCCCCCAGCTCGGCGTAC
Organism: uncultured Nocardioides sp.; assembly: GCA_964551905.1. Taxonomy (GTDB): domain Bacteria; phylum Actinomycetota; class Actinomycetes; order Propionibacteriales; family Nocardioidaceae; genus Nocardioides. The sequence goes on along the minus strand of CAZKEZ010000019.1, from coordinate 28,625 downwards.
CCGGGCTTGATCACCCCGTCGATGATCGCCAGTCGCTCATCGAAAGGCAGGAACGCCGACTTCATCGCATTGATCGTGAACCAGCGCAGGTCCGCCAGGGAGTAGCCGAAGGCGTCCACCAGACTGGCCATCTCCTTGGTTATGGAGGTGTCGCTCATCAGCCGGTTGTCGGTGTTGACGGTGACTCGGAACCGGAGGGAGGTGAGCAGCCCGATCGGGTGCTCGGCCACGGAGGTGGCGGCGCCGGTCTGAACGTTCGATGCCGGGCACATCTCCAGCGGGATCCGCTTGTCGCGCACGTACGCCGCCAGCCGGCCGAGCTCAACCGTCCCGTCCTCGGCAACCGTGATGTCGTCGACGATCCGCACCCCATGACCGAGCCGGTCGGCACCGCACCACTGGATGGCCTCCCAGATCGACGGCAGTCCGAACGCCTCCCCGGCGTGGATCGTGAAGTGGGAGTTCTGCCGCTGGAGATACTCGAAGGCATCCAGGTGCCGGGTCGGCGGGAACCCCGCCTCCGCCCCGGCGATGTCGAACCCGGCCACCCCACGGTCCCGCCAGGCGACCGCCAGCTCGGCGACCTCCCGGGAGCGGGCCTGGTGTCGCATCGCGGTCAGCAGCTGACGGACCACGATTCGGCCGTCGCGGGCCGGCGCAGCCTCCTCGAACCCGGCCTGTACGGCGGCCACCACCTCGTCCAGCGACAATCCCTGCGAGACGTGCTGCTCCGGCGCGTACCGCACCTCGGCGTACACCACACCGTCGTCGGCCAGGTCCTCCACGCACTCCCGGGCCACGCGGGTCAGTGCGGAGGGTGTCTGCATGACCGCGACGGTGTGGTCGAAGGTCTCGAGATACCGCTCCAGCGACCCGCTGTCGGCCGACTCCCGGAACCAGCGGGCCAGACCGTCGGTGTCCGAGGTGGGGAGGGCATGACCGGTCTCGGCCGCCAGTTCCACGATGGTGCGCGGTCGGAGCCCGCCATCGAGATGGTCGTGGAGCAGCACCTTCGGTGCCCGATGCACCTGGTCGCGGGTCGGCAGCCCGGCTTCGATAGGTTCGGACGACGAAGGGGCGCTCATGCGGGCCATCCTCGCACTGGGGCCCGGAGGGCGACGACCGAGGCAGAACGGAGTGTCGGATGCGGGTGTTCACGACGGTCGACGAGCTGCGGGCCGCGGCCGGTGAGGAGCTGGGCAGCAGCGAGTGGGTGAGGGTCGAGCAGGACCGCATCGATGCCTTCGCCGATGCGACCGACGACCACCAGTGGATCCACGTCGACCGCGAGCAGGCGGCCGCGGGCCCATTCGGCGGCACGATCGCGCACGGGTATCTCACGCTCTCCCTGGTGCCGCGCTTCGCCGGCGAGGTCTTCGCCATCGAGACGCCCGGGCCACGACTGAACTACGGCGTCAACAAGGTGCGGTTCCCCGCGCCGGTCCCGGTCGGGAGCCGACTGCGTGGCACCGCGACCATCACCGGCGTCACCGACGTTCCCGCCGGCACGCAGCTCACCGTGGGCTGGGTGGTCGAGATCGAGGGCTCGCCGAAGCCCGCCTGCGTGGCCGAGACGGTCGTCCTGATCCTGCCCTGATACCGGCCGGCCGCCCGGAGGCACGTCTCAACCCGCCCGGAGGCACGTCTCAACCCGCCCGGAGGCACGTTTCAACCGTTCGCTAGGGGATGCGGTTGTGGATGAGGGGGGTGGGGGTGAAGGCTGGGTCGGGGTCGGGGGCGATGTCGTAGCCGTCGACGAGTGACTCCAGCGCGCGGGGGAAACGCTCGGGCTCGTCGGTGTGCAGCGTCATCAGCGGCTGACCCTCGGTGACCCGGTCGCCGGGGCGGGCGTGCCACACGACACCGGCACCGGCCTGGACCGGGTCCTCCTTGCGGGCCCGGCCGGCCCCGAGCCGCCAGGCGGCCAGGCCGACCGCCATCGCGTCGAGGCGGGTGAGTACGCCGGTGGCGGGCGCGGGCACCGCGTGGGTCTCGCGCGCCACCGGCAGGGGAGCGTCGGGGTCCCCGTCCTGGGCACGGATCATCGCCTTCCAGGCGTCCATGGCGGAGCCGTCGGCCAGCTTCTCGGCGGGGTCCACATCGCCGCGGCCCGCGCCGGCGAGCATCTCCCGGGCCAGCGCGAGCGTCAGCTCGACCACGTCGACTGGCCCGCCCCCGGCCAGCACCTCGACCGACTCGGCCACCTCGAGCGCGTTACCGGCGGTCCGGCCCAGCGGCGTCGACATGTCGGTGAGCAGGGCGACCGTGTGCACCCCGGCATCGGTGCCCAGCGAGACCATGGTCCGGGCCAGCTCGGTCGCTCGGTCGAGGTCCTTCATGAACGCCCCCGTACCGACCTTCACGTCGAGCACCAGCGCGCCGGTGCCCTCGGCGATCTTCTTGCTCATGATCGAGGACGCGATCAGCGGGATCGCCTCGACGGTGCCGGTGACGTCACGCAGCGCGTAGAGCTTCTTGTCCGCAGGGGCCAACCCCGCCCCGGCGGCGCAGATCACCGCGCCGACCGACTCGAGCTGGGCCAACATCTCCTCGTTGCTGAGCGCGGCCCGCCAGCCGGGGATCGCCTCGAGCTTGTCGAGGGTGCCGCCGGTGTGGCCGAGCCCGCGGCCGGACAGCTGGGGGACGGCGACGCCGCAGGCTGCGACCAGCGGCGCCAGCGGCAGGGTGATCTTGTCCCCCACGCCACCGGTGGAGTGCTTGTCAGCGGTCGGCCGGGACAGCCCGGAGAAGTCCATCCGCTCCCCCGAGCGGATCATCGCGTCGGTCCAGCGGCCGATCTCGCGGCGGTTCATGCCGTTCAGCAGGATCGCCATGGCCAGCGCGGCCATCTGCTCGTCCGCGACGTCGCCACGGGTGTAGGCGTCGATCACCCAGTCGATCTGGCTGTCGCTGAGCTCCCCCTCGTCGCGCTTGGCGATGATCACCTCGACCGCGTCATGTTGGGCCATCGTCGTCTCCTCCTCAGGTCCCCGTGACCGGGACGCGGTGGTAGCCGCGGAGCACGAACGTGCCTCGCGATTCTGGCTCGCCGGCCAGGTCCAGCCTGGGGTACGTCGTGACGAGCGCGCCGAGCGACTCGGCCAGCTCCATCCGAGCCAGCGGGGCGCCGAGACAGAAGTGCACGCCGACCCCGAACGCCACGTGCGGGTTGGGGTCCCGGTCGACGCGGAACTCGTCGGGCCCGTCGAAGACCGCAGGGTCGCGGTTCGCCGAGCCCAGCAGGACGGCGATCTTCTGTCCGGTCTCCACGAGGACCCCGCCCACCTCGACCGGCTCGGTTGCGGTCCGCTCGAACAGCTGCAGGGCGGAGTCGAAGCGCAGCATCTCCTCGACGCAGGTCACCACGTGGTCGCCGGGACGGAGGCCCCGGCGCAGCATTGCCACTAGCCCGTTCCCGAACACGTTGACCGACGCCTCGTGGCCGGCGTTGAGCAGCAGCACCGCGGAGGCGACCATCTCGTCCTCGGACAGCTCGGTGGCCGCCAGGTCGCTGACCAGGTCGTCGAGAGGTCGGTCCCGGCGGTCCCGGACCAGCTCACGGATCAGGCCGGCGAAGTCCTCGGCGGCCGCAACGGCAGCGGAGACGACCTCCGAGGACGGGTCGACCTCGTACATCCGGACGATGGCCTGCGACCACTCCCGCAGGGACGGTGCGTACGACGCCGGCACCCCGAGCAGCTCGGCGATCACCAGCACCGGCAGCGGCTCGGCGAACTCGCCGATCACGTCGAAGCCCGCGGGGTCGGTCCCGGCCAGCAGCTCCGCCGCCAGCTCCCGCACCCGCGGCCGCAGCCGCTCCACGTGGCCCCGCGCGAACGCCCGTGCGACCGGCCGCCGCAGCCGGGTGTGCTCGGGCGGCTCGTTCTCCATCATCTGGTTGCGGTGCAGCAGGTTGAACGGCTCGAGGTAGTCCGCCGGCTGCTTGTCCCGCCAGATCCGGCCCAGCCGCCGGTCCCGCTGGACGGCGCTGACCGAGACATGGTCGAAGGCCAGCCACATCCCGGACGGCTCATGCCAGGCGACCGGGTGCCGGGCGCGCTCGTCGGCGAAGAACGGGTAGGGGTCGGTGACCACCTCGGCGGCGGTCAGGTCAAGCGAGGTCGTCGGGGCCGAAGGCATCCGGCAGCACCTCATCCATCCGTCGCACCCCCGAGACCGTCAACAGCAGCAGCCCCGCCCCGCCGTGCTCCCACAGCAGCTGCCGACACCGGCCGCAGGGCATCAGCACCGCACCCGCACCGTCGACGCACACGAAGTGGGTCAGCCGACCACCTCCGGACAGGTGCAGCGCCGACACCAGTCCGCACTCCGCGCAGAGACCCACGCCGTACGACGCGTTCTCGACGTTGCAGCCGGTGACCACCCGACCGTCGTCGACCAGCGCCGCGGCCCCCACCGAGAACGAGGAGTACGGCGCGTACGCGTGCCGCATCGCCTCCGTGGCATGCCGAGTCAGCTCGGCCCAGTCCACCTCCGCTCGGGCCTCGGGATCGGCCACGCTAACCAGCCGATCCCTTCCTATAGATCTGGCCGTCGGCCGCGGGCATTCGGAGCTGCTGCGAGGCGAACGCGAGCACTAGCAGCGTGGTGACGTACGGCGTCATCCGGGTGAAGTCGCCGGGCACCGAGTCGATCAGGAAGTACAGGGCCCCGACGCCCAGCCCAATCCCCGCAGACACCAGGGCACCGGTGTTCTGACCGCGGCGCCACTGCCACAGCGCGAACGCCAGCCCGAGCAGCGCCAAGGCGAGCAGCAGCGCATGCACCGACGTGCCGCCCTGTCGCAGCCCGAGCGTCTCGGTGTACCCGAACAGCCCCGATCCGGCCAGCAGCCCCCCGGGTCGCCAGTTGCCGAAGATCATCGCGGCCAGGCCGATGTAGCCCCGGCCACCGGTCTGCCCGTCCCGGTAGTTGCTGGACGCGACCAGCGCCAGGAACCCGCCGGCCAGCCCGGCCAGCGCGCCGGAGGCGAGCACCGCGATGAACTTGTAGCGGTACACGTGGACGCCGAGGGTCTCGGCTGCGACCGGACTCTCACCGACCGACCGCAGCCGCAGGCCGAACGGGGTGCGCCACAGGATGAAGTACGTCGCCAAGAAGAGCAGCAGCGACAGAAGCACCAGCAGCGACAGGTTCGTCACCATCGCACGCAGCAGCGCCGCGACCTCGGAGACGAAGAAGATGTCACGTTGCTCGATCTCCCCGAGCGAGTCGGAGAGTGGTCCGATCGTGATCGATGCGACGTCGTCGATCTTGGGTGACTGGGTCTGGCCGCCGCCGGGCAGGCCGACGAAGGTGCGGGCGGCAAGGTACTGCACCGCGCCCAGCGAGATGATGTTCACGGCCACACCGGAGACGATGTGGTCCACCCCGAACACGACGGTGGCGGTGGCATGGATCAGCGCTCCGATCATGCCCATCAGGATCGCTCCGGCCACCCCGGCCCAGGGGCCGTAGTGGTAGCCGAAGAAGCCCGCGCCGTACGTGCCGAGGATCATCATCCCCTCGAGGCCGATGTTGACGACACCGCCGCGCTCCGACCAGAGACCACCGAGACCCGCGAGCGCGATCGGCATCGTGGCGATGAAGGTGGCCCGGATCGTCCCGGACGAGGCCAGGTCGTCGGCTCCCGTGATCAGCTCGAGCACGGCCAGCGCGAACATGAGGAACGCGACGACCAGCAGTCCGTGCCACGGGGTGAACCGGAACCGGCGCCGCGGGGCGGCCTGCTCGGGCGGGGCGATGGTACTCATGCGCCGACCTCCTGAGGCGTGGGCTCGTCATCGGCGAGCGCCTCACCGACCTTCCGCTGCTCCAGTCGGGTGCCGTAGCGGCGGACCAGCTCGTACGAGATCACCACGGTGAGCACGATGATGCCCTGGGTGATCTTCACGATGTCCGGTGAGACACCGACCAGGATCTGCAGCGGGTTGGACTGCTCGTCGAGGAACGCGAACAACAGCGCACCCAGCGCGATGCCGAACGGATGGTTGCGGCCCAGCAGGGCGACGGCGATCCCCGCGAAGCCCAGCCCGGACTGGAAGGTCGAGCCGTAGGAGTACGACGCGCCGAAGATGATCGGCAGCCCCACCAGCCCGGCCAGCCCGCCGGAGACCAGCATCGTGGCGACCGTCATCCGCTTGACGTTGATGCCGCTGGCGACCGCCGCGGTCGCGGACTTGCCGGTGGCCCGCAGGTCGAAGCCGAACCGGGTGCGGTTCAGCACGAACCAGTAGCCCACCCCGACCACGGCCGCCAGCACGACGAACCCGTAGAGATCGGTGGTCGGCGAGCCCGGGAAGGGGATGCCGGGGATCCGGCTGCCCTCGGGGATCTCCCGGGTCGCGATGATGTTGCTGCCCTCCTCCTGGACCGAGGCCTTGCGCAGGAGGTACGCGACCAGCGAGATCGAGATGTAGTTCAGCATGATCGTCGAGATGACCTCGCTGACGCCGCGGTGGGCGCGCAGCAGACCGGCGATCCCGGCCCACGCCGCCCCCACCAGCACCGCCGCGAGCAGTGCGAGAGCGGTGTTGAAGTAGCCGGGCAGCCAGGCCTCGCCGGCGACCACCGCTGCGGCGAAGCCGGCAATGCGGTACTGCCCGTCCACGCCGATGTTGAACAGGTTCATCCGGAAGCCGACGGCCACCGCCAGCGCGGAGAGGTAGAGCACCGACGCGCTGTTGATGATGTTGGCCATGTTCCGTGGGTCGGGCACCTGCAAGATCGTCGACCACACCTCGCCGACCGGGTCACCGGCGACGAGCAGGACCAGGCTGGTGATCAGGAACGCCGCGAGCAGCGCCAGAAGTGGCGCGGCGACGGCCAGGACGATGCGATTCCTCATGCCGATCCCTCCGCACCGGTCATCGCCGACCCCAGCTGCTCCGGGGTCACCGTGCTGGGGTCGAACTCCGCGACCAGGCGGCCGCGGAGCAGCACCTCGATCCGGTCCGAGAGTCCGATCAGCTCGTCGAGGTCCGCCGAGATCAGCAGCACCGCCAGCCCGCGTCGCCGCGCGTCCTTGATGTGGTCCCAGATGCCCGCCTGCGCGCCGACATCCACCCCGCGAGTGGGGTGGGCGGCGATCAGGACCTGCGGGTCCGAGCTCATCTCCCGGCCCACCACCAGCTTCTGCTGGTTGCCGCCGGACAGCGCCCGCGCCATCACGTCCGGACCCGGGGTGCGCACGTCGTACGCCTCGATGATCCGCTGGGTGTCCGCACGGGCGGCGGACTTGTCGATGAGGAAGCCCTTGGCACTCGGCGGCCTGGTCTGGTGGCCCAGGATCCGGTTCTCCCACAAGGGGGAGTCCAGAAGCAGACCCTGCCGGTGCCGGTCCTCGGGAATGAAGCCGATGCCCTCCTCGCGGCGCTCGCGGGTGCTGAGCGTGGTGATCTCCCGGTCCTCGAGCCAGACCGCTCCGGTGGCGTCCGGCTTCATGCCCATGATCACCTCGACCAGCTCGCTCTGGCCGTTGCCCTCCACCCCGGCGATGCCGAGGATCTCGCCGCCGTGGATCCGCAGCGACACTCCGTCCAGCAGCGGCCTGCCCTTGGCGGGGTCGGCGAGGGTCAGGCCCTCCGCACGGAGCCGGACCTGTTCGGTCACCGTCGAGGCCTCGGTGCTGGGCGACGGCAGCTCGGAGCCGACCATCAGCTCGGCCAGCTGACGGGCGGTGACCGAGCCCGGGTCGACGGTGGACACGGTGGTCCCGCGGCGGATCACCGTGACCTCGTCCGCGACCGCGAGCACCTCGTCGAGCTTGTGCGAGATGAAGAGCACGGTGAGCCCCTCGTCCTTCAGCTCCTTGAGGTTGTCGAAGAGCTCGTCGACCTCTTGGGGCACCAGCACCGCGGTGGGCTCGTCGAGGATGATGATGCTCGCCCCGCGGTAGAGCACCTTCAGGATCTCGATGCGCTGGCGGCTGCCGACGCCGAGGTCCTCCACTCTGGTGTCAGGGTTGATGTCCAGTCCGTAGGCGTCGGAGATCCGCTTGATCTCTGCCCGTGCCTCCCCGCCGATCCCGTGCAGCTTCTCAGCACCGAGCACGACGTTCTCCAGCACCGTGAAGTTGTCGGCCAGCATGAAGTGCTGGAACACCATGCCGACTCCGTGCTGGATGGCGTCGGCCGGAGTGGCAAGGTCGACCTGCTCGCCGTTGATCTCGATCGTGCCGGAGTCCGGCTTCTGCACGCCGTACAGGATCTTCATCAGCGTCGACTTGCCGGCGCCGTTCTCACCCACCAGCGCGTGGATGGTGCCGCGGCGTACGTCGATGTTGATGTCGTCGTTCGCGATGACACCCGGGAAGCGCTTCCCGATCCCCCGTAGCCGAACTGCGATCTCGTGCTGCGCCGCTGGCGCGGGAGGCGCAACGCTCACCTCGGACCTCCAGGGATCACGGACGGCGGCTGCCGTCGGTAGGCAAGTTACACGAACGGGCCCGGGTCACGCCGGTGTGGCGCGGCCCGGGCCCGTACTCGTGCTCTGGCAGTCCGATCAGGACGACGGGACGGTGATCTCGCCGTCGATGATCTGCTGCTTGTAGTCGTCGAGCTGGTCGACGATGTCGTCGATCATCCCGCCCGAGGTGGAGTAGCCAACGCCGTCCACCGCCAGGTCGTACCGGGTCACGCCGGTCGGGAAGTCGCCTTCGTTGACCGCCGAGAGGTACTCGTAGACCGCGACATCGATGTTCTTCAGCATCGAGGTCATGATGACGTCGCGCACCGACGGGTCAGCCGTGTTGTACTGGTCGGAGTCGACACCGATCGCCAACGTGCCCGCCTCAGAGGCGGCCTCGAAGAGGCCTCCACCAGAGCCACCGGCCGCGGCGTAGATGATGTCGGCGCCGCCGTCGATCATGCCCTCGGCCGCGGTCTTGCCCTTGGCCGGGTCACCGAACCCGGAGAAGTCCGGGGGCTGGGTGAGGTAGGTGACGTCGATCGTCACGTCCGGGTTGACCTCCTTGGCGCCTGCCTCGAAGCCCGCCTGGAACTTGTGGATCAGCGGAACGTCGACCCCACCGATGAACCCGAGGTGACCGCTCTCGGACTTCAGGGCCGCTGCCGCACCGACCAGGAACGAGCCCTGCTCCTCGGAGAACACCAGGTTGGCGATGTTGTCACCGGTCGCCACCTCGTCGTCGATGATCGCGAAGTTGACGTCGGGGTACTCCGGGGCCACCTTGGCCACCGAGGCCTCGTAGGCGAAGCCGACCGCGATGATCGGGTTGTACCCGGCGTCGGCGAAGGTGCGCAGCCGCTCCTCGCGAGCCGCCTCGGCCTCACCGTCACCGGCCTCGGACTCCTGGGCCTCCATCCCGAACTCCTCGACGGCCTTGTCCAGCCCGGCCGCCGCTGAGTCGTTGAACGACTGGTCGCCGCGGCCGCCGACGTCGAAGGCCATGCCGACCTTGACGTCGCTCTGCGCTGCAGGGCTTTCGTCGTCGCTACCGCTGTCGCCCCCGTCGTCGCTGCCGCAGGCGCCCAGTGCCAAAGTCGCCGCGAAAGCAAACGCAAGAATCTTGCTCGTTCGACGCAAGATGTCCTCCTAGTGTTGATCCCTGCGTCGGGTTCGACGCGAGAGTCACAGTAATACCCGGAGGGCCTTGCGCCACGACCGGGGGCGAAGTGTTACGCGAGGGTGATCTGCGGGGTCTGGCCGCTCTGGGCGAGCACGGCCGCCTCGGCCAGCAGTCGGGCACCCAGCGGCACCGCCCGCTCGTCGATCCGCAGGTTGCCCTGGTGCAGGTCGTAGGTCGTTCCTCCCGGTGACCGCGTCCCGAGCCGGGCCATCGCGCCGGGGACCCGCTCGAGGAACCAGCCGAAGTCCTCGCCGCCCAGGCTCTGCGAGGTGGGGATGAGGCCGTCCTCGCCGACGACCCGCTCGGCGGCCCGGCCGAGCAGAGCGGTGGCGTGGTGCTCGTTGACCACGGGCGGCACGCCGCGGAAGTAGCCGACGTCCGCGGTCACGCCGTACGGCGCGACGATCTGCGCCACTAGCTCTCGGACCAGGCGCTCGGCGTCGGCCCAGGCGACGGCGTCGAGCATCCGGACGGTGCCGGCCAGCCGACCCGACGCCGGGATCACGTTGGGCGCAGCGCCGGCCTCGATCTGGCCCCAGACCACGCTGACGCCGGCGCGCGGGTCGAGTCGGCGGGACAGGATCGCCGGCAGCTCGGTGATCAGCTTGCCGACGGCGAAGGTGAGATCCTCGGTGAGGTGCGGCCGGGAGGTGTGCCCGCCCCGGCCGGAGAGCGAGATGTCGAGGGCGTCGGCGGCGCCGGTCAGCGGGCCCTCGCGCAGCCCGACAGTGCCGACGTCGATGCTGGGGTCGCAGTGCAGGCCGAACACCTGAACCACGTCGGTGAGGACGCCGCCCTCGATGAGCTCGAGGGCACCGCCGGGCATGACCTCCTCGGCGGGCTGGAAGAGCAGTCGGAAGCGACCCGGGACCGCGCCGCGGGCCACCACCTCGGCCAGCGCGACGCCCGCACCGACCAGGGCCGCGGTGTGCACGTCGTGACCGCAGGCATGGGTCACCCCCGGCACGGTGCTGGCCCAGGGCTCCCCGCTGGTGTCGTCAACCGGCAGTGCGTCCATGTCCGCGCGCAGCGCCACCACGGGGCCGTGCTCACCCAGCTCCGCGACCAGCCCGGTCTTCTGGAGCCGCTCGACCCGCCACCCGGCGTCCTGCATCCGGACCGCCACCAGGTCGGTGGTGCGCTGCTCGGACCACGACAGCTCGGGATGGGCGTGCAGGTCGCGTCGGATCGCGACCAGCTCCGCCGTACACCCGTCTACGACCGCCTCGATCAGTCTCGAGGGGGTGGCGTCATGCGGCAGGGCGAAGGTGGACATCAGGGAGAACCCTAGACGACCTACCCCCGCTCCGACGGATCGTCGAAGGCCTCCAGGATCCGGTCGGCCGCCGTGGTCGCCGCCAGTCGTCCGGCGAGCACGTCGGCACGGACCTGGTCCCTGATCGCGGTGACCCCCGGGGAGTGGCGGAGTCGCTGCGCCAGCTCGTCGCGGACCAGCGACCACATGAACTCGAGCTGCTGCTGGGCGCGCTTGTCTGCGAGGCCCTGCTCGCCCAGGTGGTCGCGGTGCGCCAGCACCTTCTCCCACACCTGGTCGACACCGACGTCGTTGAGCGCGGAGCAGGTGAGCACCGGCGGGATCCAGCCGCCGCGGCCGTGGTGGACCATCCGCAGTGCGCCGGCCAGCTCGCGGGCTGCCGACCTGGCCTCCGCCTCGCGGTCGCCGTCGGCCTTGTTCACCGCGATCACGTCGGCGATCTCGAGCACGCCGCGCTTGATCCCCTGCAACTGGTCCCCGGTGCGGGCCAGGGTGAGGAAGCAGAAGGTGTCCACCATGCCCGCCACCGTCACCTCCGACTGGCCGACGCCGACGGTCTCGACGAGCACGACGTCGTACCCGGCCGCCTCCAGCACCGCCATCGCCTGGGTGGTCGCTCGGGCCACGCCACCGAGGGTGCCGGCGCTGGGTGAGGGTCGGATGAACGCCGCCGGGTCGGCCGCCAGTCTCGGCATCCGGGTCTTGTCGCCGAGCACCGAGCCGCCGGTGCGCAGCGAGGAGGGGTCCACGGCGAGTACGCCGACGCGGGAGCCGGCGGCGGTGAGGTGCAGGCCGAGCGCCTCGATGAAGGTGGACTTGCCGACGCCCGGCACCCCGGAGATGCCGACTCGGATCGCGGTCGGGGACGTGGTGTCACCGTCGAAGGCCGCCAGCAGCTCGCGGGTCGCCGCCCGGTGGTCGGCCCGTCCGGACTCCACCAGGGTGATGGCCCGGGCGACCGTGGCCCGGTGCCGCGACCGGAGCCCGGCGACCAGCGCCGCCACGTCGACCGGCTGTGCCATCGCCGCCGGTCAGGCCTGGTCGGTGTTCAGCTTGGCCAACAGGTCCAGGGCGGAGTCCGCGATCACGGTGCCGGGCAGGAACACCGCCGCGGCCCCCATCTCGTGCAGCGTGGCCACGTCGTCAGGCGGGATGACGCCTCCGATGACGACCATGATGTCGGGGCGGTCGAGGTCGGCCAGGGCGCGCTTGAGCGCCGGCAGCAACGTGAGGTGACCGGCGGCGAGCGAGCTGACGCCGACGATGTGCACGTCGGCGTCCACCGCCTGCTGGGCAACCTCCTCGGGTGTGGAGAACAGCGGGCCGACGTCGACGTCGAAGCCGAGGTCGGCGAAGGCGGTGACGACGACCTTCTGCCCGCGGTCGTGCCCGTCCTGGCCCATCTTGGCCACCAGGATCCGGGGGCGTCGCCCCTCGGCCTCCTCGAACGCGGCGGTGGCGTCGAGCACGGCCTGCACCTGCGCGTCGCCGCCGTCTCGGCCGGCCTCCTCCCGGTACACACCCGAGATCGTACGGATCGCCGCCTGGTGCCGTCCGTACGCCTTCTCCAGGGCGTCGGAGATCTCGCCGACGGTGGCCTTCGCGCGAGCTGCGTCCACGGCCAGCGCCAGCAGGTTGCCGGCCATGCCGCCCCCGGGGTTCTCGGCCGCGGCGGTCAGCGCATCCAGGGTCTGCTCCACCTCGTGGTCGTCCCGCTCGGCCCGGAGCCGCTCCAGCTTCGCGAGCTGCTGGCGGTAGACCTCGTCGTTGTCGACCTTGAGCACCTCGAGCGGCTCGGCGTCGGCGAGCCGGTGCACGTTGATGCCCACCACCTGCTGGGCGCCGGCATCGATGCGCGCCTGGGTGCGGGCGGCCGCCTCCTCGATCCGCATCTTCGGGATGCCCTGCTCGATGGCCTTCGCCATCCCGCCGGCCTCCTCGGCCTCCGAGATGTGCGCCCACGCTCGCTCGGCGAGGTCATGGGTCAACCGCTCCACGTAGTAGCTGCCGGCCCAGGGGTCGATGATCTGGGTGGTCCCGGACTCCTGCTGCAGCAGCAGCTGGGTGTTGCGGGCGATCCGGGCGGAGAAGTCCGTCGGCAGCGCGATCGCCTCGTCGAGGGCGTTGGTGTGCAGGGACTGGGTGTGCCCCTGCGTGGCCGCCATCGCCTCGATGCAGGTGCGGCCCACGTTGTTGAAGACGTCTTGCGCGGTCAGCGACCAGCCGCTGGTCTGGCTGTGCGTGCGCAGCGACAGCGACTTGGGGTTCTTGGGATCGAACTGGCCGACCAGCCGGGCCCACAGCGCACGGGCGGCGCGCAGCTTGGCCACCTCCATGAAGAAGTTCATCCCGATCGCCCAGAAGAAGCTGAGCCGCGGGGCGAACGCGTCGATGTCAAGCCCCGCCCCCACACCTGCGCGGAGGTACTCCACGCCGTCGGCCAGCGTGTAGGCCAGCTCCAGGTCGGCCGTCGCCCCGGCCTCCTGCATGTGGTAGCCCGAGATCGAGATCGAGTTGAACCGAGGCATGTTCGCGGCGGCGTACGCGAAGATGTCGGAGATGATCCGCATGCTCGGCGCGGGCGGGTAGATGTAGGTGTTGCGGACCATGAACTCCTTGAGGATGTCGTTCTGGATGGTCCCCGCGAGCTGCTCCGGCTTCACCCCCTGCTCCTCCGCGGCCACGATGTAGAGCGCCATGATCGGCAGCACCGCGCCGTTCATCGTCATGCTGACGCTCATCTGGTCCAGCGGGATGCCGTGGAAGAGGGTGCGGGCGTCGTAGATCGAGTCGATCGCCACTCCGGCCATGCCCACGTCCCCGCGCACCCGCGGGTGGTCGGAGTCGTAGCCGCGGTGCGTGGCCAGGTCGAACGCGACGCTGAGCCCCTTCTGGCCCGCCGCCAGGTTGCGCCGGTAGAACGCGTTCGACTCTTCGGCGGTGGAGAAGCCGGCGTACTGGCGGATCGTCCAGGGCCGGGTGGTGTACATGGTCGGATAGGGCCCACGTAGGAACGGGCTCAGCCCGGGCCAGGTGTCCAGTGCGTCGAGCCCCTCGAGGTGCTCGGGCCCGTAGACCGGCAGGATCGGGATGCCCTCCGGCGACTGCCACGACGAACCGCTGGTTGAGGAGGGCGCCCCAGCGCCCGTCTCGAAACCCCCGCTGGTTGAGGAGGGCGCCCCAGCGCCCGTCTCGAAACCCCCGGACAGCGGCAGCCCGGCGAAGCTGGTCGGGACCGTCATGCGAGCACCTCCCTGGTGCGAGACAGGAACTCCAGGGCGTCGACACCCAGGGCGCAGGAGTCGTCGACATCCTCGACGGTGCGGGGGCCGGGCTTCCCGGCCAGCACCACCCGGCGCGCGCCGGCCCCGCGAAGCGCGGTCACGAGGTCCGCGCCCCACTCGCCGTACGCCGCGTCGGTGCCGGCCAGGCAGACGACCGGCTCGCCAGAGTACGCCGCCACGACGTCGGCCACGTTGGTGGTGGCGCCGGCCTGGACCACGCCGAACCCGCCGGCTGCGAGCAGGTTGGTGGCGAACGTGGCCCGCGCGGTGTGGGCAGCCACGCTGCCCATGGTCGCGAGGAAGACCGGCCGGCCGGCCGGCTCGTCACGCAGCGTCTCGAACGCTGCGCCGTAGCTGCGCACCGAGTCCGACACGACGGCCGGCGCCCGTTCGGGGCGCACCTCGTTGAGATCGGGGAACTCGCTCAGCCCGGTCAACGGGCGGCGCCGGGTCGCCACCTCACGGTCGCGCCGGTCCGCCGTGGCCCCGACCCGGGCCAGCAGCGACCCGTCCGCCACGGCGGCAACCACCCCACCGGTCTCCTCGATCCTGGCCAGCTCCTCCCACGCGGCTCGCGCGAGGTCGTCGGTGAGCTTCTCGACCGCGAAAGCTCCGCCCGCGGGATCGGCGACCGCCGCGACGTGGGCCTCGGCGATCAGCAGGGTGTTCGTGTTGCGGGCGATCCGGCGGCCGAAGGCGTCGGGCTCACCGAGCGCGCTGTCGAAGGGCAGCACCGTCACCGCGTCGGCCCCGCCGACACCGGCCGCGAACGCCGCCACGGTGGTCCGGAGGAGGTTCACGTAGGGGTCGTAGCGGCTCATCATCGGCCTGCTGGTCACCACGTGCTGGCGCTGGGCGGGCGCCTCCGAGACCCCGGAGAGCTCAAGCATCCGTGCCCACAGCCGGCGGGCCGCGCGCAGCTTCGCGATCGTGGGGAACTGCTCGTCGGTGGCGGCGTACCGGAACTCGATCACCCCGGCCGCCTCCGCGACCCCCGCCCCGGCCTCGCTCAGGATCCGCAGGTAGGCCGCCGCCACGGCCAGGCTGTAGCCGAGCTCCTGGGCCTCCGAGGCGCCGCGGTCGTGTACGGCGGTCGCGTCCACCACGAGCGCCCCGACCCCGGTGTCTCGGGCCAGCTCGGCGACCGCGGCGACGGTCTCCGCGACGTCCGCGGCGCTGTCGATCCCGGCGACAAGTGCTCCGACCGGGTCGGCCCCGAAGCTGGTGCCCGAGGCGGGAGTCCCGGCCTCGTGGAGAAGGGCCGCCAGCGCCTGGGCGGCACCGGTCGCGTCCTGGCGGGCCTCGACCACGACCGGGGTGGTGGCAAGGTCGACCCCCGCCAGCAGCTCGCGCAGCGCGGCGGGGTCCACGTCGCCGGCAGCGCGCACCCATACCGAGGTGGCGCCTCCGGCCAGGTCGGTCGTGAGGAGCTCGGTCGCGCCGTCGACGCCCAGCGATACCGTTACCCGGTTGTCCCAGGCACCCGACCGGCTCGGGCGCCCCGTGGTGGCGAGACCCTCAAGTAGTTCGCGGTGGCCGAGCGGCGGCACGCCGATCCCGTCGAGGGTGGGCCGGGTGAGGGCCTCCCACACGGCCGAGTGGGGGTCCTGCTCACCGATCTGGCGCGCCTTGCGCAGCACCTTGGCCGCGGCCGCCTCCCACTCGCTACGGGTGTGCGAGCCCTCGGCGGCCTCGAGCGTGAGCCGACCGGCGGGCTGCGCCTCGGTCGCTCGGGTGGGCCCCGCGGGGCTCGGCGCGGTCATGGCCTTCAGGATAGGAGCC
>CAZKEZ010000019.1:0-12573 GCA_964551905.1 uncultured Nocardioides sp. | reverse complement strand
CGCTCGGGTGGGCCCCGCGGGGCTCGGCGCGGTCATGGCCTTCAGGATAGGAGCCCGCTCCGCGACCCAGCCACCGGGTGTGACCTATCCGACCGGATCCTCAGTCCACCCAGAACGGGAGGGCTTGGGCCGCGTCCACGGTCTCCTCGCTCGTGGTCACATCCACCCTCGGGTCGTGAGCGATGTCGAACATGGAGTCCACGCTGACCGTCAGGTCCAGCTCCCGGGGGTCAGCCGTGACGGCGTCACCGGCCTGGAACAACATGACGCCGGGACCGCCCGGAGCAGCCTCGTCCTTGGCCACGATCACGTAGACCACACCTGGATCCTCTTCGGGCATCTCCTCCTCCCACGCCAGCACGCCGCGGTCGGTGACCACACAGTGCTCCGGAACTGCCTCGCCGCGGCATTCGAGCAGCCCCCGCGGCAGGCCCGTCCCCACCGCGACGACGAGCAGATCGCCGTCGTGCTCGCCCGTCGACCCGAACCGGAGCTCGGCGCCGACGCCGCCAGCGCTGAACTCACCGGCGGCATCGCTCTCCTGCTGCGCCGAGTCCGGGGTGCCGGCGTACTCCCCGGCGACCAGGGCCAGCGCCTGCGGCGTGACCGGCACCGATCCGCCCGGGGACGAGCCCGGCGATCCGGCGGACGCCGGGGGATCGTCGGTGCTCGGCGCGTCCCCGCAGCCTCCCACCAGCAGGGCGAGCCCGACCGCGACGATCAGGCTCAGCAGCAACCTCACAGCTCCCCCGTTCTCCGCCCGAGCGTACGCGACCACCCCCGTTCGTCGGCTCTGCGGTTAGAGCTCGGTGCGGTCCTTGTCGTCCACGTTGCGCAGCCCGATCTTGGTGCCGAGCCAGACGATCGGGTCGAACTTGCGGTCGACCACGCGCTCCTTCATCGGGATGATCGCGTTGTCGGTGATCTTGATGTTCTCCGGGCACACCTCGGTGCAGCACTTGGTGATGTTGCACAGACCCAGGCCCGCGGCCTCCTGGGTGAGCCGCTTGCGGTCATGGGTGTCCAGGGGGTGCATGTCCAGCTCGGCGTACCGGAGGAAGAACCGCGGTCCGGCGAACGCCGGCTTGTTGTCCTCGTGGTCGCGCACGACGTGGCAGGTGTTCTGACACAGGAAGCACTCGATGCACTTGCGGAACTCCTGGCCGCGCTCCACGTCCTCCTGCATCATCCGACGCTTGCCATCGGCGTCCCGCGGCGGCGGTGCGAAGGCGGGCACCTCGGCGGCCTTCTCGTAGTTGTAGGAAACGTCGGTGACCAGGTCGCGCACGATCGGGAAGGCACGCATCGGCGTGACCGTGATCGTCTCACCGGGGTCGTAGTCCGACAGGCGGGCCATGCACATGAGCCGGGGTCGGCCGTTGACCTCGGCGCTGCAGGACCCACACTTCCCGGCCTTGCAGTTCCAGCGCACCGCGAGGTCACCGGCCTGGGTGGCCTGGAGCCGGTGGATGGCGTCGAGGACGACCTCGCCCTCCTCCACCGCGACGGTGTAGTCGCCCAGCTCCCCGCCGTCGGAGTCGCCCCGCCAGACGCGCATCTGGAGGTCGTAGCCCATCGCTACTGCCCACCTTCCTGGGTCGGGGCCGCCGCGGCCGGTGGGTCGAAGAACACCTTCAGCTCATCGGGCATCACCGGCAGCGGCTGCTCGGTGAGCGCCACCCCCGTCCCGGCATCATCGAGCCGGAGCACCAGGTTCTTGGTCCCCCACTCCGGGTCGGTGGCGGGGTAGTCGTCACGGGTGTGGCCGCCGCGCGACTCCTGCCGGGCGAGCGCCGCCTTGGCGATGCACTCGGAGACCAGCAGCATGTTGCGCAGGTCGAGGGCCAGGTGCCAGCCGGGGTTGTACTGCCGGTTCCCCTCGACCGAGAGGTGTTGGGCCCGCTGCTTGAAGCCCTCGATCTCCGCCAGCGACCGCTCGAGCTCGTCGGCGTGCCGGATGATCCCGACCAGGGCGTTCATGCCCTCTTGGAGGTCGTGCTGGATGGTGTAGGGGTTCTCGCCGCCGGCCTCGGTGAAGGGGCGTAGCGCCTCCCGCTCGGCCGCCTCGATCGCGGCGTCCTCAGGAGTGGGGCGGGCGGCCCCGAGCCCGTCGGAGTACGCCGCGGCGGCCTCGCCGGCCCGGCGACCGAACACCAGCAGGTCCGACAGCGAGTTCCCGCCGAGCCGGTTGGACCCGTGCATGCCGCCGGAGCACTCGCCGACGGCGTACAGGCCCGGGACGACGCTCAGCTCGGTGTCCGCGTCCACCTCGATCCCGCCCATCACGTAGTGGCAGGTGGGCCCGATCTCCATCGGCTCGGCGGTGATGTCGACGTCGGCGAGCTCCTTGAACTGGTGGTACATCGACGGCAGCCGCTTGCGGATGAACTCCGGTGACCGGCGCGAGGCGATGTCGAGGTAGATCCCGCCGTGCGGTGAGCCGCGCCCGGCCTTGATCTCGGAGTTGATCGCCCGCGCCACCTCGTCCCGGGGCAGCAGCTCGGGCGGGCGCCGGTTGTTCGCCTTGTCGTCGTACCACCCTTCCGCCTCCTCGATGGTGTCGGCGGTCTCGGACCGGAAGAACTCCGGGATGTAGTCGAACATGAACCGAGTGCCCTCGGAGTTGGTCAGGATCCCCCCGTCGCCGCGCACCGACTCGGTCACCAGCAGCCCCTTCACCGACGGCGGCCAGACCATCCCGGTCGGGTGGAACTGCACGAACTCCATGTTGATCAGCGTCGCCCCGGCACGCAGGGCCAGGGCGTGCCCGTCGCCGGTGTACTCCCAGGAGTTGCTGGTGACCTTGTAGGACTTGCCGATGCCGCCGGTCGCGAGCACCACGCTCGGCGCCTCGAAGACCACGAAGCGGCCGGTCTCGCGCCAGTAGCCGAACGCGCCCGCGATCCGGCCCGAGTCGGCCGAGTCCTTGAGCAGCTCGGTGACGGTGCACTCCATGAACACGTCGATGCCTAGGGCGACTGCGCGCTGCTGGAGTGTCCGGATCATCTCGAGGCCGGTGCGGTCGCCGACATGGGCGAGCCGGGCGTACTTGTGGCCGCCGAAGTCGCGCTGGGAGATCAGCCCGTCGTCGGTGCGGTCGAACAGCGCCCCCCAGTCCTCGAGCTCCATCACCCGCTCGGGGGCCTCCTGGGCGTGCAACTGCGCCATCCGCCAGTTGTTGAGCATCTTCCCCCCGCGCATGGTGTCGCGGAAGTGCACCTCCCAGTTGTCCTCCGGCCAGCGGTTGCCCATCGCCGCCGCGATCCCGCCTTCCGCCATCACGGTGTGCGCCTTACCGAGCAGCGACTTGCACACGATCGCGGTCCTGGCCCCGGCGTCGTGGGCGGCGATCGCGGCTCGCAGCCCGGCGCCGCCGGCCCCGACGACCACCACGTCGTAGGAGTGCCGCTCCAGACCGCGCCCCTGCTCCGCGTCCGGCGACATCCGGTTCCCGGTCATTGGGTGCCGATCGCTCATCAGAAGAACCTCGGGTCCGAGATGGTTCCGGTCGCCAGCAGGAACACGTAGAAGTCGACGATCGCGACCGAGAACAGGGAGTACCACGCGTAGACGCTGTGCCGCTCGTTGAGCCGGGACACCCAGGTCCACAGCCGGTAGCGGACTGGGTGCTTGGAGAAGTGCCGCAGCCGGCCGCCGACCGCGTGCCGGCAGGAGTGGCACGAGACCGTGTAGAGCCAGATCAGGATCGCGTTGGCCACGAAGAGCAGCGTGCCCAGACCCATGTGGCCCCACTCGCCCTCCTCGTTGCGGAAGGTGAGCACGGTGTCGTAGGTCAGGATCACCGCGATGGCCATGGCGGCGTACCAGAAGAACCGGTGCAGGTTGTTGAGCAGCAGCGGGAGCCGGGTCTCACCCGAGTACGACGAGTGCGGCTCGGCCACCGCGCACGCCGGGGGGCTGAGCCAGAACGACCGGTAGTAGGCCTTCCGGTAGTAGTAGCAGGTCATCCGGAAACCCAACGGGAAGATCAGGATCACCAGCGCCGGGGACCAGCGCCACCAGCCGAGCGGCGTCCCGAGGTCGGAGGCCTCCTCGCACGCGGCCGTCAGGCACGGGGAGAAGAACGGCGACAGGTAGGGCTCACTGAAGAAGTCGCGGCCCAGGAACGCCCGGAACGTGGCGAAGACGACGAAGCCGGAGAACACCACGAACGTCGCCAGCGGCTGCAGCCACCACCGGTCCGACCGCAGCGTGCGATCCGGGATGCTGGCCCGGGTGGGCCCGGTCACTCCTGTCGACACTCGACACCTCCGTGGCCGCCCAGCCATCGCCGGGTCGCCTGTTGCGCAGGTCACATCGGACTGCCGCAGTCTCGCCCGACAGCCTCCGGATGTGAAGGGGGCGCGCCCCGAGCATGCGATTTGTCACTGCACCTCGGATGAGGCCCACCGCCCCGACGCGCTAGCCTCGGGCTGTGTCCACCCCCACACTCGGCCGCTCGCTGGTGAAGGACGCCCGGGCCTCACGGTCGACCATCGCGCTCAAGCTGCTCATGGCCCTCAGCGGCCTGGTCTTCATCGGCTTCGTGCTGGCGCACATGTACGGCAACCTCAAGGCCTTCGCCGGACACGACGCCTACAACGAGTACGCCGAGCACCTC
Source organism: uncultured Nocardioides sp. (assembly GCA_964551905.1). Classification (GTDB taxonomy): domain Bacteria; phylum Actinomycetota; class Actinomycetes; order Propionibacteriales; family Nocardioidaceae; genus Nocardioides. The sequence goes on along the minus strand of CAZKEZ010000019.1, from coordinate 7,952 downwards.
CGGGAGATCGGCGAACCGATGCTCCCGTACGCCGGGTTCCTGTGGGTCCTGCGCGTGGTGCTCATCGTGGCGCTGGTGGTCCACGTCTACTGCGCGGCGACGCTGTGGCGACGGGCCAACCACGCCCGCACACACAAGTACGCCGTCAAGAAGCACACCGGCGCCACCTTCGCGAGCCGGATGATGCGCTGGGGCGGAGTCACGCTGCTGCTGTTCGTGATCTGGCACCTGCTGAACTTCACCGTCGGCAAGGTCAACGTCACCGGCGGCCCGACCAACGACCCCTTCAACCTGCTCGTCGACAGCTTCTCCACCTGGTGGCTGACGCTGATCTACGTCGTGGCGATGGCCATGCTGGGCGCCCACCTGCACCACGGGATCTGGAGCGCGGGCCAGACGCTGGGCCTCACCGGGACCGCCCGAGCCCGGCGGGCCTGGCGGCAGGGGGCGTTCATCGTCGCGCTCGTCATCACGGTGGGCTTCCTCGCCGTACCCCTGTCCATCCTCGTCGGCATCATCGAGAAGTGAGGGTCGCGCTGACATGACCGACATGCCGGACACCACCACCGTCCAGGAGCCGTCTGCGGCGACCGCGGGTGCCGAGGCGTTCGACGACGCGGCTGGCTACTACGTCCCCGGCGACCCGGTCGGCGACACCAAGGCGCCGGACGGTCCGCTGGAGGAGATGTGGAACACTCGCCAGTTCGAGGCGCGGATCGCCAACCCGGCCAACCGCCGTCGGCTGTCGATCATCGTGGTCGGCACCGGCCTGGCGGGGGCGTCCGCCGCGGCGACGCTCGGTGAGGCCGGCTACGTGGTGAAGTCCTTCTGCTACCAGGACTCCCCGCGGCGCGCGCACTCGATCGCCGCCCAGGGCGGCATCAACGCCGCGAAGAACTACAAGGGCGACGGCGACTCCATCTACCGGCTGTTCTACGACACGATCAAGGGTGGCGACTACCGCTCCCGCGAGTCCAACGTGTACCGGCTGGCCGAGGTCAGCGTGAACATCATCGACCAGTGCGTGGCGCAGGGAGTGCCGTTCGCCCGGGAGTACGGCGGCCTGCTGGACAACCGCTCCTTCGGCGGCGTGCAGGTGTCCCGCACCTTCTACGCCCGCGGCCAGACAGGGCAGCAGCTGCTGATCGGCGCCTATCAGGCGCTGGAGCGGCAGGTGGCCGCCGGCACCGTCAAGTGCTACACCCGCCACGAGATGGTCGAGCTGATCGTGGTCGACGGCCGGGCCCGCGGGATCATCGTCCGCGACATGGTCACCGGCGAGATCGAGACCTACTTCGCCGACGTCGTGGTGCTCGCCACCGGCGGGTACGGCAACGTCTTCTTCCTCTCCACGAACGCGATGGGCTGCAACGTCACGGCGTCGTGGCGGGCCCACCGCAAGGGCGCCTACATGGCGAACCCGGCGTTCACGCAGATCCACCCGACTTGCATCCCGGTCTCGGGAGCGCACCAGTCGAAGCTGACCTTGATGTCGGAGTCGCTGCGCAACGACGGACGGATCTGGGTGCCCAAGCGAACCGCGGACTGCGGCAAGGACCCGCGCGAGATCCCCGAGGAGGACCGCGACTACTACCTCGAGCGGATCTATCCCTCCTTCGGCAACCTGGTCCCCCGCGACATCGCCTCCCGCCAGGCCAAGAACATGTGCGACGAGGGCCGCGGCGTGGGGCCCGAGGTCGACGGCGTACGGCGCGGGGTGTACCTCGACTTCGCCGACGCCATCGAGCGGCTCGGCCGCGCGGCCATCGAGGAGAAGTACGGCAACCTCTTCGACATGTACGCCCGGATCACCGGGGAGGACCCGTTCGCCGTACCCATGCGGATCTACCCGGCGGTCCACTACGTGATGGGCGGGCTGTGGGTCGACTACGACCTGCAGTCGACGATCCCCGGGCTCTTCGTGACCGGAGAGGCCAACTTCTCCGACCACGGCGCGAACCGGCTCGGCGCCTCCGCACTGATGCAGGGGCTGGCCGACGGCTACTTCGTGCTGCCCAACACGATCCGCGACTACCTGGCCGACGGCCCGTTCGACCGGGTCCCCGAGGACCACCCGGCCGTGGTGGAGGCGCAGGAGTCGGTGCGGCAGCGGATCGACCACTTCATGACCGTCGGCGGGACGCGCAGCGTGGACTCCTACCACCGCGAGCTGGGCAACATCATGTGGGAGTACTGCGGCATGGAGCGCACCGCCGAGGGGCTGCGCAAGGCTATCGAGCTGATCCGGGGACTGCGCGACGACTTCTACCGCAACGTGAAGGTGCTCGGCTCCGCCGACGGCCTCAACCAGTCGCTGGAGCGGGCCGGGCGGGTCGCGGACTTCTTCGAGCTGGGTGAGCTGATGTGCGTCGACGCGCTCAACCGGCGCGAGTCGTGCGGGGGGCACTTCCGGGCCGAGTCCCAGACCGAGGACGGCGAGGCCCTGCGGCACGACGACCAGTACGCCTACGTGGCGGCCTGGGAGTGGCCCGGCGAGGCGGGCGTGGCGCCGATCCTGCACAAGGAAGACCTCGTGTACGAGTTCGTCGAGATGAAGCAGCGGAGCTACAAGTGAGACTCACCCTCAAGATCTGGCGTCAGCCCGACGGCGGTTCCACCGGCGCACTGCACACCTACGAGATGGACGACGTCTCCCCCGACATGTCGTTCCTCGAGATGCTCGACGTACTCAACGAGTCGCTCAACGCCGCCGGCGAGGAGCCGATCGCGTTCGACTCCGACTGCCGCGAAGGCATCTGCGGGATGTGCGGGCTGATGATCAACGGCGAGCCGCACGGCCCAGAGGTCACCACCACCTGTCAGCTGCACATGCGGACGTTCTCCGACGGCGACACCATCACCATCGAGCCGTGGCGCGCCGACGCGTTCCCGGTGCTCAAGGACCTCGTGGTGGACCGGGGCGCGTTCGACCGGATCATCCAGCAGGGCGGGTACATCTCCGTCAACACCGGTGCCGCCCCCGACGCCCACGCCACCCCAGTCCCCAAGGACAACGCGGACCGAGCCTTCGACGTCGCCACCTGCATCGGCTGTGGCGCCTGCGTGGCGGCCTGCCCGAACGGCTCGGCCGCGCTGTTCGTCGGCGCGAAGGTGACCCATCTCGGGGAGCTCCCCCAGGGTCAGGCCGAGCGGTACCGCCGGGTCCGCACCATGGTGGCCCAGGCCGATCACGAGGGCTTCGGCGGCTGCACCAACATCGGCGAGTGCGCGGCCGCCTGCCCCAAGGAGATCCCCCTCGACGTCATCTCCCAGCTCAACAAGGACCTCCGCACCTCCCTCCGCCACCGTTGAAACGTGCCCCCGGGCGGGTTGAAACGTGCCCCCGGGCGGGTTGAAACGTGCCCCCGGGCGGGTTGAAACGTTCCTCCGGGCGGTTCGAGCTCGCCGGCGTTCAGCCCCGGAATCGAGCGCCGCGGTAGGCGGGCGCCGGACGCCTCGTCCGCACGCGGAGTTCCTCGCGAAGCAGCCGGATCCACTCCTGGATGGCGGCGTCGGTGAACGAGACCTTCGTCAGGACGATGACGAACCATCCGTGCTGGCGCAGCCAGGTGCGGCGTTGCTCGTCGTACGCGCGCTGCTCCGGAGAGGAGTGGAACTCCTCCCCGTCGTACTCAACGCAGATCTTGGCGCGGGGATAGGCCAGGTCCAGGCGGAACAGCTTCACTCCCTCGTGGATCACCCAGAAGTTGGGCACTGGCGCCGGAAGCCCATGATCGATGATCTCCAGCCGCGTCCAGCTCTCCGACATCGACTCTGCCCGGCCGTCCACCAGCGGCACGAGCTGACGGAGCTGGATGACCCCGCGTCGACGCCGGTAGCGAGGGAGGGCCCGCTCGAGATCGACCACAGTGAAGCCGCCAATGCGAGCCAGCGCATCCATCGCAGCCAGCGCGGAACGCCGGCCGAGGATGCAGCCCAGGTCCATTGCGGTTCGTAGCGGCGTGGTGACCCGGACTCCGCAGAGTTCGACCCAGTCGTCCGGCCGCAGGTCGCGAGTGCCGCCCGCGACACCGTTGCGCTCCGCGGCGTTGCCACCGCGAAGCGCACTGATCTCGATGTCGGGCACCCCGTCCAACTCTGCGAACTCGAAGACGTCCACTCCCCACAACCAGGCAGCGGTGCGATCGCGAACCACGGCACCGGGCCCGACCACCAAGGCCAGGCATTGCGCCCGAACCTGTGGCGTCAGTTCCAGACCTTCGGGGACATAGACACCACGGAACACGCGAGTGAGACGACCATCGGCCAGGGCTGACCGGAGCAGCCAGCGCGAGATCCCTCTAGCTCGCGCCTCCTTCGCCGTGAAGGGAGTGCGCGGAAGCGAATTGATCGAGTGCGCCATGCTCTGAGACTGACCCCGTGCCGGTCCATGCGCGACCCCTCACGGCGTACCTGTGGATAACTCGCAACCCCCGGCGCGCGCGAGCCGCCCGCAGGAACGTTTCAACCCGCCCGGAGGAACGTTTCAACCCGCCCCAAGCCACGTTTCAACCCGCCCGGAGGAACGTTTCAACCTAGGGGGAACGCTCGGCGGGGGGTCCAGCCGGTGGCTTCATCGTGGGCGTAGAGGTGGAAGGAGGCGACGTCGAAGGTGCAGGTGAAGTCGTCGAGCTCCCGGAGCGCGCGGTCGAGGGCGTCGTCTGGGAGCAGCTGCGCCACGGTGACGTGCGCGTGGTAGGGGAACTCCAGGTCCATGGCCAACGGGCCTGCCCGCAGCACCGCGGCGAGGTCACGGCAGGCCGTCATCCCCTCCACGAGTGACACGAACACCACCGGCGACACCGGCCGGAAGGTGTCGGTGCCGCTGAGCACGATCCGGAACGACGCGGTCGACGCCGCGGCGTCGGTGAGATGGTCGATGACCTCGTCGACCCGACCGGACTCAATCTCCACGGGAGGCACCAGCGTCACGTGGGTGGGGATCAGCGCCGCGGCCGGGTCGCCGAGGGCGGTGCGGTAGCGCTGCAGGTCGCCGCCCCAGGGCTCTGGCACGGGTACGGCGACGCCGATCGTGGGCACCGGAACGGCCCTACTCGGCGACCGAGGGCACGAAGCCCACCCGGTCGTAGACGTCGCGCAGCGTCTTCTCCGCCACGGCCGCCGCCTTCGCCGCCCCCTCGGCGATCACGGCGGTCAGCTGGGCCCGGTCCTCCAGCAGCTCCAGGGTCCGGTCCCGGAACGGAGTGACGAACTCGATCACCTGCTCACCCAGATCCTTCTTCAGGTCGCCGTACCCGCGACCGGCGTACTCGTCCTCCAGCTCGGCGATCGATCGGCCGGACAGCGCCGAGTAGATGGTCAGCAGGTTGCTGACACCCGGTTTGGTGTCGGGGTCGAACCGGATCTCGGCGCCGGAGTCGGTGACCGCGGACCTGATCTTCTTGGCGCTCGCGCGCGGGTCATCGAGCATCTCGATGATCCCCGACGGCGAGGACGCCGACTTCGACATCTTGGCGGTCGGCTCCTGGAGGTCGCCGATCTTGGCGGTGGCCTTCAAGATGTAGGGCTCGGGGAGCCGGAAGGTCTTCTTGTACCGGTGGTTGAACCGCTGGGCCAGGTCCCGGGTCAGCTCCAGATGCTGGCGCTGGTCCTCACCGACCGGCACGAAGTGGGGTCGGTAGAGCAGGATGTCGGCGGCCTGGAGGATCGGGTAGGTGAACAGCCCGACCGAGGCCGCCCCCTCCCCGCCCTTGGCCGCCTTGTCCTTGAACTGGGTCATCCGCCGGGCCTCGCCCACCCCCGTCAGGCACTGCAGGACCCAGCCCAGCTGGGCGTGCGCGGGCACCTGGCTCTGGAGGAAGATCGCCGACCTCGACGGGTCGATCCCCATCGCGATCAGCTGCGCGGCGGCCCGCAGCGAACGGTCGCCCAGCACCCGCGGGTCCTGCTCCACCGTGATCGCATGCAGGTCGGCGATGAAGAAGAACGGCTGGTAGTCCTGCTGGAGGTCCACCCACTGCCGCAGCGCACCCAGGTAGTTGCCGAAGTGGAACGAGTCCGCGGTCGGCTGGATGCCGGACAGCACCCGCGGCCGCGCCGAGGCGGCGGCTGCACCGGCGGCCTGGGTCGCGGGCTGAGTGGAGAGGGAGGGCATGGGCGGCATTGTTCCAGCCGGTCACGCTCGCACGGCAACCGGCCGAGCGGTCATTTCCGACTCGGCCGCACCGCCAGCACCGCGCTGAGCGCGATGACCACGAAGCCAGCGACGGACAGCGCCACGCCGACGTACGCCGTTGCGGTGTAGCCGAACCCGGCGGCGATGACCAGACCGCCCAGCCAGGCGCCCAGCGCGTTGGCGACGTTGAGGGAGGCGTGGTTCATCGCCGCGCCGAGGGTCTGCGCATCGCCTGCGACATCCATCAGCCGCAGCTGCAGGTTGACCACCAGGACGGAGCCGGTGATGGTGATGAGGAAGGCCGGCAGCAGCGCCACCCAGCCGAACCCGATGGTCGCGCCGAACAGCAGCAGCGCCGCGCCGAGCCCGACGGCCGCGGCCAACAGGCTGCGCAGCACCGACCAGTCGGCGAGCGTGCCGGCAAGCCAGGTGCCGACGACCATCCCGAGACCCAGCACGAGCAGGAATGCGGGCACCGCCTGGGTGGGGAGGCCGCCGACGTCGGTGACCAGTGGCGCGATGTAGGACATCACCGCGAACATGCCGCCGAACCCGATGGCTCCGGCCAGCAGGGTCAGCCACACCTGGGGGCGGGCGAACCCGGACAGCTCCCGACGGCCGCTGGCCTCGGCATCGCCGGGGCAGTTCGGCACGAAGGCCAGCACCAGCGCCACCGTCACGCCGGCGAGCATCCCCGCCGACACATAGGACCAACGCCAGCCGAGCGCCTGGCCGAGCCAGGTCGCGGCCGGGACACCCACTACGTTCGCCACCGAGAGGCCGATCATCACCATGGCCACGGCCCGCCCCTTGCGCCCCGCGGGAGCGAGGGACGCGGCCACCAGCGACGCCACCCCGAAGTACCCACCATGCGGCAGCCCGTCGATGAACCGAGCCACCGCGAGGGATCCGAAGTCGGGGGCCGCCGCACTGAGCAGGTTGAAGGCGGCGTACACGATCATCAGGCCGACAAGCAGGGCCCGGCGCGGGAGCCGGGCGCCGAAGTAGGCCAGCAGCGGAGCGCCGACGACGACGCCCAACGCGTAGGCGGAGATCAGGTGGCCGGCTTGCGGGATCGACACCCCGACGCCCGCGGCGATGTCCGGGAGCAGCCCCATCGTGACGAACTCGGTGGTGCCGATCGCGAAGCCGCCCATGGAGAGGGCGAGCAGCGCGAGGCGGAAGTGCCGGGTTCGGATCGGCGCCTGCGGCTCGGCGGCAGCGGTGTAGGTCATGACCACGCAGGATGCAAGGCGCGACGACGGCCAGGTATTCCGCGAGGCGCAGAGAGGCGCCGATCTACCCCAGCAGCCGCAGCGCCTCGTTGAACGCGGCCGAGGGTCGCATGACCGCGGTGGTCTTGGCCCCGTCGGGTCGGTAGTAGCCGCCGATGTCCGCGGGCGAGCCCTGGACGGCGATCAGCTCGGCCGCGATGCCCTCCTCCTGCTCGGTCAGCGTCTCGGCCAGCTCGGTGAACGCCTCGGCGAGTCCCGGGTCGTCGGACTGCCGGGCCAACTCCTGGGCCCAGTAGAGCGCCAGGTAGAAGTGGGAGCCCCGGTTGTCGATGCCGCCGACCCGGCGGGCCGGTGACTTGTTCTCGTTCAGCAGCGTCCCGGTCGCGCGATCCAGCGTGTCGGCGAGCACCTGCGCCCGTCCGTTCCCGGTCACCCCGGCGTAGTGCTCGAAGCTCGCCGCGAGCGCGAAGAACTCCCCCAGGCTGTCCCAGCGCAGGTAGTTCTCCTTCACCAGCTGCTGCACGTGCTTCGGCGCCGACCCGCCCGCCCCGGTCTCGAACAGTCCGCCGCCGTTCATCAGC